>JALHPN010000030.1 GCA_022842465.1 Polyangiaceae bacterium | reverse complement strand
GCGCCGGGAGCGCGCGCCCGAACGGCAGCGCCACGCCGAACGGGAGCGGCGCGACCGGAGGCGATCCGAGCGGCGGAGGAGCTCCCGGCGGCGCGACCGGCGCGGGTCGGCCGGGACAGACGGGATCGAGCGTCCCCGACGATCGCCCTCCCTCGACCGTCACCCTCGACGTCCAGGGTCCCGACGCTCGGCGCGGCGCGCCGCTCCGGATCAAGGGCGAGGTGCGCGCCGACGGCGAGACGTGCGGCTCCGTGCCCGTCGACATCGTCCTCCGCGGCACGGCAGGCGGGGGGTCGGGCGCCGGGGAGCTCGTCGTCGGGCAGCTCGCGACCGACGGGCGCGGCGTCTACGACGGCTCGCTCGTGCTCCCGATCACGGTGCCGCTCGGAGAGTACGAGCTCCACGCGCGGACGGCGGGGGACGCGCGCTGCGGACGGAGCCGGCGATGAGCGCGGCCTTCGTCCCCTTCCTCTACGAGCTCCGCCGTCGCAAGGTGAAGGTCGGCGCGCAGGAGGCCATGTCCCTCGCGAAGGCGCTCGCGATGGGGCTCCACGAGTCGTCGCTCGACGGCTTCTACCACGTGGCGCGCGCCATCTGCGTCCACCGCGAGGGCGACCTCGACGGCTTCGACGAGGCGTTCCTCGCCCACTTCAAGGGCATCACGGTGGAGGCGCTCGAGCTCGTGTCCGAGCTCGAGGCCTGGCTCGCCGATCCGGCGAACCGGAAGGAGCTCACGCCCGAGGAGCTCGCGAACCTCCCGTCGCTCGACATGGAGGAGCTCAGAAAGCAGCTCGAAGAGCGGATGCGCGAGCAGAAGGGCCGCCACGAGGGCGGCAACCGCTGGGTGGGGACGGGCGGCACGAGCCCGTTCGGTGCGCAGGGGCAGAACCCGTCCGGCGTCCGGCTCGGGAACATGGGCGGCGGCCGGAGCGCGATGGGCATCGCCGATGCGCGCCGCTACCGTCCGTATCGCTCCGACCTCGTCCTCGACGTCCGGCAGATCGAGGTCGCGCTCCGTAAGCTGAAGGCCTTCCTCCGCGAAGGTCAGCCCGACGAGCTCGACATCGACGCCACGATCGACGCGACCGCGAAGAACGCCGGCGAGCTCGAGATCGTCACGCGCCCGCCGCGAAAGTCGAACATCCGCGTCCTCCTCCTCATGGACGTGGGCGGCTCGATGGATCCCTACGCGCAGCTCGTCTCACGGCTCTTCTCCGCCGCGAAGCGCGCGTCGAACATCCGCACGCTGAAGACGTACTACTTCCACAACTGCGTCTACGGCCGGGTCTGGGAGACCGAGAGGTTCACGGAGCCCACGCGGGTCGACGATCTCCTCCACGAGCTGGGCCCCGAGTGGAAGCTCGTCGTCGTGGGGGACGCGGCGATGCATCCCGCCGAGCTCCTCGGCCAGGGTGACTGGGAGTACTACGCGAGCGGCGAGTCGACCGGGAAGCCGCAGACGGGCCTCCTCTGGCTCCAGAAGGTGGCCGATCACTTCCGGCGCACGGCCTGGCTGAACCCGGACCCGCCGTCGTACTGGCGCGGCGGGACGGCGGAGCAGATCGCGAAGGTGTTCCCGATGTTCCAGCTCACGGTCGACGGTCTCGGCGAGGCCGTCACCCACCTCTCGAAGGGCGACACGACGAAGCGGTAGGAGCGCTCGCGTCAGCGCCTCGCAGCGGCAGAGAGCGCGTCCGCGAGGCCGTCCACGTGCTCCTTGCCGGAGGGCACCGAGATCGAGGAACCGGCGAAGTCCTTCCCGATCGGCTCGTACGGACCGCCGAGGCACTGCGCGAGGAAGACCTCCGTGACGGCGTTGAACGAGATGCGGTTCTCCGGGCGCTGGAAGCCGTGCCCTTCGTCGGGGTAGAGCACGTACGTCACCGGCAGGCGCTTGCTCTGCATCGCGGAGACGATCTGATCGCTCTCGACCTGCTTCACGCGCGGGTCGTTCTTGCCCTGACCGATGAGGAGCGGCCTCGCGATCCGGTCGACGCGTCCGAGCGGGGAGCGCGCGGCGAGGAACGCGCGGCCCTCCTCGGTGCGGATGTCGCCGACGCGCCTGGCGAAGAGCTCCGTCTCGCTCTCCCAGTACGCGGGGGTGTTGCGGAGGAGCGTCTCCAGGTTCGAGGGACCGACGATGTCGACGCCGCACGCGAACGTGTCCGGCGTGAACGAGAGGCCGACGAGCGTCGCGTAGCCGCCGTAGCTCCTGCCCATGATCGCGACCTTCTTCGGGTCGGCGATCCCCTCGGTCGTGGCCCAGGTCACGGCATCGACGAGGTCCTCGTGCATCTTCCCGGCCCACTCGCGATCGGCCGCGTTGAGGAAGCGCTTCCCGAAGCCGCGCGAGCCGCGGTAGTTCACGTGGAGGACGGCGTAGCCCCGGCTCGCGAGCCACTGCGTGCTGCGGTTCAGGCCCCATTCGTCGCGCGACCAGGGGCCGCCGTGCACGTAGAGCACCATCGGGAGGGGCCGCTCGGGGCGCGCATCACCGTTCGGGCGAAAGCTCCCCGCCGGAAGCGTGAGATAGCTGACGAGCGGGAGCCCGTCGCGTGCGGGGATCACGACCGGCATCATCGGGGACAGCTTTACGCCCTCGAGCGCCTTCACGTTCGCGAAGAGGATGTCGACCTTCCGCGCCTCGGGCTTCGAACGATCGTAGAGCGCGTACTTCGTCGGCCCGTCGCTGACGGCGTACGACACGATCCATTTCGTGTCGTCGAGCGAGCGGGAGACGACGTCGACGTCGCCGGGTGAGGCCGCCTCGAGGACGTCGAGGTCGCCGCGGAGCTTCGGGTCGGCAACATGCCAGCGAAGGCGCAGGTGATTCGCGAGCGCCGCTTGCGGCCGGCGATCCCTCGGCGTGAGGAGGAGGCTCTCGATGTCGGCCTGCCCGTCGTCGAGGACGACCCTCGACGTCTTCCGGGCGAGGTCCATCTCGACGAAGGCCGCCGTGTCACGGCCGCGGCTGTCGACGAGATGGAGCTTCGTGCCGCTCCCGTCGAAGCCCACGATTCGGGTGGTGAGCTTGTCCTCGAACGGGATCCTGAAGGCGGAGCGGAAGCCGCCCTTCCCGTCCAGCTCCTGGACGTCGACCGAGCCGTCCTTCTCGGGCTTCTGCGCGAGGCGCACCTTGAGATCGAGGTCGAGGGTGTACGAGGAGAAGCCCTCGTTCTTCTGAACCATCGTGTGGGCGCCGGTCGCGAGATCGACCTCGTGCAGGTCGTGCCAGCGCTTGTCGCGATCGTTCAGCCCCATCACGAGGCGCATCGGCTTCTTCCAGCTCACGGCCTCGAGCCTGGCGGAGACGCCGGGCAGCGGCGTGAGGTCACGATCGTCGCCCGTACGCAGGTCGACGGCGTGGAGATGCCAGTTCTCGTCGCCGCCCTCGTCCTGCCGGAAGATGACGTGCTCGTTCGTGTACGCCCACGTGTACCAGCGGATGCCGCGGCTCCGATCGTTCGTCACCGGCTTGGCAGCGGCGACGTTGTTCGCCTCGGCGACCCACACGTTCGACACGCCGTCCTTGTCGGCGAGGAAGGCGATTTTCCGTCCGTCGGGGCTCAGCTTCGGGAGGGATCGGTCGTCGTTCGCGAAGAGGACGCGGCGCGGAAGGAGCGAGGCGTCGGCGCGCGGCGGCGCCTTCACGTCCGTGATGGTCGCGCCTGGGCGAACGGCCCGGGGCCGGCGCGCCGCGCCGGACTCACGAGCGAGGGTCGAGACGACGCCCGCGCGCGGAGCAGGAGGCGGCTCGGCGCAGGCGAGGAGAATGGCGGCGCCGGCCGCGACGACGGAGAGAAGCCGCATCGCCTCCCGTCGTATCCCGGGTGTTTCACCGGGAAAACCCTGGTCCGGGCGACGACGGGGCAACGTGGGGAGAAAAGACCACTTGCTCCTACATTGGTCGGTGCTACAGGGGGCTCTGCGTCGCGACGGGCTCTCACGAGCGCGCCGCGCGAAAGGTGTCCGGTCGCACGCGAGACGGCGTCGCTCCCGGGGGCCCCATCGAGCGTCATTCCCCCTCGAAACAGCCTTTTCCGGGCCCTCGAGGACGCGCGGTGCCTTCACCGAAGAAAGGATTCTGGAGCCACGTAAGACATCATGAACGCCAACATCCGCGCGCTCGCCGCCCTCGCCGCCCTCCTCTCCCTCTCCGCCGCTGCCTGTGCGGCCCCGACCGACGAGGAGGCCCCCGAGGCCGTCGAGACGAGTGACGACCTCGTCTCCCGCAGCGCGTACTTCGAGACCTTCGAAGGCCAAGACGGGCAGTTCTACTTCCACCTCATGGCCGCCAACGGCGAGAACGTCCTCCAGTCCGAGGGCTACTCGACGCTCGCGAACGCCGAAGCCGGCGTCCGGTCGGTGCTCGCGAACGGGCACGACAAGCGGAACTTCGAGCTCCGCACCGCTCGGAACGGCGACGTGTACTTCGTCCTCAAGGCGGCGAACGGCGAGGTGATCGGCACGAGCGAGCTCTACGCGTCCACGTCGAACGCGGAGCGTGGCGCTATGACCGTCCGTCGCCTCGTGCGCATCCAGCGCGATCCGAACCTCCAGGTCGCGCCGAAGCGCGAGCGCTTCGAGCTCTTCACGGGCGAGGACGGAAAGTCGTACTTCCGCGTGCGCTCGGGCAACGGCGAGATCGTGCTCGGCTCGCAGGGCTACGCTTCCCGCCAGTCGGCTCGCAAGGGCATCGCCTCGGTCGTCTCGAACGGCGCCGACGCCACGGCCTACGACGTCTTCCCGGCCGCCAGCGGGCAGTGGGGCATCCGCCTCGTCGCCAAGAACGGCGAGATCATCGCCCGCGGCGAGCTCTACGCCTCCAAGTCCAACGCCACCCGCGCCGTCACCCGGCTCACCCAGGTCCTCCGCGGCGGCCTCCCGATCGAGTGATCATCCTCCGCGGATGACGCTTCGCGGATGCGCTCCTCGGACGTCCGAAAAAACGAAGCCCGCATGAGATGTCTCTCATGCGGGCTTCGCCCCTCTTCCCTCTCCGTGAACGTCGGACGCAGCTTGCAGGCGCCCCGAGTCTTCAAGCATCCGGCAGCGGACGGAGGCGTGTCAACTCGCTCCTTCGAACAGATCGAAGTAGAGCGGCTCTCGCACCTTGCAGTACGCCTCGATGCGGGCCTGCGTGGCGGCGGTGAGCTCGTCGAACACCAGCGCGAGGCCGCGAGGCGCGCCCGTGCGGCGGTGGTCGTCTTCGGTGCGCGTCCAGCGCACGACGGCCTCGATCTCGAGCGGCTCTTCGCCGCCGCCGAGGGCGAAGTCCAGGACCACGCGGGTGCCCTGCAGGACGACGCGGTCCGTCACGACGAACATGCCGCCCTGCGAGACGTCCGCGGTCTCCGCCTGGAAGAAGTGGTTCGCCGCGTGGACGAAGACCGTGAGCTCCACGGGGATACGGCACGTCCGGCGACGCTCGCGCGTGCCGACGGCGGCCCTCGCGGCCTCGGTGCCGGCGGCCTTCTCGCTCGCCGCCTTGAGGCGGACCATCGACCCGTCTTCGTGGACCCAGCTGGGGAGGCGCGCGCGCATGCCGTCGGCCTGGCTCATCGTGAGCGGGGACGAAGCAAGAAGGGTGCGCGCGCGCGCTCCGCGTGATGTCGCCGCGTTGACTGCCCCACCGGTCACCCGGGCGACCGATCCGCCTGGCAACCCGAACGACGTCGCGACCAGCGCGCGACGGCGGCCAGGTGGGTGCGCGCGGACGAGGAGCGTCCGGGCGCCTACAGGCGCACTTCGATGTACACGCCGCGCCGCAGCTCCCGGAGCCACTCGCGCTTCTGCTTGTCGAGCGCGTCGACGAACGCGCGCTCCATCATCTGCTCCTTCACTTGCGCGTACGGCGGGGCCTCGGCCGCGTTCGACCCGAGCTGGAGGACGAGGACGGCCTCGGCGCCGGTCGGATCACGGAACGGGATTGGGTCCGACACGTCGCCCGGCTTCGCCGCGCGCGCGAAGCTCTGGAGCTCCGGGGGGAGACGCGTCAGCGGGAGCGGACCGTTGGAGCCGCACGTCTTCTTCAGCTGCTGCTGGGTGCTGTAGTTCGTGACGAGCGTGCAGAAGTCGGTGCCCGACCGCGCCTGCTGTACGATCGACTCGGCGAGGGTCACGCGCGTCTGGATCTGCTGCTGCGTCGAGCCCGGCAGGATGTCGAGGACGAGGAGTCGGATGTCGACGAGCTGCTGCTGCCCGGCCGTGCGGACGTAGGCGGCGTAGGCGGCTCGCCCGTCCTCCTCCGTCACGCGAACGCGGTTTCGGACGCGGAGGTTCAGGAGCTTCCCCTCGAGGACCTGGCGACGGATCTCGTCGCGGTAGTCCTGCTCGGTGAGGCCGCTCCTCCGCGCCTCGGCGAGGAGATCCTTCGGCGCGAGGTTCGCGCGCGCGGCGACCTCGCGGATGCCCGCGTCGATCTCCTCCGGCGTGATGGTGAGGCGCGCCTTGTCGGCGGCCTGCTCCTCGAGCCGCTCGTCGATCATGCGGTTGAGGAGCTCGCGGAACGCCTCGTTCTCCATCGCGGCGGCCTGGGCCGCGCTCGTCGCCTGCGTGGCGATCTGGGCGAGGTGGGGGCGCGAGCGATGTCGGAGCTCGGAGAGGAGGATCGGCCGCTCGCCGACGACGGCGACCACGCGCTCGACGATGGCCGCGCCCGCGACCCGCTCGCCGGGACCGACGAGGGCCGCCGCGCCGACCAGCGCCGCCGCGAGCCAGCCGCGGCGTGTGCCGAAACGTCCGCTTGCCCTGTGGGCGGAGGCGGCCTCCTGGGGTGGGCGAGGCATCGAGGCCGGGGTCACGGGGCCCGTCTTAGCATTTTCCCATCTCCCGGAGCGCGCTCGCGTTTATCCTCGGCGATCGAGACGTCCGAGGTGCTCGATCGCGCGGTGCGAGACGGCAGGGACGGGCTCCCAAAAGGCGACGGGATCGGGAGGATACGGATGCGGAACGTGCAGAGCCGGACCCTTGCGCAGCGGTTCGGGTGGGCGCTCTTCCTCGCGGGCGTGCTCGCCTCGACGTCGGGCTGCAAGAAGCTCCTGAAGAGGGGCCTCGCAGGCGCCAGCGACGCGGGGACGAGCACAACGACGGGCACGGGCGTGGGCGCGACCGCCGCGAACGACGCGGAGGATCCGGACGACCAGCTCGAGGACAAGATCCAGCCGTACATCGTCTGTCAGAACTCGCTCACGTCCGACATCTACGACTCGCGCGGTCGCTACTTCCAGTGGGTCGACCCCGTGAAGGGCCTCACCGGCAAGGAGCGCTACGTGTACGGCCTCTACAAGGTCGATCAGAAGGAGGCGACCGACTGCTCGAAGGGCGTCGCCAAGGCCAAGGCGATGCCGCCGAAGAACCCGAAGCTGGAAGAGCTCGGGGACGAGTATGCCGCAGCGGCCGCGGAGATCGCCGGCCTCGTGACGCAGGCCGAGAAGTACTACGACGCGAAGGACTACAAGGACGACGCCTTCGCCAAGGGCAAGGAGCTCGATCCGAAGCTCCGCGCAGGCTGGAAGCGCTTCCAGAAGGTCGATCACGACCTGCACGAGGAGCTCGCCGGCATCACGAAGCCGCTCGCCCGCCGTCGGCTGGCGGAGATCGAGAAGGAGGACGGGAAGAAGTTCCTCTACCACCGTCGCAACACGATCATGATGGCGCGGGAGCTCGTCGAGGCCGGCTCGGTCGACGAGGACCTCACGATCGATTTCCCGCTCTACGACTCCGCCTTCAAGGACTACGACACCGCGCTTACGGACCTGACGACGTACGGCGCCGCACACAAGGCGGACCTCTCGAAGTCGAAGAACGTGACGGCCTCCACGGGCTACGACATGTTCACGCGCGAAGCCGAGGACTTCCGGAAGAAGTCGAAGGAGTACCTCCGCTGCCTCCGCGACGCGCCGGCGAAGGCGAAGGTCGGGACGAAGGTGGCGATCAAGAAGCTGCCCGCCTGTCGCGACGGGAGCCGCACCGAGGTCGTGCGCGAGTACAACCAGTTCATCAACACGTCCAACACCTGGAAGTTCCCCTGATCCGCTGACGCTGGCTTGCCCGCCCCTAGGGTGGCACTACCATGGAGGGGTATGGGACCTCGGGGTGGTTGGGCCTTGCTCGCCGTGTGCGCCGCGTCTCTCGTCGCCTGCGGGCACGAGAGGCGCCAGGTGAACGCCGCATCGGGCGTCCCCGCGCGCGAGATCGAGGGGGGCAAGCTCCTCGTTCTCGCGCCGCGCGTCTGCGTGGAGGTCCAGGTCGACCACGTCCACCGGCTCCGCGCGGGGGAGACGGGTCTCGGCCGCACGCGCGCGACATCCTCGGCGCTACGGCGCGCCCTCGCGCAGGGCGAAGGCGACGCGACGACGGCGAACACGTCGGACCCGGGTTGCGGCGACGCGTCCGAGGTCGCCGACCCGCGCGCGCGGATCGCCGAAGCCGCGGGCTCGCCCGCGATCGTCGCCGAGCTACGACGGAGCGGGGGGACGCGCGCCCTCGTCACCGAGGTGTCGACCCGTCTCGTCTGTCAGCCTTCCTGGAGGAGGACGAGGGACACGGAGCGCTGGTGCCACGAGGACGTCGTCTCCGTCGCGGTGATGCTCCTCGACGACGAAGGGCGCGTCCGGCACGTGGCCGGCACCACCGTCGACGACGAGGGCGCCGCGGCGAGCGTCGTCCGGGACGTCCTCGGCGCGACGTGGACCGGGGCTCCCGGCTCCGTCGGCATCCCGGGCTCGTGCCGGATCGCACGAAACGAGCTCGTCGACTGCACCGGCTCCTGACGCCGGAAATGGCCGAAGCCGAGCACCTCTCACGAGGGCCCGGCTCCGAGTGACGACCGTGAGGCCACCTGCCGGTCGAGGCAGGCGCCGCGATCAGCGCTTGCTGTACTGGAAGCGCTTGCGGGCGCCCGGCTGGCCGTACTTCTTGCGCTCCTTCTTGCGCGCATCGCGCGTGAGGAAGCCGGCGCGCTTGAGGACACCGCGCTTCTCCGGATCGAGCGTGATGAGCGCGCGGGAGATGCCGTGGCGCATCGCATCCGCCTGGGCCGAGTGGCCGCCGCCCTTCACCGTCGCCCAGACGTCGAACTGGTCGAGGGCCTCGATGAGCTCGAGCGCCTGCTTCATGACCATGAGCGACGTCTCGCGCTCGAAGTACTGGTCGGCGGGGCGCTCGTTGACGGTGATCTGACCCGAACCGGGGGACAGCCAGACGCGGGCGATGGCCGTCTTGCGCTTGCCGGTGGCGTACGTGCGATTGGTCGCGGTGCTCATCTCTGTCAGCTCTCGAGTTCTTGTGAGTTCTATCGGCGCCTGGCGCTTACTTGATCGCGAGGACCTGGGGCTTCTGTGCGGCGTGCGGGTGATCCGGCGTCGCGTAGACCTTGAGCTTCGTGATCATCTCGCGGCCGAGGACGTTCTTCGGGAGCATGCCGCGAACGGCCTTCTCGATGGGGAACTCGGGCTTCCGCGCCATGAGGTGGCGGTAGCTCTCCTTCTTGAACCCGCCCGGGATCCCCGAGTGGGAGTAGAAGAACTTGCCGTCGAGCTTGTTGCCCGTGAGCTGGACCTTGTCCGCGTTCACGACGACGACGAAGTCCCCGCAGTCCACGTGGGGCGCGAACGTCGGCTTGTGCTTGCCGCGGAGGACGTGGGCGACCTCGCTGGCGAGGCGGCCGAGGGACTTGCCCGTCGCGTCGACGACCCACCACGCACGGCTCTGGGCCGCGCCTTCCGTCGTGGGCATGTAGCCACGGTTGGGGTTCGACTTCTTGGTGACGGCCTTCTCGGCGGCCTCGGGCGTTGCCATGTCGCTTCCTCGGGAAAACGCGAACTTCGCGAACATGCACCCCAGTGGTGGGGGGCAAGGGGGCGGGAACCTACTTGCCGTCGTGGGCTTCGTCAAGGGTGAAGCGGCCTCGAACCGCTCTCCCCGGCGTCGTACGCGGCGGACTCTGTCTACTAGCGGAACCAGCCGCGGGGTAAAGCGGTCCGTTCCATCGGTCTCTCGAATCGTGCAGGCCGCCGCCCCGAGAAGGACGAGCCCTGGCGCCGGGGCACAAAAGGTACATGGTACTTCTATGTGGACCCGACCGAGCCTCGTCCGCGCCCTCGACGAGGGTGATTCGATCGACTTCTTCTTCTTCTTCTTCTGGGGCCACACGCCGAAGGGGAAGGCCGTCGACGCATCCTGCCTCAGCCAGTGGTTTCCTCGGGCCTTCGTGGCGGCGGGCGTGACGTATGCGACGGCCGAGCACTGGAGGATGGCCGCGAAGGCGAGGCTCTTCGGGGACGAGGCGATCCTGGCGTGCGCCGCGCCGGCCGAGGCGAAGGCGTTCCGACGCAGGGTGCGCGGGTTCGGCGTCCCCGCGCGACCGGATCTGGGGCATCGGGATGGGGGCGTCGAACCCGGAGGCGCGGGACCCGCGGCGGTGGCGCGGACGGAACCTCCTCGGCTTCGCGCTCGTCGAGGCGCGGAGTCGACTACGCGATGAAGGTCGCTGACATGGATCACCTTTCCGCATCGGGCTCCGTCGGCTATGGCCCGCCGTCCTAACGGAAGGACGCGACCCTTGATCACCTTCGAGCCGAGCGACGATCAGAAGCTCATGATCGAGTCGGTGGCGCAGTTCGCGCGCACCGTGCTCCGTCCGCGGATCCGCGAGACCGAGCGCCAGCGCGCACTGCCCGAGAGCGTGCGGCGCACCGCGCACGATCTCGGCCTCGCGGCCATCGCCCTTCCCGAGCGCGCGTCCGGCGCCGGCCTCGGCCTCCTCGACGCCGTCCTCCTCGAGGAGGAGATCGCGTGGGGCGATCCCGCCGCCGCGTTCGCCCTCGGGGGCCCCGGCGCGTTCGGCCTCGCCGTGACGGAGCTCGCGACCGCCGACGAGGCCGCCGCGATCCTCGCGCCCTTCACCGGAGAGGGCGGCCACGAACGCTTCGCGTCCGTCGCCTGGGGTGAGGCGAAGCCCGCCGTACGCGAGGGCTTCACGACGACGGCGACGAAGGACGGCGGCGACTATCGCCTCTCGGGCGGGAAGAGCTTCGTCGTCAACGCCGACCGCGCCGAGGCCTTCCTCGTCTTCGCGCAGGTCGACGCGGCGAAGGGCTTCCGCGGCCTCGGTGCCTTCCTCGTCACGCGCTCCGCGAAGGGCCTCGGCGTCCTCCCCCGCGCGAAGACGCTCGGCCTCGACGCTGCCAGCTTCGGCGCCATCACCCTCGACGACGTCGTCGTTCCCGCGAGCGCCCGTCTCGGCGCGGCGATGGACGAGGACACCTTCGTCGCGGCCACGGTCCGCTTCTTCGCCCGTCACGCGCTCCTCGTGGCAGCGCGTGCGGTCGGTCTCTCGCGGGCCGCCTTCGACGCGACGCGCGAGTACGTCGACGGTCGGAAGGCGTTCGGGAAGCCGATCGGCCACTTCCAAGCCGTCGCCTTCACGGTCGCGGATCGCGCGATGGATGTCGACGGCGCGCGCGTCCTCGTCTGGCGCGCCGCGTCCTCGTGGGACGCGTTCGACCGCGTTCGCTGGGGCCTCCCCGCCGCCGGCGATCCGAGCAAGACGGCCCCTCCTCCGCGGGAGAAGGACTGCCTCCTCCAGACCGCGCAGGCCGTCGCGTTCGCCCACGAAGCGGCGATGCGCTGCGGCGACGACGGCGTGCAGCTCCACGGCGGCGCCGGCTTCATGCGCGACTACATCGTCGAGAAGCTGATGCGCGACGCCAAGCAGCTCGCGCTCTGCACGATGACCGCCGAGCACGCCGACCAGCTCGCGACCGCGATCCGCATCGGCCTCCCGCTCGACCCGGCGCTCGTGCTCCCCACGCCCGAGTCGCAGAACGCCTTCGTCTGATCGGATCCGCAATCATGAGCATCGACTTCTCCTTCACCAAGAAGCAGCTCGAGACGCGCGAGATGATCCGCGCGTTCGCGAAGAACGTGATCCGCCCCGAGGCGCTCGGGTGGGACCGCGAGGGCGGGATCCCGGACGATTTTCTCCGGAACATGGCGATGATGGCGACCTCGATGGGCTCGAACGCGATGCGCTCGGGGCTCGGCGACGACGCCGAGGGGGCGACGCCGGAGGGGGCCGACAAGAAGCGCGGCGGGAACCTGTTCAGCGCGCTCGCCGCCGAGGAGCTCGCGTGGGGCGACGGCTCGCTCCTCCTGAACCTCCCCGGCCCGGGCCTCGGCGGACCTCCCGTCCGCGCGACCGGCACCCCGGAGCAGAAGCAGCGCTTCTTCGCGCCGTTCAAGGACATGTCGACCGGTCCGCTCCGCTGGGGCGCGTACGGCCTCACCGAGCCGGCCGCGGGCTCGGACGTCGCGGGGATCCGCACGTCGTGCCGCAAGGACGGCCGCCACTGGGTCCTCTCCGGACGCAAGTGTTACATCACGAACGGCGCGAAGGCGGCGTGGACGGTGATCTTCGCCACGATCGATCCTGCGCTCGGACGCGCCGGGCATCGCGCGTTCGTGGTCGAGAAGGGCACGCCCGGCTTCTCGGTCGGACGCCTGGAGGACAAGATGGGCCTCCGCGCGAGCGAGACCGCCGAGCTCGTGCTCGAGGACTGCCGCGTCCCGGAGGAGAACCTCCTCGGCGGCGAGGACGGCTACGTGACGAAGGAGGGCTTCATGACCGCCATGAAGACCTTCGACAACACGCGCCCGCTCGTCGCCGCGATGGCGCTCGGGATCGGGAAGGCGGCGTACGACTACGCCTGCGACTTCGTGAAGGCGAACTACGTCCTCTCGCGCCCGATTCCGCGCTACGCCGCGCTCGCCGAGCGGCTCGCGAAGGTGGGCCGCGCGCTCGAGTCGGCGCGGATGCTCACGTGGCGCGCGGCCTGGATGGCCGACGCCGGCGTCCCGAACGCCAAGGAGGCCAGCATGTCGAAGGCCGCCGGCGGTCAGGCCGCGATCCGCGCGTGCATCGAGGCGATCGAGATCTGCGGCGCGGAGGGGTCCATCGCGACGGAGCACCAGCTCCTCGAGAAGTGGTTCCGCGACATCAAGGTCTACGACATCTTCGAGGGCACCGGGCAGATCCAGCGCATCGTCATCTCGAAGCGGCTCCTCTCGGACCTGAAGTCGTTCTGAGGGACCTCAGGAGAACGCCTCCGCGTCCGCCTTCATCCACGACGTGATCGCCTCCGGCATCGGCGGTGACGGCCTCGTGTCGCTCGCGACCGCGAGCACTTCGGCGGTCGAGAGCGGGCCCTTCGCGCCCATGAAGAGCGATTTCACGTACGCGTGCGCGCGCACGTCGCCGCCCTGCTCGAACCGCTGCTCGAGGAAGAACGAGCGCGCGTCCCACGCGACGAGGCGCGTCGCGAGCGAGAACCTCGTGCCGACGCGGAGCGACCGTCGGAAGCGGATCATGACGCCGGTGATGAGCGGGAACCAGCGACGCTTCACCATCGCCGGCGCGTAGCCTGCGCGGACGATCAGCGCGAAGCGGCCGAGATCCATCAACGTCAGGTAGCGCCCGTTGTTCATCCGCGAGGACTCGACGTCGATGCGCCTCACTGGCATGTCGAGCGTCACCGTGTCGAGGAGGTCGACCTTCTCGGCGAGGAGGCTTCCGGCCGTCATCGTCAGGAAGCGACGTAGCGGGTACATGGGGCCCCTCTTACGTCAGCCGCGGGGCGGCAGGAAGAAAGGGAGCGGCTCACGCACGAAGCGCCGGACGAGCGCGCCGGCGAGGCGTCTCAGCATCCGCGTCGTGCCCGTACGCCAGGTGTCGCGCGCGCGAAGGGCCACGCCGAGCGCGAGCACGAAGCTCACGCCGAAGTTCAGGATCCCGATGACGACGATGCCGAGCGCCGCTTCGATCCACTGAGAAGGGGCGAGACCTTGCCCGCCGAGCGCGCTCGCGGCGAAGACGAGCGAGCCGGTCGAGAGCGTCACGTGGCGGACCTCGAGCGGCAGCCCGAGGGAAGGTACGATGCCGAGGAGGACGCCGAGCGCGATGCTGCCGGCCACCGAGGAGGCGCCGTGCTCCAGCGCGCGCGCGAGTCTCTTCGTGCGCGCGGGCCCGAGGACGCGTCGGAGCGTCCGGTGCGCCTCGATCGCCGCAGGCAGACGCCGGTAGGTGATCCAGTTCTCGAACCACCCTGCCGCGACGCTCGAGAGCCAGAGGAGCACGCCGGTGAAGGCCGCGTACGCCATCGTCCCGCTGTGGATGATCGAGAGCGAGTGGACGACCTTGGTCGCCTTCTCCTCGCCGAGGAGCGTGTGCCCGGCGAACAGGCGCCAGAGCAGATCGAAGGCGATCGCGGCGGGGATCACCGTGAGCACGTTGCCGGCCGCCGCCGCGAGCTGGGAGCGGGAGATCGCCGCGATGAGCCCGACGAGACGCGAGAGGGCGTCCTGGTCGAGCGGCGAAGCGTCGATCCGGCTCCGCCGGAGGCCGGCCGCTCCCTCGGGCCCAGGCGGCTCGAGCGATGCGGCGAGCGCCGCGGCCGTCATCGAAGGCTGCTTCGTGGCGAGCGTGAATCCGAGCGCGCCCATGAGGAGGAAGCTGCCGGCGAAGTTGATGCACGCGAAGAGGGCGCTGCCGGAGACGAGGAACTTGAACGCCGCGGTGTACGTCGTGAGGAAGCCGCCACCCGCCGCGGAGAACAGCATCGCGCGCCACTCTGCGCGGGTCTGGGTGATGTAGTGCTCGCCGGTCTTGCCGCTCCGCTCGACGATCTTGCGCGCGAGCAGGTGCGAGCTCGCGCGGAGGAGGTCGAGGACGCTCCGGCCCTGGAACTGGGCCTGCACGACGGCGAGCGTGAAGCGTCCGAGGTGCACGGGGAGCTCGTCGAAGCTCCCCGGCACGAGGAGCGAGGTGATCTGCTCGAGCCTCGCGAGCTGCGCGGTCATGAGCTCGAGCCGGTAGACGAGATCGACGCTCACGCCCGAGGCCTCGAGGTGTGCGTGCACGACGCGAAGCGCCTCCCGACACTCCTTGATCGTCGAGAGCGCCGCCTCGTTGCTGAACGACATCCGCGGCGGGCCGAGCTGCACCGCGTCGCACATCTTGGTCAACCGGAGGAACGGGAGCTCGGAGACGGGGACGTCCGGCAGCCGCTCCCGGACGTCCTGCGCCACGGCGAGGCCGGCGATGCGGGCGGCGAGGATGCGCATCGCGTCCGCCATCGATCCCGCGAGCGGCATCCACGCCGTCGAGAGCGGCGCCTTCGTCGTCTCGAGGAGCCGCCAGAGCGCGAGCCACGGATCGGGCGGCGAGATCGCGAGCCAACGCGCGTCTGCCTCCGTCGGGAAGAGGCGAGCGATGAAGTCGGCGAAGCTGTTCGGCGAGGGCGGCGTCGGGAGGACGCGGCGAGCGATGCGGTCGGCCGCTTCGCGCCAGAAGCCCGCCTCGACCGGGATGCCGACGTCGGCGAAGAGCTTCGTCCCGCGGAGGCCGCTCACGACGCCGGTGAACAGCGCGGCGAAGGACTCGCGGAAGGGCTCGACGTTCTCGAGCGCCACGACGAAGGCGCGGAGGCGGCACGTCCGCTCCTCGTCGTCGAGGCGTCCGAAGATCCCCCGCCCGTGGTGGAGCCACGTACCGAAGGCCTCGAGCCACGCGGCACGCTCGGCCTCCGTCCGAGCGTCCCCGGCCTGCACGAGGAGATCGTGCAGCTCCACGACGGCCCCCGCGTCGCGGAGGAGGGGCTCGAGGAGGCGCGCGAACGGCTCGAGCGCGATCACGTCGCGATCGGCCAAGGGCTCCCGCTCCCCGTCTGCGCGCGATGGCGCAAGAACGCGTCCGCGAGGACGATCGCGATCATCGCCTCCCCCACCGGCACCGCGCGGATGCCGACGCACGGATCATGGCGGCCCTTCGTCCGCACGTCGACCTCGACCCCGGTCCGCGTGACGGCGCGGAGCGGCGTGAGGATCGAGGACGTCGGCTTCACCGCGAATCGCGCGACGACCGGCTGCCCCGTCGAGATGCCGCCGAGGATGCCGCCGGCGTGGTTCGTGAGGAACGTCGGGTGCTCCGCGCCCGCGACCGGAGCGCGCATCTCGTCCGCGTTCTCTTCGCCGGTGAGCGACGCCACCGCCATGCCGTCGCCGATCTCGACCGCCTTCACGGCGTTGACGCTCATGAGGGCGCTCGCGATCTCCGCGTCGAGCTTCCCGTACACCGGCGCGCCCCAGCCCGGCGGCACGCCCGTCGCCGTGACCTCGACGACCGCGCCGCAGGAGGAGCCGCTCTTCCGGATCCCGTCCAGGTACTCGGCCCACGCGGCGGCGGCGACGGGGTCGGGACAGAAGAACGGATTCCGATCGATCTCCGCGTCGTCCCAGCGCGCGCGGTCGATCGCGTGGGGCCCCATCTGCACGAGCGCGCCGCGGATCGTCACGCCGGGGACGACGAGCCGCGCGACCCCGCCCGCCGCGACCCGCATCGCCGTCTCGCGCGCCGACGAGCGGCCGCCGCCGCGGTAGTCCCGGAGACCGTACTTCGCGTCGTACGTGAAGTCGGCGTGGCCCGGCCGGTAACGGTCTCGGATCTCGCCGTAGTCCTTCGAACGCTGGTCGACGTTCTCGACGAGGAGCGCGATCGGCGCGCCCGTCGTCACCTGCGGTCGGCCGTCCTCCCGGAACACGCCGGAGAGGATCTTCACGAGGTCTGGCTCCTGCCGCTGCGTCGTGAAGCGCGATTGCCCGGGCCGCCGCTTCTCGAGCCATCGCTGGAGATCGGCGGCCTCGATGGGCAGCCCCGGCGGGCACCCGTCGACGACGCACCCGATCGCCGGCCCGTGGCTCTCGCCGAACGTCGTGACCCGGAAGACGTGGCCGAAGGTGTTGTGGGACACACCCGCGATCCTGGACCACGTCGGGGAGGACCTCAACGAGGAAGCGATGGGCTACGATCGCGTCGTGGGTCCCCACGCGATCACCGTCGGTCCCATCCGACACGCGCAGGGCGCGGTCGCGCTGCCAGGCTCGAAGAGCATCTCGAACCGGGTGCTCCTCCTCGCCGCCTCGGCCGCGGGGCCGACGCGGGTGAAAAGGCTCCTCGACGCCGACGACACGCGCGTCATGGTCACGGCGCTCCGGGCGCTCGGCGTGAGGGTCACCGAGGACGGTGCAGACCTCGAGGTCCTCGGCGCCTCGGCGCGCTTCCCGAACGACCGCGCGAAGCTCTTCCTCGGCAACGCCGGGACCGCCATGCGCCCCCTCACGGCCGCCCTCGCCTTCGCCGGCGGCCACTACGAGCTCGACGGCGTGGCGCGCATGCGGGAGAGGCCGATCGGAGACCTCGTCGACGCGCTCGCCGCGCTCGGTGCAGACATCACGTATCTCGGCGCCCCTGGGTTCCCTCCCCTCGCGATCGCGCCGGCCCGTCCCCTCACGACGGAGACGGTGTCGATCAAGGGTGACGTCTCGAGCCAGTTCGTCAGCTCCCTCCTCATGGCGGCGCCGCACATCGCCCCCGCCGAAGGGCTCACCGTGGAGGTCTCCGGGAACCTCGTCTCGCAGCCCTACGTCGTGCTCACGCTGCGCCTCATGGAGCGCTTCGGCGTGACGGCCGCGCGCGACGGGCTCGCGTTCCGGGTCCCGCGCGCGACCTACCAGAGCCCGGGCGAGATCACCGTCGAGGCGGACGCGTCGTCGGCCTCCTACTTCCTCGCGCTGGGCGTCCTCGCCGGCGGCCCCGTCCGCGTGGAGGGCGTCGGCGAGGCCAGCATCCAGGGCGACATCGCCTTCGCGCGGGTCCTCGAAGCCGCCGGGGGTGAGGTCACCTGGGGCCCCGACTTCATCGAAGCGAGGGCGGGCACGCAGCCTCTCCGCGCCTTCGATCTCGACTGCTCCGACATCCCGGACGCGGCGATGACGGGCGCCGTCGTCGCGGCGTTCGCGAGCGGGCGCTCGGTGCTGCGCGGCATCGGCTCGTGGCGCGTGAAGGAGACCGACCGCATCGCGGCGATGGCGACCGAGCTCCGGAAGGTGGGCGCCGTGGT
This sequence comes from Polyangiaceae bacterium, assembly GCA_022842465.1. Classification (GTDB taxonomy): domain Bacteria; phylum Myxococcota_A; class Polyangia; order Polyangiales; family Polyangiaceae; genus Labilithrix. Next base: position 39,410 of record JALHPN010000030.1, on the reverse strand, counting down.
CGAGGAGGGGCCCGACTGGATCGCCGTCACGGGGCCGACGGCGTTCCACACCGCCGAGATCGACACGTACGACGATCACCGGATGGCGATGTGCCTCTCCCTCGTCGCCGCGAGCGGCGTGCCGGTCGTCATCCGCGATCCAGCCTGCGTGGGCAAGACGTTCCCGACGTACTTCGAGGAGCTCGCGGCGCTCCTGGCGAGCCCCCAGAGCTAGAAGAGACCGATCGCGAAGTTGATCGCCCCGAAGTCCTCGTAGGGCTCGGGGTCCACGTTGATGCCGTAGTCGACCGCGAGCGCGCCGACCGGCGTCTGGACGCGCACGCCGCTCCCGACGTTCGCGCGCATCGGGAGGCGCCGCCTGGTGAACGGGTAGCTCGGGTCGATCCACAGGTTGCCGATGTCGGTGAAGACGACCGTCTCGAACGGTCCCTTCACCGGGATGCGGAGCTCGATGCGCTCGAGGATCATCAGGTTGCCGCCGCGGATGGGTCGCGTCGCCGGCGTGAACTTGCCGATGTTGCGCACCGCCTCCGCCGACGCGCCCGGCTGCACCTGGACGCCGACGAAGTCGGGCTTGTCCTGGTCGGCGAAGATGCGGTCGACGTCGTCCTGCGGGATGAAGCTGTTCAGGTTCCAGCCGCGCATCGTGTCGACGCCCCCCATGAAGAAGAGCCGGTCGGGGTAGGTCGCGCTCGTGTCCGTCAGCTGATAGTTGAACCCGACGCGCGTCTGGGCGGCGATGCGGAGCCCCTTCGGCAGCGGGATGTAGCCGTTGAAGGTGGGCGTCACCTTGATGAAATGACTCTCCGGAGGGCGCGAGCCGTCGGGCCTTCGGTTCGCCTCCGTCGGCAGGGCGTCGACGTGCTCGACACCGAAGGAGACGAACGTGCCGCGCGTCGCGTTCGCGCCGTTGTCGCGCCTGTCCCACGACACGACGATGCGCTGCGCGAAGGCGTAGGTCTCGCCGTCGGGGACGTTGAGCTGACGCGCGAGGTCCGTCACGCGCTGGCCCTCGAGCGACCGCGACTGCAGGTACTCGAGGATGTTGCCCGATCGGAAGATGCGGCTGTTGTTGAACTCCGCGCTCTGGGAGAGCGTCATGTAGACCTGCGCGCGCGGTCGCCACGTGATGCTCGGGATCGCGGCGAAGCGCGTGAGGTAGAAGTCGCGCTGGAGATCGTGGACGCCGAGGCCGTCGAGCGCGGCGCGGAACGGCGGGCCGAGGCCGATCTCGGGGAAGAGCAGCGACGTGGTCGCGCGGAACCCGATCCGGCCCTCGTCGGAGACGAGCTCGCGGTAGTTCTCGCGCGCGACCGGGTCGATGATGAAGGGCGTCGGGATGTAGGAGAGCTGGAGCCTCACGGTGAGCGCGACCGCGTTGCCCCAGAGGTTCCGATGCCCGTACTCCGCGTTGAGGCGGATGCCCTCGCCGGTCGAGAACCCGGGACGCGCCTCGACGAACTGGAGCTTCTGCTCCGCGACCGTGACGATGACCGTCTTGTTCTTCTGCGGGACGTAGGGGTTGTCGAGCGCGACGGTGACGCTCGCGAAGGCGCCGAGGGTCGCGACGCCTTCCTCCGTCGCGCGGACGAGGCTCGCGCGGTAGGGCTGGCCCACCTTGAGCGCGATGCGCTTCTCGATCGTCGTCGTGCGGGTCGCCTGGTTTCCGCGCACGACGATCGAGCGCACCGTGACCGGCTCGCCCTCGACGACCGCGAAACGGATCCGCGCGCGGGTGCGATCGGGCGATGGCTCGATGGTGGACTTCACGTCGACGAACGCATAGCCCTCCTCGCGGTAGACGTCGGCGACGCGCCGTCGGGCCTCCTCGAGACGTACCGCGCTCACCCACCCGCCGAGGCGGAGGATCTCCTTGCCCTCCTCCGTGCGCGCCGTGACGGCCTGGAGGAGCTTCGTGTGCGCGATGGACGTCGCCCCCGTGAAGCCGATGTCCCAGAGCTGCGTGCGCGGCCCGAGCTTGACCGGGATCCGAAGGCCGACGACCGGCGCGCAGACGCCGCTCCGCGCCGGGTCGGGCACGCAGGAGAGCGCGGGATCGAGCGCGGGGACGGGCATCGGAATTCCCGCCGCGTCGTACGTGCACGCGTCGGGCGGCTGCGCGTTCGACCGGATCCGCACGCACGTGCCGGCCGGTGAGCGCGGGCTGCACGCGTCCCGGAGCACCTGGACGGGACCGACCTGCGCCGCGAGGTACCCCTCGGCGCGATAGAGCTCCTGGACGTGCTGGAGCGCGCGCTCGTACGTCTCGGGGACGTACGCCGTATGGGGATCGAGCTCGAGGGGCGCCGGCCGAGCGCCACGGACCTGCGGGCCCACGATCGTCTTGTCGAGGCCGCTCGGATCAGGCGCCATGACGATGTCGTCGCCGGGGAGCTCCTCTTCGAGGAAGCTGTCGATCTCGGCGCCGATCTTCACGGCCGACGTCGGTGCCTCGGCGAGATCCTTCACGTCGGCCTCGCGGAGGCAGGGGTAGATGCGGCCCGCCACGCGCACGCGCGAGCCCTCCTCGACGTGGAAGACGAGGTAGGCGACCGGCGCGCGCTGTCCTTGGGCCCCTTTCAGGTTCTCCCCGCGGACCTCGAGCCGCGCCTCGACGTCGAGGAAGCCGCGTCGCATGTAGAAATCGCGCAGCTTCTGGACGAGGTGGTTCGGCGAGCGATCCGTCTCCTCGTCGAGCGCGAGGACGCCGTCGAGGGTGGACTTGTCGAAGTGGTCGTTCCCCTCGTACCGCGTCTCGTACCGCGTCCCGTAGTCGATCCGGACGCGCAGGACGACGAGCCCGCGGTGGAGGACGACGTCGTGGACGACCTCGGCGCGGTGGCGCCCCTTCGCGCGGACGCGCGACTCGAGCGCGGCGTCCGCCGCCGCGAGCGCGACCTCGTCGGCGCGATCCCCCGTGGCGACGGCGTACGCGCGCTCCGCCTCCGCCCGCTCCGCGTCCGTCGCGCCGATGGCGTAGAGGACGCGGCGCTCGACCCGACGCGGGGCGCCAGCCTGCACGTCGACGTCGAGGACGACGCGGAGCGGGTCGTCCGTCGTGCGCGTGGAGAGCGTGACGCGCGGCGCGGAGAAGCCACGTCGCTGGAGGAGCGCCTCGAGGCGGGCGCGATGGATCGGCATCTCCCGGCCGACGAGATCCCCTTCGGCGGAGAGCTCGGCCTGGCGGACGAGATCCTCGGTGTCGATCGGCGCTCCGTGCGCGTCGACGCGCACCTCCTGGATCACGCGACGAGGCATGACGTGGATGACGAGGCGCACGCCCGCGCCGTCGGGGACGGCGTCCACGCGCGCGTCGGAGAAGGCGCCGGCCGTGAGCACCTCCTCGAGCGCGCGCCGAACGGCGGCCATCGTGAGCTTGTCACCCGTGTGCACCTCGGAGACGTCGGGGGCTCGCTGCGCCCAGCGCGCGTCGTCGACGACGACGGAGACGCCGGTGACGGTCCGCCCGACGAGCCCCGCCACCTCCGGCGACGCGTCGACGTCCGGCACGGGCGACGGGAGCGACGGAACGGGCGGATAGGTGTAGACCGTGACGTCGTCCGCCGCGTCCGCCGCCGCGGCACCGGGGACGATCACGCAGCGGAGCGCGCGCGCGAGCGCGAAGAGATGCCTCGCGATCGACGAACCCGTGCTCATTCGCAGCGCATGATAGTCGCTGCGAGTTGCCGGCGTCTCCGTCGAAGTGCTCCGGTACGCGACCTACTCTGCGCCGGCTCGCTCTCCCTTGTCGAAGGGAACGTCCTCGTACTCGTACCAGGCAGCCGTCATGGCATCGACGACGAGAGGGACGACGCCGGTGCAGACGCCGAGCACCACCCAGCCGCGTCCGACGAAGCGTCGGACCGGAAACTGCGTGGTCGCCCCTCCGTGCTTCACGAGAAGCGTGGTCGGCGCGGCGGACACCGGCAAGGCGACCTCGTCGGTGATGCCGTCAGGGCTGCCGCGCGGCTTCTTTCGCTCGATCGTCACGCCTTCTGGAGTCTCCACGGTGGCATCATCGGGGAGTCCTGCGATCTTCATCGTGCTCGTGGTGCCCTTGAGGACCGTCGCGCAGCCTGCGTTCGACGTGAGCGCAACGAGAGCAAGGAGAGAGGGGACGAGGTGAAGGATCGGCCGAGCTCGCATGGCGTGCCGGGTAGCCGAGTACGCGACGGTCCTCAATTGAATTCGAGGCGCCAGCGGAGGTCGAGGCCGAAGTTGCCGACCGAGCCCGAGGAGACGGTCGTGATGTTGTCGTACGAGGTCTGGACGGCGAGCGGTCGTGAGAGGCGCCATTCGACGTTGGCGCGGAGCTGGCGATCCTCGGTGAGGCCCGTCGACACGTTCGCGCGCACGTTCTCTCCGAGGCGCCGGCCGAGCGTGACCTGCGGCTCGGTGCGGCCCGTCCGCGGCGAGTAGGCGCTCCCGAAGCGGAAGTCGTCGATGACGGGGATCGCCGTCTTCACCGCGCGGTCTGCGCCGCTGACGGTGCCGAGCGCCTCGAACGCGGCGCTCGCGTAGACGGAGCCGGCCCGGACCTGATCGACCTCCGCGCGCGTGAGGCCGATGGTGAGGAGGAAGAAGATGTCCTCGCGCGACAGCGCCGGATCGCTCGTCATGTCGACGCGGAGATCGTCCGTGTCGCCGTACGCGTGCATGGCGATGCGCCAGAGGTTGCCGCCCGAGCCGCCGCTCGAGCTCGCCGCGCCCGACGTGCCCGCGCCGCCCGCGCCGCTGCTCAGGCTGTTCGCGTAGCGCCGGTACTCCGTCGTCGCGGTGACGTCGACGTGCGGGGCGATGCGCGTCGGGTCGTCGAACCGAATCACGCCCTTCTGGAGCTCGAAGTCGTTCGCGAAGACGCGGAAGCGCCCGCCCGGCATCGTGTACATCTCGCCGCGGAGGCCGACGCGCTGGTTCGTCCCCGACACGCGGAGGCCTCGCTCGTCGATGCGGAGCTGCGCCTCGACGAGGTTGTTCCGGATGCGGAGCGGCGTGCGGGAGCGGACGTCGAAGCCGAGGGTCACGGCGTCGAGGGTGGGATCGTAGGCGTCGACGACCGTGCGCTGGGAGCCGCCCTTGAGGCCGTTCAGGTTCAGCGCGATCGGGAGCGTGTACTCGAAGGACGTGATGTCGACGTTCCCGCCGACGAACGGGAGGCGCCCCGCCGCGGTGGAAGCGTTCGGATTGACGGTGATCTCGAGATCGGCGTCGACGGTCGCCTTCACGCCGTCGACCGGCGAGAGCGAGAGCTGCCGCCCGGTGAGCGTGGCGCTGGCGACGCCGAGCGAGCCGTTCTTGATCGGGAGGTGACCCGTGACCGCGAGGTCTCCGCCGAGGAACTTGCCGACGCCGCGCGTGATGCGCGCCTCGTTCTCGTCGGCCTCGACGTCGACCTCGACGTCCGTGAGGCTCCCGGGGAGGCCCTTGAACGCGAACTCGCCGGACCGCACGCGCATCTGACCGTCGAACGCGGGCGCCGCGAGCTTGCCCTTGAGGCGGACCGCGCCGCTCAGCGTGCCGACCGCGCGCGTCACCTTGGGGACGACCCCCACCATGATCCCGAGATCGATCGGCGAGAGGTCGGCCGAGATGGCGAGCTCGCCGCCGCGGGTCAGCTTCTTGATCCCGCCCTTCACTTCGAACGCGCCCTTGAAGCCGTTCGGCGCGGCGAGATCGAACGTGACGGGAGGGATCACGAGCTCGTCGTCGGCGACGGCGATCACCCCCGTCGTGGGCCTCAGCTCGATCTTCTGCGGTCCGCGCGTGATGCGCATCGTCTTCGGCGAGAAGCGCACCTTCGCGCGCGCGAGGTCGTCGGTCGCGACGCGCTCGACGACGAGATCGCCGCTGAGCTCCCCGCCGAGGGTCGGGGCGAGCGGGATGCCGGCGGCCTCCGCCTCCGCGTTCTGTCCGGCCGCCATCATCGCCCCGAGGGGGGTGAGGTCGAAGCGCGCGAGCTCGAGCTTGCCGGTCATCACCGGCGACTTCTGTCGGGTGACGACGACGTGGTCGACCTTCACCTGGCGCCCGAAGAAGGTCCCGTCGACTTCGTAGGTCCCTTGCACCGATTGGTCGCGGAGGAAGGCCTCCTTGTCGAAGGGGGCGGAGATCGGCGCGCCGCACGCCGTCTTGCCGACCACCTTCGCGGGCTTCGCCGTCTGGGTTATGCGCAGATGGAAGTCCGAGGCCCCGAAAGGTGCGCCTTGCACGCGGACGGGGGTCGTCCCGAGATCGGCGTCGATCTCGAACGCGGAGAGCGTGCCGCCGAGGCGAGCGAGCCCGGAGACGCTGCCTTCGACGGAGCTCGCGGCCTTCCCGAGCATGTCGGCGCGCGCGAGCGGGAAGCTCTGGACCACCAAGCTGCCGCGGAGCTGGCCGCCGCGGTGGATGACGGCCGATCCGAGCACGGCCCCGAGCGGAGCGCGGCCCTCCTTCTTCACCTTCGCGAGCGAGAGGGAGCGGACCTCGATCTCCGCGCCCTCGAGCCCCGCGTTCTTGTCGATCCACCGGTAGTCGAAGTCGGCGTGCCCCTCGTCGAACTTCTCCCCGAGGAGATCGAGGTTCTTGGCGTCCGTCGTGGCGTGGACGTCGAGGTAGCCGCCTCCGCACTTGTCCTCGTGGCCGCCGAGCGCGAGGTGGACGCGAGCGCTGGTCCCCAGGGTGCCGCCGATTTGCTCGAAGCGCGGGTCCTCGTCGAGGCGGAACATCGAGAAGAAGTCCCGCACGTCGAGGTTCTTCGACGTGACCTGCGCGTCGAGGCGCATGTTCGCGTCGCCGCCGAAGTCGAGCCGCGCGGTGGGCATCTCGAAGTTGCTCTTGCCCTTCTGTCCGTGGACGTCCGTGAGCGAGAGGACGAGGCCCTCGAGCGCGGCGTGCGCGCCGGTCACGTTCCCGAACGGGATGTCACCGAGCACGAAGTCTGCGATCTTCGCGTCGCCCGAGAGCTTGGGGTCGCCGAGGGTGCCGGTCACGTGGACCGAGGCCTCCGCCTTGCCCGCGATGGGGATCGAGCCGAGCGGGGTGAGATCGGCGAGGTCGAGCTTCGAGCTCGCGATGTCGATCTTGAGGGCGTTCGCGTAGCCGATCGAGACGAAGACCCCTTCGACGCGGCTCCGCGTCGTCGTGACGGTGCACGCGTGGAACTCGAGCGCCCACGGCCTCACCGCGAGCTTCCCGAGGATGTTCCCCTCGCGGACGCCCGTCGCGCGCGTCGAGGTGGGGCTCCCGGCGGGCCCGTCGAAGACGGCGAAGTCGGTCGTCTTCGCGGAGAGATCGCCGTCCAGCCGAAGCGGATCGAGGGTGCCCTTGACGTCGTGCGCGTGGACCTCGTCGAGGCTCCACGTCACGTGAGGCCGCTCGCTCACGTGGAAGTCTCGCATCATCGTGTTGAAGTTCACGCCGCGCGCGTCGAGCTGCGCCTTCAGCGGAATGCCCGCCTCGAGCGGCCGCACCTCGACGTCGCGGATCTCGGCGACGCCCTCGGCGATCTCCACGCGCGTGAGCTTCGAGGTCACCACGGATCGGCGGATGACGAACTCGCTCGTCAGCGAACGGGCGAACGTGAACTTGTCGGCGCGGACGTCCTTCGCCTGGAGCCGACCGGACACCTCGGGGAGGATGGTCTCCGCGTCGTAGCGGAGCTCGACGTCGAGCTCCGCCCAGCCGTCGAGGAGCGGCGCGTCCGGCGAGCGGTCCCCGAGGGCGAGCGGGGCGCGCACCTTCACGTGCCCGTCGACGCTCGGCGGCGCCTTCGGCTTCTGCGGGAAGCCGACCGCGAGGTGCCCGAGCTCGAGATCGACGAAGCGCTTGTCCTCGCGCGAGATGTCGCACCCGCCTGCGGTGCCCTCCGCGGCGTCGAGGTCGGCCGCGCCGTACGCGGTCAGGCGCCGGACGAGCACGCGCTTGGGCTCGATCCGCGCGCGCCCGTCGAGGCGGCAGAGCGTGTCCTCGTCGACGGCGACCGCGGTGGGCGATCCGGCGGGGAGGGTCCTGACGATCCGCGTCCGCGCCTCGGCGACGCGGACGGCGACCTCGAAGGCGGTCCCGCCGCGTCCGTCGTCGTCGGTCGTGACGTCGGCGTCGATGTCCTTCGCGTGGATCCGCACGCCGTCGATGTCGAGGTCGATCTCCGCCTCGCTCGCCGAGACGACCGAGAAGGGCGGCTTCATCGGAGCGCCGTCGCTCTTCGCCTCGGGGAGCTCGAGCTTCAGGTTCTGGATCTTGCCGCCCGCGAGGACGACGCGGACCTTGGGCTGCTGGATCTCGATCTCGTCGATGACGACCTTCCCGGCGAGGAGGCCGAAGATCTTCGGGCGCGCGCTGATACGCGTGCTCGTGAGCGCCGGCGGCCCCGCGTCGCTCGACGCGACCCGTACGTTCCGCAGCGTGACCGAGAGCGGCCAGAGACGGAGCTCGAGGTCGTAGCCCGCGTCGACGCCGAAGCCCGCGACGATCTTCTGTGTCTCGCGCGTCGCGATGCCGCGCGCCCAGGACGTACGGACGAGGAGGCCGACCCCCACCGGGACGAGCCCGATCACGGCGAAGAGGACGCAGAGGATGCGCGCGACGAGGCGCCCCCAGTCGCGCCGGCGTACACGCCGGAGCGGGGGGAGCATCGTGCTCGAGCTGCGGTCCATCTGGGCCATCGGGGCCTGTTCGACGTTGGACGGAGGTCCGGCCGACATCGTAGCGGTCGGGCCTCGAGATCGCTCGTTTCCTGCCTTTCTTCGCGGGATTGACGGCCCCCCGCGCCGCCCCGGCGCCGCTCAGAAGCAGTGACGGCGCTCGGGGGCACCGAGGGCGAGGGTGCGGCGTTCGGGCGCGAGCTCGCGCTCGCAGGCTTCGCGGCTCGTGTACCACCACTCCGTCAGGGTCGGGGGGTAGGCCCAGAGAGAGGCCCTCTCGCGCGGGGACGGGACCACCACGACGGCGTCCTTCGTGCGCCTGCCGACGAAGACCTCGCGGAGACACAGCCAGGTGATGGGCTCCCGCGTCGGGGCTCCGCGGGCGTCGACAGCCTCGATCGTGGGTCCCGTCAAGGCGAGCACGCGAGGGTCCTCCACGTCGTGACGTAGCCCCCACGTCGTCACCGTATGCGGCCCCGGGAGGTCCTGGCCCTCGACGAGCGCGTTCTGCCGCTCGTCGATGCGCGAGGCGAGGCACGCCTTCTTCGGGCCATCCTCGACGACGCGCCAGATCGTCTCCGGGAGCTTCGCGAGATCTGCATCGTGCTCGATCTCGACGAGGCTCGGCGGCGTGAGCGCGCGGATCGCGGCGTAGGAGGCGCGACCGTTGGTGAGGAGCATCGGACCCAGGCAGCGCGCGCCCTCCTCCGGCGCCCGCGCGACGGCGTCGACGTCCGCGTCGTCGACCCAGCCGCCGGCCCGCGACGCCCCGTCGCCCCACGGCTCGCCGGGCTCCGGGACGGCGACGAGCCGGGAGGAGCCGTCCCGGCGCTCGACGATCTCGTGGAACATCCCGCAGCGCGACCATCCGATCACGCGGCCGTGCGGGGCGTCGCGGAGCGGCGCGAGGAGCTCGGCGACGACGGGACGGACCGGCCGCTCGCGGCTCGACGGATCGCGCGCCCTGCACGCGATCACGACGAAAGAGAGGAGGAGGAGGAGCGGGGCGACGCGCATGGGCTCTACCGCTTCGGGACGAACCGCACCGAGTAGCTCACGGTCGTCCTCCCGTTCTTCGGCGGAAGGAACTCGACGCTCTCGAAGAAGGTCACCACGCAGGCGACGAACGCGTCGTTCTTGAGCAGCGAGCGCGGGTTCGAGACGCGCGCCTTCCCGCCGCCCGCCTCGACCACGAGATCGACCCCCGCGTCGATCTGACCGGTCCCGGGGGGCGCGTGCCCCCAGCACGCGAGGAGGTCCGCGAAGCGCGGCTCGACCGACTTCTTCAGCGGCTCCTTCGTGATCTCGTCGTACGGCCCCCCGCCCACGTGCATCCCGATCGTCACCACCTTCGCCCGCCCGGCCGCCCCCGCCTCTCTCCCCGTGCCCGTGCCCGTGCCCGTGCCCGTGCCCGAATCCGCACCCGAATCCGCCTCCGCCCCCGAGTCCACGACCACCGGCGCCAGCACGACCGCCGCCGCCTCGCCACCGGCATCCGGACCCGCGCTCGCGCTCGTGCTCGGCGCCGTCTTCGACGACTGCGGCGTCGAGCAACCCGCGATCCCCACGACAACGAAGACCGTGCGCCACATGCCCCCGAGCCTACCCGACCCCGCACCGTGTAGGCTCACCCCGTGGAGCCTCTCTTCACGCGCGACGCGACCGAAGCCGACGCGGCCGGAATCCAGGCCATCTACGCGCCCGTCGTCCGCGAGACGATCATCTCCTTCGAGACGGACGAGCCCACCGCCTCGGAGATGGCCCGCCGGATCCGAACGATCACCGCCCACCATCCCTGGCTCGTCGCCGTCGACCCTGCGGGCGGCGACCTCGTCGCCGGCTACGCCTACGCGACGAAGCATCGCGAGCGCGCCGCCTACGCGTGGTCCGTCGACGTCTCCGTCTACGTCGCGGCCTCGCACCGGAGCCGCGGGGTGGGCAAAAACCTGTATCATGCACTTTTTCGACGCCTGGCCGACCTCGGGTACGTGAACGCCTTCGCGGGCGTCGCCCTTCCGAACCCCGCCAGCATCGCGCTCCACACCTCGGTCGGCTTCGAGCCCGTCGGCATCTATCGCCACGTCGGCTTCAAGTTCGGCGCGTGGCACGACGCCGCCTGGTTCCAGCGCCTCCTCCGCCCCCTCCCGGCCTCCCCTCCCCCACCCCTCTCCCCTCCCCCACCCGAGGTCGCCTCGCGAAAGACGTGAACGGTTCGACCGTATCTCGGGGTGTCGACCGCCACCGGCAAGGTCGATGCGCGCGCGCACGCGCCTTCCCGCGGCCGTCGCAGGAGCGCGATCACGTCGAACGGGGTCCGAGCTCCCGCGTCGACTCGTTCGATCCTCGCGCCGGCACGAGGCCTCGCCGTCCTGTGGAAAGCGCGGTCGAACCGTTCGCATCTTCGGCGGAGGCCTCCTCCCCTCCCGCGGGAGCGAGCTGGCGGGTCCCGTTGCGCGCGCGCGACGTACTACTGCTGGACTCCCGCGGCCGGGCGTAGTTCTTGGCGGTCCGTGCGACGGAAGACTCCCGGGGTCGTCGGCGCGGACCATCTGGTCCCCGCCCTCATCGCGCGCGCCGAGCGCCACGATCCGGCGCGCGTCGTCCGCCTGCTCGAGCCGCTCGTCACCGACCGGCGCCGCGGGCGGCTCCAGGCCGTGATCGCGAAGCGCGTCGAGAGCGTCCAGGTCGTGTTCGACGCGCCGCACGATCCGCACAACGGCGCCGCCGTGATCCGATCGTGCGAGGCCTTCGGCGTGCAGAAGCTCCATGTCGTCGAGCGGAAGGAGCGCTTCCTCTCCTCCGCCACCGTCACGCGCGGCGCCGAGAAGTGGGTCGACGTGAACCAGTACGCGCGCACGAGCGATGCGATCGCCGCGCTCCGCGCGTCCGGGCTCGAGCTCGTCGGCGCGGACGCGGACGGCGAGCTCGCCCCCGACGACCTCGCGGACGTCCCACGGTTCGCGCTCGTCCTCGGCAACGAGCGAGACGGCATCTCGCACGAGCTCCTCTCCGCGTGCCATCGGAAGGTGCGCGTCCCGATGCGCGGCTTCATCGAGAGCTTGAACGTGAGCGTGACGGCCGCGATCCTCCTCGAGCACGCGACCGCCCGCCGGGCCGGCGACCTCTCGGAGGCGGACCGCCTGCGCCTCTACGCGCGAGGCCTGTATCTCTCCGTCGACAAGGCGGACGAGGTGCTCGGCCCCTTCCCAGACGCTTGACCGACGACGCCTGCTGACGCGGCGCGTAGCGGCGCGGACGCTTTACACCTCCGGCCGCGAGCACTACGTGAGAGCGAGGTCATGCTCCACGTCATCCCGTCGCACCAGGGCCGGCCCTCGGACGATCCGATCTTCGCGCTCAACAAGGAGGCGACGGCGCGCCGTGCGCGCGGCGAGTCGATCGTCAACGCCACGGTCGGCTCGCTCCTCGACGACGACGGGAAGCTCTCGATCCTCCCGACGACGGCGCGGATTGTCCACGAGATCCCGGCCGAGGAGTGGGCCGCCTACGCGCCGATCGCAGGGTCCCCCGACTTCCTGAGCGCCGTCATGGGAGATCTCTTCCGCGAGGAGCCCGAGATGCGCGCGTGCGCCGTCGCGGCCGCGACCCCGGGCGGAACGGGGGCCCTCCGTCACGCCATCGCGAATTACCTCGAGCCCGGGCAGTCCCTCCTGACGACGAGCTACTTCTGGGGCCCGTACCAGACGCTCTGCGACGAGGCGGATCGCAAGGTCATGACCTTCGCGATGTTCGACGCCCAGGGCGGCCTCGACGTCGACGCCCTCGACCGCGCCCTCGCCGAGCAGGTCGCGACGCAGAAGCGCGTGCTCCTCGTCCTGAACGACCCCTGTCACAACCCGACGGGGTACTCGATGCGACCCGAGGAGTGGCGCCGTGTCGTCGAAGCGCTCCTGGGCCGCGCGGGAAGCGCTCCCGTCACGCTGCTCGTGGACATGGCCTACTTCGCCTACGCGGCCGGAGACCCGCGCGCGTTCCTCCGCGAGCTCCGTCCGCTCCTCGGCAAGGTCGGTCTCCTCTTCGCGTGGAGCGCGTCGAAGACGTTCACCCACTACGGCCTCCGCGTGGGCGCCATCGTCGCGTGCGTCCCGGACGCGGCCGCCCGCGCAGCGACCGAGGCGGCCTTCAGCTACTCGTGCCGAGGAACGTGGTCCAACTGCACGCGCGGCGGCATGAAGGCCGTCACGCGTCTCCTCACCGAGCCCGAGCTCGTCCGCGCCTGCGACGCCGAGCGCGCCCAGCTCCGGGCCTTGCTCGACGCACGCGTCGCGGCCTTCAACGGGCTCGCCCAGGAGCACCACCTCCGCTACCCGCGTTACGAGGGCGGCTTCTTCGTCACCGTGTTCGCGGACGACGCGCCCGAGCGCGCCGCGCGCATGCGCGAGAGCGGCGTCTTCGTCGTGCCGGCGAAGGGCGCGCTCCGCGTCGCGCTCTGCTCGGTGGCGGAGCGCGACGTCGCACGCCTCGTCGCCGCGCTCGCGAGCTGAGCCTCAGCGGGAGGCGGCGACGAACGTGACGGGGTTGCTCACGACCCTGCACGGCGTGCTCGCCTTCATCTTCGCGACGACGGCCTTCTCCTCTGCGTCGCCGTAGCTGCCCGAGACGTCGGAGGTCGGATCGTTGTCGTAGACGAGGCGCGCCGTGACGGCGCCGGCGAGAGCGTGGGGAGCGCGGTACCAGGTCTCGAGGAGCTTCGACTGCCCGGGGGCGAGGTCGAACAGATCCTTGTCCGTCATCCGGTTCATCATCCCGCAGCCGAGCTCGGGCTTCGGATCCTCGGCGCCGCTCACGATCTCCCAGCTCGTCTTCGCGAGACGCCGGCCCTCGGGGCTCCCGTCGCCGACCTGCACGAGGTGGACGGTCTCCTTGCCCTCGTTCTTCAGCGTCGCGCGGAAGGACGGCTTCTTCGGATCGACGACCGCGAGGGTGAGCGTCACCCTCGAGCACGCCGGCGGAGGCGGGGCGGACGCGACCGAGGCGACCGGAACGACCGAGGCGACCGGAACGACCGAGGCGACCGGCGCGACGGCCACGTCCATCGCCGGCGCGCTCGACGCCTCGCCACGCGTGCGCCCGCATCCTCCCATCAAGAGCGAGCCCGCGAAGACGAGCTCGAGCGCGGGCTTCCTCATCACCAGCGGTTATACGCCGGATGCCCTGGCTTCACTTCCACGAACGTCCCCGAGCCCGTCGCCGTGACCCTCCCGCCGGCGGTGAGCGTCGCCTCGATCACCGCCCGATCGTCCGTCGACGAGACGACCCAAGCCTCGAGCCGGAGCGATCCCATGGGCGTCGGCCGCTTCATCGTCACCTTGAACTCCGCGGTCACGCACGACGGCGCCTCGGCGAGCCCCTTCGCGCGCATCAAGTGCATCACCGTCGTCCAGTTCATGTGGCAATCGAGGAGCGCGCCGATGATCCCTCCGTTGAGGACGCCCTCGAACGCCGCATGGTGAGGCTCGGGGCTCCAGTCACAGACGACGTGCGCGTCCTTCGCGTCGCCTTGGGCGTAGCTCTTGATCCGGAGCCCCTTCTCGTTCGCAGGGCCACATCCGAAGCAGCGCCCCTTCGGCGCGAGGGTGTCTTGCAGCGACGATCCAGAGAAGGCGGTGGTCTCCATGGCCTCGATCGCTACCACGAGCTCGACGCGAACGAGCGCGGCGAGCTCGCGAAGACGGCGTCCGCGTCGCGGAGCGCGCGATCGACGCGCGCCTGGGCCGCGAGATCGCCGAGCTCCTCGTAGAGCCCGCCGGCGTCCTCGAGGACGATCCGCGCCGACGGATCACCGAGCGCGAGGAGCGCCTCGGCGAGCGCCACGCGAGCGCCCGCCGCACGCGCCAGATCCTTCATGCCGTCGAACGCTCGTGCGGCGCGTGCGAACGACTCCTTCGCCCGGTGCGCCTCGGTGAGGAGGAGGAGCGCGCGCCCGAGCGCCTCGTGCGCTGCGGGCGGGGCGTCGTCTCCCGCCTCGGCGATCATCTGCGCGGCGTCCTCCGCGAGCTCGCGCGCGGACGACGGATCCGAGGCGAGGGCTCGCTCGCAGGCGAGCTCCGCGATCGTGATCGCCGTCATGCCGTAGCCGCGACGCGGCCGCGCGGCGGCGAAGAGACCGCTCGCGTGCCGGGGGGTCTCTGGAGGCGACGCGGGGAACGAAGCGTGAAGAGCAGGCATGAGCCGTCCCTTGCCACGCTCCGCGCACGCGGCAAGCCGTTTTCCCCGTCGTTCGTGAGGCTCCGAGGCCTCAGGGAAGGCTCCGCGCACGCCGTGCGTACGACGCGCGGGCCCCTCTCCGACGAGGTCAGTCCGCCTGCGGGAGGGCGGCGTCGCGGAGGGTGTCCACGCCCGCCGCCGTGATCCGGTAGACGACGGCGACGGCCCCGGCCTCGCGCTCGTCCTCCTCGCCGTCCGGTGCCTCGCCGTACTCGCCGAGCGTCTCGACGAGACCGAGCTGACACAAGCGCTCCATGGTCTCCCACTCGTCCCGCGAGAGCTCGTCCCCGGCGAGCCCCCCGTGGTCCTCGTCCGAGAGCCGCACGACGCGGAGCAGCGATGTCTCCGACGACGTGAGGACCGGACGGCTCGCGCTCATGCGCCCGCGTCTAGCACGGCTCGTCCGCCTCGAGCACACGCACGGTCGAGCTGAGAATCGGTGGAACGCGGCGTGCAAGCCGTACGACCATGAGCACCTTGGTCCGCCTGAGCCTCGTCGCCACCGTCCTCGCGGGCGCGGCGTGCGCGGGGAGCTCCTCCTCGCAGTCCGGCAAGACGACCACGACGAGCGCGGATCGCTACGGCGCCGACGCCATCGACGGTCAGAACCGCGCGCCTGCGGGGGCCGCCACGGCGTGGAACGCCGAGGGGGGGCCCGCCAGCCCCGGGATGCCCTCGTCGGGTCGCATCGTCGAGGTCCCGGACGAGCCGCGGGCGAAGCCTGACGCGGGCTCGGCGTTCTGAGGCGCGTTGGCACGCGCGCGGCGGCGTGACTAGAGTGAGCAACATGCGAAGGGTACGGCTCTACACGACCCAGATCTGCCCCTACTGCGTCCGCGCGAAGGCACTCCTGAAGGACCGCGACATCCCCTACGAGGAGATCGACGTCTCCCGCGACCACGAGAAGCGCGCGTGGCTCGTCCAGGCCACCGGCCGGCGGACGGTGCCGCAGATCTTCATCGGCGAGGAGCCCATCGGCGGCTTCGACGAGCTCCGCGCGCTCGATCTCTCCGGCGAGCTCGCGAAGAAGCTCGCGGCCTGATCGGCGCCGCCCAGGGCTGCTCCGCCTGACCCTCCCGCGCCGTCGGGCGCGTGTTACCTTGGGTCCCCCATGGCTTCGGAGCAGACCATTCATCTCGAGCGCTACGCCCCCGACGCGAAGGGGCTCGTCGCCGGCGCTCAGTCGCTCGCGGACGAGCGCAAGCACGTCCAGGTCGAGCCCATCCACCTGCTCGCTCGCGCCCTCGATCGCGACCGGGGAGTAGCGGAGGTCTTCAAGAAGGCCGGCGCCGCGCCGGAGGACGTCGTCGCCGAGTCCGAGGCCCAGCTCGGGAAGCTCCCGAAGGCGTCGAGCGGCCTCGCGTACCTCTCGTCGACGATGCTCGCCCTCCTCGGCCGCGCCGAGAAGGAGGCCGACGACGGCGGCAAGGCCGTCGCGACCGGCGCCGCGAAGCCGCTCGTCGGCGTCGAGCACCTCCTCAACGCGCTGTCGCAGGAGATCCGCGGTCCGGCCGCCGTCGTCCTCCAGGCGTTCGGCCTCGGGCCCGGCTCCTTCCGTCCCCACATGGCGGCCCTGAAGAGCGTGCCGCGCGAGGTCCCCGCCGCTGGCGCCGCCGCGACGAACGCCGACGTGATCCAGCGCTACGCCGACGACCTCACGGGCCGTGCCCGCGCAGAGGGCTTCGATCCGACCATCGGACGCGACGCGGAGGTGCGACGGCTCCTCCAGATCCTCGAGCGGCGCCAGAAGAACCACCCGCTCCTCGTCGGGGAGTCGGGCGTCGGCAAGAAGGCGATCGTCCAGGCGCTCGCGACGCGCGTGGCCCAGGGGGACGTGCCGCAGAACCTCGCGAGCTTCTCGATGCTGGAGCTCCAGACCGGCCAGCTCACGGCCGGCTCCAAGCTCCGCGGCGAGACCGAGGATCGCCTGAAGCAGCTCATCACCGCCTTCCGCGCGAAGGACACCATCCTCTACATCGGCGGCCTCGAGTCGCTCGTCGGAACGGGCACGTCGGCGAGCGCGATCGGCGAGATGCTGAAGCCGATGCTCGCGCGCGGCGACGTCCGCGTCCTCGCCTCGACGACGCCCGAGGGGATGCGCAAGCTCGCGGAGAAGGATCCGAACCTCCTCCGCCGCTTCACCGTGCTCACGATCGATCCGCCGACACCGGAGAAGGCGATCGAGGTGCTCCGCGGCATCGCCACGCGCTACGAGCAGCACCACAAGGTGCAGATCGGGGATCCGGCGATCACGGCCGCCGTCCGCCTCGCGAAGCGCTACGTCCAGGAGCGGGCGTTGCCCGACAGCGCGATCGACCTGCTCGACGAGGCCTGCGCCCGCAAGCGCGTCGAGATCGACGGCCTCCCCGCCGAGATGGACGACGCCATCCGCCGGCTCTCCTCGCTGAAGGCGCAGCTCGCCGGCCTGGAGAACGACGCCGACGCGATGAGCATGAAGACGAAGGAGCGGCTCCTCGCCGAGGTGAAAGACCTCGAGCCCCGCGTCATCGACCTCCGCGCGACGCTCGACTCTCGCCGCGGCGCCGTCGCGGCGCAAGCTTCCCTCCGGGAGGAGATGACCAAGCTGAAGGAGCAGCTCGAGCAGGCTCGGAAGGAGCAGAACTTCGCGAAGCTCGGCGAGCTCGAGCACGTGCAGATGCCTGACGTGAAGCGGCGACTCGACGCCGCCGACGCGGCCGTGGAGAAGGCGGGCCTCGCCTCGAGCGCGTCGGCGATCGTGGGCGAGGAGGACGTCGCGCAGGTCCTCGGAGACTGGACGGGGATCCCCATCGCGAAGATGCTCGAGGCGGAGAGCGAGAAGCTCCTCAAGATGGAGCAGCGGCTCTCCGCGCGCGTCATCGGCCAGGACGAGGCCGTCCGCGCGGTGTCGAAGGCCGTGAGGCGCGGGCGCGTGGGTCTCCGCGACCCGGGGAAGCCGATCGGCTCCTTCCTCTTCCTCGGACCGTCCGGCGTCGGCAAGACGGAGCTCGCCAAGGCGCTCGCGGAGTTCCTCTTCGACGACGAGCAGTCCATGACCCGCCTCGACATGAGCGAGTTCATGGAGAAGCACATGGCGCAGCGCCTCGTCGGCGCACCACCGGGGTACGTCGACAGCGAGGAGGGCGGCTTCCTCACGGAGGCGGTCCGGCGGAGGCCGTACAGCGTCCTGCTCTTCGACGAGGTCGAGAAAGCGCACGCCGACGTCTTCAACCTCATGCTCCAGGTGCTCGACGACGGACGCCTCACCGACGGGCGCGGTCGGACGGCGGACTTCTCGAACACCGTCGTCATCATGACGAGCAACATCGGCTCGCAGCGCATCCTCGAGACGGACATGAAGATGTTCGAGTCCGAGGACGGCCGTGAGGCCCTCCGCGACGTCCTCCGCGACGAGCTGAAGAACTTCCTCCGTCCGGAGTTCCTGAACCGCATCGACGACGTCATCATCTTCCGGCCGCTCTCCAAGCCGGACCTCCGCGGCATCGTCGACATCCAGCTGCGTCGGCTCGAGAAGCTCGTCGCCGATCGCGAGCTCAAGCTCGACCTCACCGAGGAGGCGAAGATGCGCCTCGTCGATCAGGGCTACGAGCCTGCCTTCGGCGCGCGCCCCTTGAAGCGCGCGATCTTGAAGGGCCTCCAGGACCCCCTCGCGGAAGCGATCCTCGCCGGCGGCTACGCGAACGGGAGCGTCATCCGCGTGAGCGTGGAAGGCGACCAGTTCGTCTTCGCGAAGGGCTGAGCCTCACTCGACGGTGAGCTCGAACGCGTTCGCGCCGAAGCGGACGACGGGCTCGAAGCTCGCCGGCGTCGCGTCGAAGGCGCCCTTCGCGTAGCCGGGCTGCGCCTCGTCACGCCAGCGGAAGTGCTCGTGCACGTTGACTGTGAAGACGGTCCTCGCGGGCGCTGCGCGATCGGGACCGATCACGACGAGCGCGGCGAGATCGTAGAAGGCGCGGCCGCCCTCGACGCGGAGCACGAAGGGCGAAGAGGCGGCGGTCGGCAGCGGCGCATTCGCGCCCTCGACGGTGCCGGCGGGTGCGCCACCG
The DNA here is from genome assembly GCA_022842465.1 of Polyangiaceae bacterium. Taxonomy (GTDB): domain Bacteria; phylum Myxococcota_A; class Polyangia; order Polyangiales; family Polyangiaceae; genus Labilithrix. The sequence goes on along the minus strand of JALHPN010000030.1, from coordinate 20,512 downwards.
ACGAGGAAGGTGTAGCGATGCCAGCCGCTCGCGCGCGGCGCCCCGTCGAGGACGGTTCCGTCGGCGAGCACCTGCACGTTGCGGAAGACGCCCGGTGTGACGAGGCCAGCGGCATGCATGCGCGCGGGGAGCTCGTAGCTCACGTGAGTGACGCCGACGCGCGCGCGCGTGAACGTGCCGGGGACGAGGTCGCGGCGAGCGACCGTCGCGACGGCGGTGTCGGCGCCGTCGTCGAGCGACGCGTCGACGAACGAGGTACCCCGATCGAAGACCACCCACGGCGACGGATCGTTCGCGCCGCGCAGCAGGGTGAGCGAGACGATGCCGAGGCGCGCCGCGGAGGGCGTGAGACCGGCGAGATCGTCGGCGTGCGGGAAGGGCGTCGCCGTCGCGCGGAGATGGAGGGCGAGGCCCGGCTCTCCCGTGTCAGGCTCGTCTACCGGCGCCCCCGCGCCGGAGCCGGACGGGGCCGGCGACGGGGCAGGCGCGTCCCCAGGGGACCACGGGGCGGCGTCCACCGAGGCGCCGGCGCCTCCGCAGGCGACCAAGAACAGCAAGGGAAGGGCGAGGCGGGTGACGCTCATGCCCGTTCGTGGCGGCCGCGGGGCGCTTTTCCGAGAAAATCGTCAGAGCCCGTAGACCGCGGTGCAGGCCCCATACGGTCCGTAGCTCCCGTTGCCGCCTCGCGCCCACGTCCCCATCGTGCACTGGTACCAGCTCCCGTCGGTGGACCAGACGCAGCCGAGATCGGGCACGTAGTCGCCGTTCGAGAGCGTGCAGCCGGCATCCGACCAGCCGGGGTCCTTCCGTCCCCCACCCGCCGGCGGGGGCTTGCCCGACGAGCCCGACGAGCTCGACGACGGCTCCTCCGGCGGCGGGGGAGGCGGCGGGGGCAGCGGAAGATCGCCCGAGGTCGTCCCGCCCGACGGCTCGGCGACGAGCGGTCCCTCCGTCGGTCCGCCGCCGCCCTCGCTACGGAGGACGCGGACGGTGACGTTGCCCTCGCCGTAGCCGCTGCACTGACCGGTGAGTCCGTAGCGGATCCCGAGTGCGTCGAGGACGCCGTTCGACCCCTCCCACACGCGGTCGGAGCTCACGTCCTTCACGAGCGCGTTCGTGCACCGCGAGCCCCGACAGATCCGCACCGTCTTGTTGCAGTAGCTACGACCCGGCCCCGCGACCCAGAGCGCGGTGTCCTCACACGTCCCGGCTCCGGTGCATCCCCAGCTCACCTGCCCTTCGGGCATCCCGCGCGAGAAGCGCGAGCAGGTGCGGAGGAACTCGCACGTCCCCTCGTAGCGGAGCCGGACCGACTCGGCCCCCGACTGGGCCCCCTCGGTGCCGCCGACGCTCTCGTCGACGGGCATCGTGCACGCCGCGAGGAGAGCGGCGCCGAAGAGCGACGACGCGAGGAGGGAACGGGTCGGGAGGGGCATCGGGGGCGATCGTCCCAAGACCCGTGCCCGCCCTCGCGCCTCTGGAAATCCCGCGCGCCCGGCCCGTCGCGTTCTCGACTCTGCGGGCCGCGGGCCCAGGTGCGTCCTCTGCACCGCGGATGCTAGGCTGCGCGCCCATGCGGGTTCATCTCGTGGGAGTCTCGGGCACGGGAATGGGACAGCTCGCCCTCCTCCTGCGCGACGCAGGGCACGACGTGACGGGCTCCGACGTCGCGTTCGATCCGCCGATGGGCCCTGCGCTCGAGCAGGCCGGGATCCGCTGCCTCCGCGGTTACGACGCCGCGCACGTGACGCCCGACCTCGAGCTCGTGGTCGTGGGCAACGCGATCCGGAAGGAGAACCCGGAGGCCGGACGCGCCGAGGAGCTCGGCCTCCCGCGTGCGTCGATGTCCGCGACCCTCCGCGAGCGCTTCCTCGTGAACCGTCGTCCCCTCGTCGTGACGGGGACCCACGGCAAGACGACGACGTCCGCGATGTGCGCGTGGGTCCTCGAGCAGGCTGGCCTCGAGCCCGGCTGGTTCATCGGCGGCCTCCCCAAGGATCTCCCGTCCGGGGCGGGCCTCGGCGGCACGAAGCGGAAGCTCACGGGCGCTTCCGGCACCGTGGGGAAGCCTTCGCCCTTCGTCGTCGAGGGAGACGAATACGACGCCGTCTACTGGGTCAAGAAGCCGAAGTTCTTCGACTACGTCGGCGTCTCGAGCGAGGACGTCGTCGTCCTCACGAGCGTCGAGCACGATCACGTCGACATCTATCCGTCGCGCGAGGTCTACGAGGCGCAGTTCGCGGAGATGCTCCGCGCGGTGCCGGAGGCAGGCCTCGTCGCCTGCGACGCGCGCGACGCGCGGGCGCGGGCGCTCGTCCTCGGCAACGCTCGATCCCGCGTCGCCTTCTACGGGCTCGACGGCGACGACACCGGCGACGTCACTCCGACGTGGAGCGCTGCGCTCGTCGCGCCGGATCCGGTGACTCTCGCGCAGCCGTTCGACGTCTACGCTGGCGGGTCCTACTGCGGCCGGTTCTCGCTCGGCGTGCCCGGCGCCCACAACGTCCGGAACGCGCTCGGGACGATCGCCGCGTGCGCGGAGGGGTTCGGCGTCGGGGTCGAGGTCGCGAAGAGAGCCCTCGCGACCTTTCGTGGCGTGCGGCGACGGCAGGACCTCCTCGGGACGCCCGGCGGGGTCGCCGTCTACGACGACTTCGCGCATCACCCGACCGCCGTGGACGAGACCCTGCGCGCGCTCCGCTCGCGTCATCCGTCGGGCCGCTTGTGGGCCGTCTTCGAGCCGCGATCCGCGACGGCGTGCCGGAGCACCCACCAGGGCGACTACCCGGCGTCGTTCGCGTCGGCGGACGAGGTCGTGCTCGCCCCGCTTGGGCGCACGAACGTGCCGGAGGCCGAGCGGCTCGATCTCGCGCGGATCGTCCGCGAGATCAGCGCGCGGGGCGGCCGCGCCGATGCGGCAACGAGCGTCGACGCCGTCCTCGACCGCCTCGTGCGCGAGGCCGAGCGCGGCGACGTCATCGCGCTCCTCTCGAACGGCGCCTTCGGCGGCCTGCACGCCCGACTCTTGCAGGCGCTCGAAGCGAAGGCCTCCGCATGACCAAGGACGAGCTCGAAGAGATCCTCGGCGTCGCCCGTGACGCCGCGCACGAGGCCGCGGCTCTCGTCAAGAAGGGCTTCCGGCGCGCGATGGTCGTCGAGCACAAGGCGAGCGTGGTGGACCTCGTGACGAGCTTCGATCGCGAGAGCGAGGCGGTCATCCGCGAACGGCTCCGCTCGAAGCTCGGCTCGATCCCGATCGTCGGCGAAGAAGGCGGCGGCTCGTTCGATCCCGAGCGTGAGGCGTTCTTCATCGATCCCATCGATGGCACGACGAACTTCGTGCACGGGCATCCCTTCTGGTGCGTGTCGATCGGGCTCGTCGCGCGCGGCGCGCCGATCCTCGGCGTGGTCGTGGCGCCCGCGCTGGCGACGGAGTGGTTCGGCTTCGCGTCGCCCGACGGGGAGGCGCGCGCCGTCCGCACGTCCGCCCGCTTCGGCGGGCATGGCGACGACGAGGCGTGCCGCGTCAGCACGACGTCGGTGTTCGAGGAGTCGCTCCTCGCGACGGGGTTCCCGTACGACCGACGGACGAGCCACGAGAACAACTTCGACGCGTTCGTCGCGATCAAGCGGAAATGCCAGGCCGTGAGGCGCTGCGGCTCGGCCGCGCTCGACCTGTGTCTCGTCTCCGACGGGACGTACGAGGGGTACTGGGAGCGGAAGCTCTCGCCGTGGGACATCGCGGCCGGGATCGCGCTCGTCCGCGCGTCGGGAGGGACGGTGACGGACTTCGACGCACGCGGAGAGATGATCGCATCGGGAAACGTCGTCGCCACGAACGGGCGCATCCACGAGGCGCTGCTCCAGCAGCTCGCGAACGTCCCGCCCCTCTCGAGCCCCCCTCGTCCGTAGACGCGGCGCCGAGCACTGCGCGCGAGATCACGGAACGAAGAAGGTCGCGCCCACGTCCGTCTCGGGCCCGGCGAAGGGGGTGACGCGTGCTTCCCCGAGCGTCAGCCCGATGCACCGGACCGCGCGATCGTCGAGGCCGGCGGGATCGTCGATCACGACCTTCACCGCGTGGCCGTCACCGGTGAACCTGACGACGGCGTGTCCCCCTCCGCGCGGGGCGTTCTCGCCGCGGCAGGCGGAGAGATCGACGGCTCGCACCGCGACCAGGGCGGCCATCGGATCGAAGGGACGGCGCTCGGGTGGCTCCGGGACGCGGTCGCGCGTGGACGGCGGCGGCAAGGGAGCCGCGGGGCCGTCGTGGAACGAGTAGGTCGGGATCTCGGGGTCGTCACACTGGCGGCAGTACTCGGCCGCGTCGTACATCGAGCCGTCTTCGCCCGTCTTCCAGCGCGGAGCCCACGTCCGGGTGCCCTCGCTCGACGAGAAGGCGAACCCGACGCGGGGCCGAGCGAGCGCGGCGGTCTCGGCCATCCCTTCGAAAGGCGTCGGGCTCGAGACGCTCGCGCAGGCGGGGAGCGACGAGATGGCGAGGGGACCGACGAGGAGCGCGAGGAGCTGGCGGCGGAGGCTCATCCACGCCCGCTTGTGCACACGCCGTTCCGAGGCGATCTCCGTCGGCGGCTCGCGTCGAACGCGCAGGTGTGAACGACGGTCCCGATGCAGGGCGCAACGAGGCGGCATCCCACACCACGGCACACGGGGCAAACCGTGCTCGGCGGCGTGACTTCAGTCGCGAGGGGGACCTGCCGTTCGCTATGCTCACAGAATGCCGATCTTCGCCATCGGCGATGTTCACGGGTGCGCGGAGGAGCTGGTCGAGTTGCTCGAGCGGATCCCACGTGACGACGACGCGACGGTCGTCATGCTCGGTGACTACATCGACCGCGGACCCTCATCGCGACGCGTGCTCGAGATCCTCATGGAGGAGAAGCAGCGTCGGCGCATGGTCACCCTCGCGGGCAACCACGAGGAGATGATGCGCGAGTTCCTCGACGGCTCCGACCCCGGCCGCGTCGCCCGCTTCATCCTGAACGGAGGGTCGACGACCCTCGCCGACTACGCCGACGACGACGGCGCCTGGGTGATCCCCGCCGAGCACGCCAGGTTCCTCGACGAGCTCAAGCTCTGGCACGAGACGGACGAGTACTTCTTCGTGCACGCCGGCGTCCCCGACCGCGCGCTCAAGGAGCTCGACAAGGTCCGCGACCGCGACGAGATGCTCTGGATCCGGCGCGCGTTCATCACGAACACGCGCAAGTGGGAGAAGCGGATCGTCCACGGACACACGCCGGTCAACGCGGTCGAGCTCTCGGCGACGCGGATCAACGTCGACACCGCCTGCGCCTACGGCGGCTTCCTCACCGCGATCGAGCTCCCGAGCCACCGCATCCACAGCGTCCCGCGGAAGACGGGGCTCCGGCCTCACTTCCTCCGTGAGAAGGGCTCGCGCCGTGCCGCGGTCCGCTTCCTCGGGTCGGTGCCCGTGACCGTGCACCACGAGACGCTCGGTCCCCTCGTCTTCGAGACGCTCAACTACTCGGAGATCGGCATGCTGCTCCGCGCCTCCGACGAGGACAGCCGCGTGAAGCAGTCGCTCCAGAAGGGCGACGCCGTGAAGGGGATCGTCGGCGACGGCGACTCCTTCCGCGTGCCGTTCGCCGGACGCGTCGCGCACGCGCGGAAGGACGCGGACGGCTGGCAGTACGGTCTCGCCGTCGAGATGCAAGGCTGACGTCAGCGCGTGGCGGAGAGGAGGGCGGCCAGCATGTCGGCCTGCTCCCGGACGGCGTGGTCCTTCGTGTCGTCGGCGAGGAGACGCATCGACTTCGCGTGGACGAGCGCAAGACGCTGGAGGCTGCCGCTCCGCGCGACGCCTTCGCCGACGAAGGCCTGGTCGAGGCGCTTGAGCGTCGCGAGCGCGGACGCGTAAGTGATGACGTCGCCGTGGCGTGACTTGGCGATGCGCTCGATGTCGTCGTCGTAGGTGCACGGCACCTCCGCGGCGAACTTGCGCGGGCCGCCCCAGCCGAGATCGTCCACCTCCGCCGTGACCGTGAAGCGGAAGGACTCCCCCGCCGTCCACGGCGGAACGGACACGCGGAGCACCTCCGTCCGCGACTCGCCCGCCCGTACGTCGCCGAGGACGATGTCGCCCGCGTCGAGGCGCCACAAGACGTGACCGCCCGACGCCTCGAGGACGTGCGACGGGGCCGGCGTCCCGGCGAAGGTGAGGCGGACGTTCCGGAACGTCGTGTCGCCCGCGCTCGGGACGAGCTCGCGGATCTTCTCGATCCGCTCGTCGCGATCCGCTCCCGTCGTCGCGACCGCGCCCGTCTGTACGCCGCGCTCCGCGAGCCGCGCCATCGTCACGGCGCCGTCGGGCGGGAGCGGGGCGTCACCGAGGACGAGCAGCCGCTGCGTCGCCTCGCTGGCGATGCCCTTCGCCGCGAGCTCGAGCGCTTGCCCCACGGCACGCCGGCCCGTCCGGACCGGCAGCCGCTTCTCGAGCGCGGCCATCGCGAGCGAGCGATTCGACGCCGGCATCAGCGGGACGACGACGCTCGGACCGCGCGCGTCGAGGATCGTGACGCGGTCGCGACCCGCCAGCTGCGCGAACGCGGCCTCGACGAGCGACACCGTGTCGGGTCCGCGACCGTCGATCACGAGCGCGACGTTCTCTCCCCAGCGAGCGGTCCCCTCGGCCGCGGGGGCGATCACGTCGACCCGGACGAGCACCTCGCCACCCCAGGACGGCACGCGCGTGTCGCTCGGACGGAGGACGACCGCGAGGCCCGTCGTCGCGAGCACGTGCGGCTTGCTCGTCTGCGTGAACCGACCGTCGCGCGGGAGGATGAAGCCGAGCGGCGCCCTCCATGGCTCGTTCGCGTCACGCCGGATGACGGGCGTGGGACGATCCCGCGTGTCGCGGACCTCGAGCCCGTTCGCGGTGAGGACGCTCGCGCTCCCGGCGCCCTCCTCCTGGAAGACGACGGTGCCGTCACGAGCGACGACCGGACGCGCGCAGGCCGAAGCCGTCACCGCCGCCATCGTCACGAGGACGCCGAGCGCGATCCCACGCATGCACTCCAGTATACGCATCACCCCTCAACTCTCTGCCGCGGCGTCCGTTCCAGGGAGGAGGACAGGCACCCTCGCCTGCGATCACCATGCAGAGAGCGATCCAAGCGGCTGTCCACCTCGTGCCGACCGCCGAGACGCACACGAGCGAGAAGAGCGCCGCGCTCCGCGCCAAGCTCACGGGCGTGAAGCCCTTTCCGGCCGTCGTCGCGCGCGTCCAGGCCGTCGCCTCCGACCCACGACGCACCGTCGCCGACGTGGCCGACGTGGTGGAACGCGACATCGCGTTCGCGTCGCGCATGCTGCGGGTCGTCAACTCGGCGGCGTTCGGGCTCGCCGCGCGATGTACGACCGTACGCCACGCTGTCGCTCTCCTCGGGACACGGCGCGTCGCGAGCATCGCGACGAGCACCGCAGCGCTCGAGATGGTGGAGCAGACGCTGGGCGCTGCTCCGGCGATCGTGAAGCATGCCGTCGCGTGCGGAGGCGTCGCGCGCTTCCTCGCGTCGTACGCCGGCGTCTCGCCGGACGAGGCGTTCACGGTCGGCCTCCTCCACGACGTCGGCATGTTGCTCGTGCTCCAGGCCGGCGACTCGTTCTACGAGGAGCTCGTCGATCAGATGGGCGACGGCGAGCCCTCGAGCGAAGAGGAGGTCGCGCTCCTCGGCTTCGACCACGCCCAGCTCGGCGCCGAGGCGCTCCGGAGCTGGGGTTTGCCCTCCCCGCTCCCCGAGGTCGTCGAGCTGCATCACGACTGGAACGGCGCCTCCGCGCTGGGCGGGAGCACGACGAACCTGATCGCGCTCCTCCGCGTGGCCGATCTCCTCGTCCCCCGCGCCACGGCGCGGCTCACGCCCGAGGAGGCCGATCTGGAGGCGCTACGAGACGAGCCTGCCGTCGCGCACGTCGGCTTCTCGCCCGAGGAGCTCGTGCGCATGTGGCCGCAGATCCGCGCCGCAGCCGCCGAGTCCCCCTATGGCGAGGGCGAGGGCCGCGCGTCCTTGCCGGAGCCGCGCGCGCGCGTCTCGCTCACCTCGGTCGATGCCGCGATCGGGCCCGCGGCGAACGACACGACCGCGCCGCCCGACCGCCCTGCGTGGATCGTGCCCGTCGCGGCCGTCACCGCCGTCGGCGTCCTGGCTGCGATCGGCGCGGCGCTCCTCCGCTGAGCGCGGTCACGGGCAGGTCGTGAAGCTCCAGGAGATCTTCACGCGCCCGTCGCTCAGCTTCGCGATCTTCTGGAACGCCGTGGAGCTGAGATCGATGTCCCCGAAGTCGCAGCCGGGACACTTGTCCTGGAGCTTCACGACGACCGTGCCGAGGGGCCCCTTGATCGACGCGCAGCGTCCGCAGTTCGCCTTCGAGTACTGCGCTCCGTTCAGCGCGCCGACGAGCGCGCTGTTCTGGGTGGGCTGTCCGCAGGCGCCGGTCCCGTTCGCGTTGTAGTACGTGGCCTCACCGCTGAAGACCTCCGCCGGCGCTCCGGCGTCCTCCGGCGGTGGCGCGGCGTCCGGCGGCGGCGTCGCGTCTGCTTCGCTGCTCGTCGTGCCGCTCGCGCCGGCGTCCTCCGGCGGCGTCCCGACGAAGTCGCCGCCTTCGTCGTCGCTGCACGCGGACGCGAGGAGCACACAGGGCGCGAGCAAGGAGAAGAGCCTCCGGAGGTGCGTCACGCCCTCCATCGTACAGGATCGTCTCAGAACTTCAGGTCCCCCGCGACGCGCATCGACGGCGGGGGCTGAGACGGCGGAGAGCCCATGTCACGGAGGGCGCCGTGGCAGTCGGCCTCCACGAGACGATTTCCCGCCGCGCGCGCGAGGTCACGGAGCTTCTGGTACTCGAGGCGCGCGCCGTCCTTGTCGCCACGGTGGTCGTGGAGGCGAGCGAGGAGGAGACGGCCGCCGAGGACGTCCCACTTGAAGTCGTTCGCCTCGGCGTAGCGGATCCCCTGCTGGAGCGTCGCCGCCGCGCCGAGGTCGCCCGCGCGTCCGTCGAGGAAGGCGAGGAACATGCGGTTGTGGTTCGAGAGGCGCTCGAAGCCCGACTCGTCCGCGACCGCGAGGGCCTGCTTGATCGCGCCGTACGCGCGCGGGTAGTCCTCGAGGCGCACGAGGATGTCGCCGAGGTTGTGCAGGTTCACCGCGACCTCGTAGGAGAGGCCTAGATCGCGCGCTGTGTCGATCGCGCGCTCCGCGCTGAGCGCGGCGGCGCGAAAGTCACGTGCAAAATACAGCATGAGCGCTCGGAGCTTCTGTCGCTCGCAGGCTGCCGTCTCGTCGTCGGGGAGGAGTAGCTCGGCCCGCTCGAAGTAGCGCGATGCGGCCGCATGATCGCCCATGGCCGCGCACGTCTGCACGAGGCTGACGAGCAGCTTGTGCTCGTCGGCCTTGTCCGGGCTCTTCGTGACGAGCGACTGCATCCGCTCGAGGAGCGAGAGCGAGCGCTTGAAATCTCCCTGGCGGCTCGAGAGCTCGACGGAGGCGAGGAGCGCCGCATGGGCGAGCTTCGGCTCTGCGTGAGAGATCGCCTCCGCGGCGGCGAGCTGCGTCCGCGCGGCGTCGAACTGGTGGAGCGCGGTGAGGATCCGCCCCGCGTCGACGCGGACGCGGACGCGCCGCTCGAGCGCGCGGGACTCGGGCCCGGGGTTCGCGTCGACGCGACCGATCACGCGCTCGCAGAGCTCCGTCGCCTCGGGGAGCGACCGGACGAGCCGCACGGACCGCGCGAGGCCACCGAACCAGTCGACGACCTCGCCCGCATCCCGCGCGGCGAGATCGCAGAGCTCGAGGGCTCTCGCGTAATCGCGCGTCGCGTCCTCGACCTTGCCGAGCGCGAGCATCCGCTCGCCGCTCGTCGCGAACCAGACGCCGGCCTGCTCCCGGTCGCCCGACTCGTAGAGGTGCATCGCGACGCGCTCGGCGACCTCCACCGCGCGAGCGCCGTGCGTGTCCTGGAGCGCGCGCCCCGCCGCGGCATGCATCTGGCGGGCGGCCTCGGGCGTGAGGGCGTCGACGACGACCTCGCGGACGATCGGCGAGGTGAAGCGGAGCTCGGCAGGCCCGGTGTGGACGAGGAAGCCGCGATCTTCGAGGGTCCCCAGCGTGCGCTCGAGCGCGCCGACGGGGGCGCCCGTCATCGTCGCGAGGACCTCGGAGCCGATCGCGTCCCCGAGCACCGCCGCGGCCTGGAGGATGGCGCGGTCGGAGCCCTCGAGCCTCGCGATCCGCGACGCGACGAGGCCGCGCAGCGTCTTCGGGAGCGCGAGATCCTGCCCGACGAGCTTCATCGTGACGACGGCGCCGTCCGCCACCGTCACGGCGCGGCCCTCGACGAGGCCCTTGAGCACTTCTTCGATCATCTGCGGGTGCCCGCCCGCGCGATCCCGCACGAAGCGGAGGAGCTCGGGCGGCACGCGCAGCGCCGCGAGACGCACGGCGACGAGGCGCTCGGCGTCCTCGGGCTCGAGGTCGACGAGGTCGAGCGCGCCGTGGACGCCGAGCTTCTCGAGAGGATGCGAGAAGCCGGCGCGGCCCGCGAGGACGAAGAGCACGCGCGCGTTCGGCAGCTTCTCGAGCGTCGACTCGAGGACGGCGAAGCTCTCGGCGTCCATCGCGTGCGCCGCGTCCCACGAGAACGCGTGCGGGCGGTCCTCGCAGAGGCGCTGGACCATGCGCTTGAAGGCGTTTCCGAGCGATACACGCGCGTTGCCACCCGACGCGGCCGCGGAAGCGCCGAGCGACGCGAGGACGGCGGCCACCTCGTCGTCCTGGAGCCCGAGCGCGCGGAGACGAGGGATGACCTGCCGGATGCGAGGCTCGGGATCGCCCTCCGCGACACCGCACAGCGTCTGGAGCATCGCCTGGATGCCGGACAGCGGGAGCTCCGGACCGCGCGGGACGCACGACGCCGCGTGCCAGCCGACGTTGTACCCGCCCTTGCGTAGACGCCGCTCGACCTCGAGGAGGAGACGGGTCTTGCCGACCCCGTGGTCGCCGCGCAGCGTGAGGACGCTCGCCACCCGACGCGTGGCGGCGGCGAGCATCTCGCCGACGGAGCGGAGCTCCTCCTTTCGGCCGACGAACCTCCCGAAGGCCTCGCTCGGGGCGCGGACCTCGCGCACCAGCAGCGTCGTCGACGGCGAGACGCTCGGCGTCCGCGAGTCGCCGAGCGACTCGAAGACGAAGAGGTGCCGCACCTGGCGCATCGCCGTCACGCTGATCGCGCACATCCCCTCGCGGACGCGCGAGAGGTCCCGCGCCGTGGCGACGAGGGAGGCGAGCCGCTCGTCCTCCGTCGCGCGACCGTCGACGCTCACGTGGACCCGGCCGACGTGGAGCCCCGCGCCGGGCATGCGCTCGCTGGGGAGGGAGCGGAGGACGACGAGCGCGCAGCGCGTCGCGACCTCCGTGTCGTGGCCGTCCGGCTCGCCCTCGCCGAAGAGAGCGGTCACCTGCTCCGGATCACGCGTGAGGACGCGCCCGCCGTAGCGTGCGATCATGCGCGCCGCGCGCTCGGCGAAGATGTCGTCGTCGCGCCCTGGGAGCTCGATCGCGAGCGCCGTCACCTCGCGGCGCTCGCCCATCTCGGCCGCGCGCTCGACGTCGAGCACGGGCGCCGCCGACTCCATTCGCGTGATCGACGAATGGCTGCTCCGGCGCGACGCCGGCACCTCGACGGGCGTGCGCTCGTGGGCGGGAGCGCCGTCGGCCTCGAGCGTCAGGTTCGGGGTCGCCACCTCCGGCTCGCGGAAGCGATCCAGGAAGTCGGCGAGATCGTGGGCGCTGAACCGGCGGCCCTGCGAATAGAGGAACGCGAGGAGCGCCTCGTACATGCGACCCGCATCCTGGAACCGATCCTCGGGCGACGGGCTCAGCGACTGCTTCAGGAGCGAGACGAGCTCGAGCGGCGCGTCGGGCCGGAGGAGCTCGACGGGCGGGTACTCGACCGCGACGACGCGCCGGAGCGTCTCGAACGACGTCGGCGCGCTGAACGGGTTCACGCCCGTCACCATCTCGTAGAGGACTGTGCCGAGGGAGAAGAGATCGCTCCGCGCGTCCACGTTCTCGCCGGCGGCGTGCTCCGGGCTCATGTAACCGAACTTGCCCTGGAGCTGCCGCGCGCGCGTGTCCTCCATCCCGTTCGGCTCGATGACGCCGCGTGCCTTCGCGATGCCGAAGTCCGTCACCTTCACCTCGCCCTCGAGGGAGAGGAGGACGTTCTGGGGCGAGACGTCGAGGTGGACGATGTTGAGCGGCTGGTTCTGCTCGTCGCGACGACGATGCGCGTGATCGAGTCCCTTCGCCACCTCGGCGGCGACGTAGACCGCCATCTCCACCGGCACCTGGATCTGTTGACGTCGGCAGCGCGCGACGACCGTGGCGAGATCGAACCCGCTCACGTACTCCATCGCCATGTAGTACGCGTCGGGCTGCGGCATCCCGCCGACGACGGTGCCGGGCGCGAGCCCCAGGTCGAACACCTGGACGATGTTCGCGTGCGAGAGGCGCACGGCGAGCTTCGCCTCGTGGATGAACATCTCCACGAACTGCTCGCTCGCGGCGAGCTCCGGGAGGATGCGCTTGATGACGACGACCTTCTCGAAGCCCTCGACGCCGTAGCTCTTGGCCTTGAAGACCTCGGCCATGCCGCCCTGACCGAGACGCTCGAGCAGGCGATAACGCCCGAACGTCGTCAGCGGTGGATGTTCCCTCCCCAGGGTCTGCACGGCGGTGGTCACCGTAGCACGGCTCTTCGCGCGTTCAGCGGCTGATCCAGATCGGATTCGTGAAGGCGAGCGGCTGTACGGGCATGAACGGAAGAGCGTCATCCATCACGCGCTCTCCGCGGACGATCGCGATGATCCAACGCGCGCCTTCCGGGAGGTCGAGCGAGAGCGTCCCCTCGTAGCGAATGGTCGCGCGATGCGCCTCGTCGAGCGTGCCGTCGTCCCTGCCGAAGCGCGACGGCCGAGACGCGACCTTCGTCGAGAAGACGATCTGCGTCGCGCTGGGCCCAGGGACCCCGGGCCCGTGCGGGATGCCCGCGAGGACGACGATCGACGTCACGTCGACCCACGGCGCCGCACGGACACGGAGCTTCCCTTTCACCGTCGCCCCGCGTGGCGCGATCTCGTCGCCGGGGCGCGCAGGCTTCGCGGCGTCGCCGAGCTCGAGCTCGATCAGCGGGCCGCTCGTCACGAAGCTCCGGCCTCGCTTGAGCGCGGCGACCACGGACGTCGTGTCGATCGCCGCGCCCGTGTCGCCTGCGGCGCGGGCGTCCACGAGCGCGTACGTCCGCGGGTAGCCCGCCCACTGGTACTGGATGCGATGCGAGTCGCTCGAGCCGGTCGCCGCGATGCGCTTGCCGAGGTTGAGGAGCGCGTACCAGTCCTCCATCACCTTGTCGACGAGCGGCCGGTTCTGCATCTCGTAGCCGTTGTAGACTTCGATCGTGTCGAAGTCCGTGCGCATGCCTACGGGGGTGCGGCCCGAGCGCGGATCGAAGGACGCCACGTTGAAGTAGCCGATCCCGTTCGGCAGGCGCGGGTGGTTGATCTGGACGACACGACTCGGATCGCCGCGGCGCGCGGAGCCGAGGACGCCGGCCGCGTTCGTGCCCCGGTAGCTCGGGACGACCGGCCCCACCGGCCACGGGAAGACCCCGAAGTGGCCGAAGCGCGGGTTGTAGGTCGTGACCTCGACGCCGGCGACGTGGGCGAGCTGCTTGCCGAGGCGGAGCACCTCGAGCGCCGGGCCGTAGTCCCCGACGAGGTTGTGCTCGGTGGGGACGGCGAAGTCGACGCCCGCCGACACGAGGGACAGGACGCGATCCTCCGGCGTCACCGGCGAGTCGAAGCTCGGTCGCGCGTGGACGTGGAGATCGCATCCGACGAGCCCGGGGCTGGGCACGACGTGGCGGAGCGCGAGCTCGAGCTCCTTCGTGTGGCCGCTGACGACCTCGACCTCCTGGGCGTCGATGCTCCACTCGATCCCCTTCGTCGCCGACACGCGGTACTTGCCGGCGGGGAGCGGCGTCGTCACCTCGTTCTCGAGGAGATCCATGAGCGGGCCCGCGCCCGAGGCGCGATAGTCCGGACCGAAGCTCGGGTCGATCGTGCCCTCGATGCCCTTCACGAGGAGCCGCACGACGAGGGGCTTGCCCGTGTCGGCGTCGATCACCTTCACCTCGAGCTCTCCGCCGGGAGACACGTCGAGCTTGAGATCCCACGGCGTCCCGGGGGTGAAGTGGACGGGGGCGCTCGTCTGCGACGCCTCGATCGCGGCGTACCACTGCTGCGCGCCCGTCGGCGCCTCGAGGACGAACCGGCCCTGCGCGTCGGTCACGGCGCGGAGCTGCGGGTGGCCGTCGTCGTCGAGCGCGAAGACGTGCGCGCGCTCCTTCGTGCCGGTGACGACGCCGGCGACCCTCGCCGTGCCGACCCGGAGCAAGGAGTAGAGGCGCTTCCAGATCGCCTGGCTCGTCTGGCCGACGACCACGTCGAGATCGAGCCGAGCCGGCGTCGCGACGCGGCTGCCCTTCGCAGGTGACGCGGGCCGGACGGCGAGCAGCGGCGGGCCCGCGTCGACCCCGGCGTCGGGGTCGGCATCGACGGGGACGGACGGCGAGAGGCCCGTGCGCGTGGGCGCCGGAGCGGGATCCGGCGGTGCGACGCCGCGTGACGCCGCTCCCGGCCGCGACGTGATGACGAGCCGCGGACGCGCGCCGGGTTGCTCCACGTCGGGCGCCGTCTCGGCGATCGTGATGCCGCCCTGCGAGGAGAAGAGGCCGAACGGGTGGACGTCGTCGTCGAGGACGACCGCGCGCGCGTCGACGCTGGCGAGGTCGGGGAGGTGGCCGGACCCGGGCACGAACACGTCGCGCCCCTCGGCGGCGAGGCTCGCGCGGAGGGCGAAGACGTGCGAGCCGTCCACGTCCGGCGTGACGGTGAGCGACGCGGACACGGCGTCGGAGAGCGCGTCCATGCGGAGATCGAGCGTCGCCGTGGCGCGCTCCTCGCCCATCTCGACCGGGAACGTCGAGGTCAGGGTGCGTGCGTCCTTCGCCTTGACGTCCGCGCGGCGCATGACGAGCGGGCGCTCTACGCCGTCGACGACGAGAGAGAGCTCGATCTCGATCCGGCTTCGACCATCTGCGCTCGCGACCTCGAGACGACCGGCCGTCGGCACGAACGTGTAACGGCCGGCGGGCCCCTCGAGGCGGGTCGCATCCGTGGCGAGCGCGGTCGTCGGAATGGCCCGTCGCGCCCGTTGGGCGCCGAACGCCAGCGCGAGCGCGACGAGGCCCGCGACGAGCGCCGCTCCGACGATGTCCTTCTTCCTCCCGCCGTCCAAGGTGCCGCGCTGATCTTTCCACGCCGCCTCCGGAAGCTCTAGGGATTCGCGCGCCATCGTGACGAGATGGCCTTCACGCAGTACCGTAGAGTGGAGTGATGATTCGAACGCTCGTCGCTCTCCTCTGCCCTCTCGTCTTCGTCGTGGCGTGCTCGTCGAGCACGGTGGGCAGCGGGGGGAACTTCACGAACGACACGGAGTCGTGCAGCGAGACCGGGAGCTGCTCGTGCACGAAGTCGTGCTCGCACACGTGTACGAAGGAAGAGCCGTGCACGTACACCTGCGCGGCAGGCGCCACGTGCTCGTTCTCGTGTCCGGGCGGCGGCTGCCGGATCAGCGGCGAGGGGAACATCACGGTCGAGTGTGCGGGGGGCGACTGCGACGTGAGCTGCAGACCGGGAGCCACGAGCTGCGTCGTGCGGAGCTGCGCGAAGGGGTGCGCGCTCCAGTGCGGCGGAGCAGCCGAGTGCAGCTCGAGCTGCAAGGACGCCGAGGAGGGCTGCGTGACGCAGCCTTAGTCAGCCGGCCGCGGTCACGCGAGTCGCCTTCGGCCCCTCGAGCCTCGCCTGCCTCCCCGCTCCCACGACCGCGAGCGCGACGTGGAGCGCGGCGTCGCCCCCCAGCTCGTCGACGAGGTCGGCGGACCACTCGACGACGAGGATCGCCCCCTCCCCGCGGCGCTCCGCGAGGCCGAGGCGGCGTACGTCGCGGAGCGTCGTCTCGCGCGAGGCGGCGTCGCGCAAGCGGTAGAGATCGGCGTGGAGGAGCACGCCGCGAGGCGTCTCGTACTCCTGCACGAGCGTGAAGGTGGGGCTCGCGATCGCGACCGACGCTCCGACGCCGAGGCCGCGCGCGATCGCGCGCGCGAGGAACGTCTTCCCGGCGCCGAGGTCACCGTCGAGGAGGACGAGGTCTCCGGGCTCGAGGACGTCGGCGATCGCGCGGCCGAGGCGGACGGTGTGCCTCCGGGACGGAAGCTTCATGGCTTCAGAACCGGACGAGCGCACGCGCCGTCGCGCCACCGAGGACGAGCGTGCCCGTCCCCCCGAAAGCGCCCGCGAGATCGCCGGCGACCTCGAGCTGCACCTGATCGGTCACCGCGATCGCGGCGAAGAGCGCGCCGTGACCGAGGAAGCGCGCTGTCTTGTCGGCGCCGAGCGCGACGTGGACGCCGGCGAGGAGCTCGGGGCCGACGAAGACGCGGAGCTTCGGCAGGACCGGGAACGCGTAGCGCGCCCCGCCGGCGATCTCGATCGCGCGCGGACCGAGCACCTGGCTCGTGAAGACTCCCCGGAGCTCGAGCCCTGGCAGCGCTTCGAGGGCGTACCCGACCGCGCCGCCGATCGGCATCGCCCACGAGGGCCCGCGCGCTTGATCGGGGCGGACGAGCGCGTTCGAGATCCCGACCGAGAGACCGAGCGCGATCGGGTGTCCTTCGGCGTAGGCCTTCGGCGGCGTCTCCGGCTTCACGGGCTTCGGCGGCGGTGCGGGCTTCGGCGGCTCGGGCGGCGGCTCGGGCGGCTTCGGGGCGACCTTCGGCTTCGCCTTGCGCGCGTGGGGCGTCTTCGTCCACGGGAGCTCCGCGTTGGCGACCCCTTCCTTGCGGAGGAGGAGCGTGAGCATCTCGGCGATCTGCGCCGGCGCATCGTCGCCGTCGACGTCTCGGATCAGCGACTCGACCCGCCCCGTCTCCACCTGGCACGCCTCGAGCTCGAGCCGGTAGACGGAGTACCCTTCTTCGCTGGACCCGTCCGGCAACGTCCGCGCGGGCACGTCGACTCGCTCGACGTGCGCTCCGAGCGACCACGCCGCGCCCACCGCGCGCCCAGCCGCACGGTACTCCTGACTGGTGTCCGCGACGCCGTCCGCGGCCGCGCGCTCCGCGAGACCGACCTCGGCGTCGGACGGCGACGTGTGACCGCGGAGCTTCACCGCTTCGCGCGCCCATCCCCGCGCCTCGTCGAGCTCCGGCTTCTTCACCGAGAGCGACTGGGACGCCGCCGTGAACGGGAGGACGACGACCTTGTCCGCGAACGCGCGCGGCGCGACGAGGAAGAGCGCGACCCCCAGCGCCGCGCGGAGGAGCGTCGCCGCGCCGCGCACTACGCCGTCTCGGCGTCGCCGCCGGGGTTCTCGCCGCCGGCCTTCGGCTCGGGGCTTCCGCCCTCGTCCGTCGTCGCGGCGGGCTTCGCCTTCTTCTTCTTGCCCTTCTTCGACGGAGCCGGGTCGGCCTCGGCCTCGACGCGCTCTTCGCCCTCGCCGTGCTCGCCCTCTTCGTCCTCGTCGTCCGCCTTCCGGCGACGCGGAGCCTCGTCCTCGCGGACGGGCTTCACGTCCCCCAGCGACTCGAGGCCCATCGCGAGCGCGGGCGACCGACGCGCCTCGTCCCAGAACTTCGCGTAGAAGTACGAGACCGCACACGCCGAGAGGAAGCCGATCCACTGGCTCGTCGAGAGCTGCACCGTGACCTGCTTGCCGAACGACGCCGGCTTCATGGCGATGAACGCCACGACCGGCGGGGCGAACGCCGCGACGCGCGAGACGAGACGTACGGTGGGGTTCTTGATCCCGAGGGCGACGCCGAAGGAGAACGAGATCCCCATCGCGAGCAGGCAGAGCGTGATGAACCAGTGCTCGGCCATGCGCGGCCCGAACTCGCCTCGCTCCGAGTCGTCGCGGAGCGTCTCGACGAGGAACCGCAGGTAGCCGTAGCCGAACGCGAAGAGGAAGAAGACCTGTCCGCGGAACTTCTGGTGCTTCCTCTGCCAGAGGAGGAGCACGAGCAGACCGAGGCCGATCAAAGACTCGTAGATCTGCGTCGGGTGCACGGGCAGCGACGCGTTCGCCTTCGAGATCTGCGCGGCCGTCTCCGTGCCGCTGAAGACCGAGAGGTGACGCATGTACGCCGGCGAGCCGTCGCCCTTGTCGAGGGTGCCGGCCGCCCAGTGCGGGAACGTGCCGAGCTTCGCGAGGAAGGGCGGCGCGCCCTCCGAGAGTCGCTTGCCGAAGTCGCAGCCGTACAGGTAGCAACCGATGCGCGTGATGAGGAGGCCCGACGCGAGGCTCGGGACGGCCACGTCGGCCCAGGGCATCAGGCGGATCTTGTGGGCGCGGAGATAGAGCCAGCTCCCGAGGAGCCCGCCGAGGAAGCCGCCGTACGCGACGAGGCCGCCGCGGCGCATCGCGAAGACGTCGGAGAACTGCTCGAACTCGGATGGGTTCGTGACGACGTAGAGGATCCGCGAGCCCGCGATCGCCGCGAGCGCGGTGATCACGTAGCAGTTGGCCATCGTCTCCTTCGGGAGGCCGTCCTTCTCCGCCAGCGTGAGGGTGAGGTACCAGCCCACGACGAGCGAGAGGCCGAGCATCACGCCGTACGAGTAGATGGGGAGGTTCGCCGCTTCGTACTTCGCCTCGCGGAAGTACCAGCCGGCGCCGCCGGCGGCCGCCGCGACGACGATCGCGACGGCGGCGGTGCCGCGGTCCTTCCGGCGCAGGCCGAGCAGCGCGTAGATCGCGGCGATGGCGGCCACGGCTGCGAGCGCCCACCACAGCTTGAGCGGCATCTTGGGGAGCGGGATGCGAAAGAGGATCGGGTGCATGGCTCGGGAGATTCTTTACCCCAAGCCCCATGTGGTAGAAACCGCGGCGTGCTCGCCCATGAAAACCAGGGTCGTGCCCGCCTCCCGGGCGGGCTCCTCGTCCTCGCCGGCGCGACCGCCCTCGCCGGCGCGATTGGCCTCGGCCCCGCGGCCGGATGCGTCCCGTCCGGGAGCGCCCCCCCCTACGACGCGGGGGTCTCGGCCTCGGCCGCCCCCACCTACCGCCCGTCCCTGAACGTCATGACGGCGGTGTTCGAGGACACGTTCGACCGGCCCGACGGGGGAGACTCGACGTGGGCAGCGCTCGAGCCAGCCCGGGATGCGGCCCCCGCGGTCGGCATCGACGGGGCGGCCACCGCGGACGCGGCGACCGGCGCCGACGCGAGCGCCCCCTTCCTCGCCCTCGGGAAGGACAAGGACGCGGGCGCCGAGCGCACGGGCCCCGCCCTCGGCCCGAACTGGGTCCAGATCCGGACCGCGGCCTGGCGGATCGAGAACGGGAAGCTCTGCGGCCAGGGGGCGCGAAACCACGGCATCTGGCTCACGAAGGTCCTGCCGGTGAACGCGCGCATCGAGTTCGACGCGGTCACGACGAGCGACGACGGCGACCTGAAGGCCGAGGTGTGGGGCGACGGGAAGTCCGCGGCGACGGGCACCTCCTACTCGAACGCGACGAGCTACCTCACCATCTTCGGCGGCTGGAAGAACTCCATCCACGCGATCGCGCGGCTGGACGAGCACGGCAAGGATCGCCGTGAAATCCCGGTCGACAAGGCCTCGGACGACCCGCGCCAGCGGCCGGTGAACAAGGGCCAGACCTACCGCTTCAAGATCGAGCGTACGGACGGGCGCACGGTCCGCTGGTTCATCGACAACACCGAGATGCTCTCCTATGCCGACGCGCAGCCGCTCGCGGGCGAGGGGCACGACCACTTCGGCTTCAACGAGTGGGAGGTCAAGGTCTGCTTCGACAACGTCAAGGTGACGCCACTCTGAGGCTTTACCTTTGCGCCGGCCACGTGAAGACTTGAGCGCGAGGCTGCGTTGACCCCGAAGGAGATCGACATCGCGCTCTCGGAGCTCGAGGAGAGGGTCGACCGGCTCCGCGCGCTCTACGAGCAGTACTTCATGGGCTACGAGAAGCTCGAGCCCACGATCCCCCGCAAGGACGTGGACCGGCGCTTCGCGATCCTCCGCAAGGAGAGCATCCGCAACACGGCGCAGCGCTTCAAGCTCAACGTCCTGACGCAGAAGTTCAACACCTACGCGATGTACTGGCAGCGGATCTGCCGGCAGATCGAGGAGGGCACGTACAAGCGCCACATCCAGAGGGCGAAGAAGCGCTTCGGGGACGACGCGCCGAGCGCACGCCGCGAGGCGGACACCTCGTTCGACGTCGAGCTGACGGACTTCGACGACGCGCCCGCGGGCGCCGCCGCCGCCGGCGCCCCTCTGCTCGCGGGCCTCGGCGGCGACGACGTCGACGCCGCCTTCGAGGCTGCGGTCGCGAGC
>JALHPN010000029.1 GCA_022842465.1 Polyangiaceae bacterium | reverse complement strand
CGCGGCGAGCCCGAGCGCCGCGACGCGCGCGAACGAACCCGAGGCGCGGAGACGCGCGACGCGCGGCGCGACCTCCTCGGTCGCGAGGCGCTTCTCGAGGCGCGCCTCGACCGCGTCCCAGTCGAGGTCGTCGCCTTCGCGCGGCGCGTAGCTCTTCTTCGCCTCCCTGACGAGGTCGTCGAGAGAGAGCTTCTTCATCGCTCCCCCTTCTTGGACGAGGCGTCCTTGGCGGTGACGTGGATGCCGGACAGCGTCGGCTCCTCGTGCATCATCGCCTCGAGCTCGCGCCGCGCGTAGAAGAGGCGCGTCCGCACCGTCAGGACGGGGGCGCCGACGATCTCCGCGATCTCCGCCGGCGCGAGGCCTTCGAGCTCGTGGAGCACGAACACGACGCGCTTCTTGTCGGCGAGGCGCTCGAGCAAGCGGCCGAACGCGCGCATCCGCTCACGGCGCTCCGTCTCCTCGTCCGGGAGCGCGGAGTCCGCGTCGGCGATGAGGTCGCCGGGCGCCTCCTCCGCGAGGACCGGGCGGCTCTTCGCCGAGCGACGGTGCATGAGCACCACGTTCACGGTCACGCGATGGATCCAGGTCGAGAGCTTCGCCTGCCCGCGGAAGTCCTTCAGGCTGCGGAAGACCTGGACGAAGACCTCCTGCACGACGTCCTCGAGGTCCGCCGGCGCGTTCAGCATCCGGTAGACGAGCCGCGCCACGTCTCCGCGGTGACGCTGGAAGAGCGCCTTGAACGCCGACGCGTCGCCCGATGCCGCCCGCTCCACGAGCGCGCTCTCGTCCGAGAGGGCCGGCGTGGGCGGCGGCGCCGCGTCGCGGGCGCCCGAATGCAGGAGGGGATGCGCAACCGCGGTCACGTGAGGTTCGGTGCGGCGGGTCCGCCGGAGGTTCATCGGCGGCCCCCCTCCCGGCGCACCGGTGGGGTGAAGGCCGCGGTGCCCCTGCACCTGCCCACAAAAACGACGCAGGAAATTGGGGTCCACCGGCCATCCCCATGCAGGGTGGCTGCATGGGGATGATCGCGCTCGGCGTGGCGCTCGCTGTGATCGGGTACGACCTGCACGACTGGGTCAACCGCCGTCGGACGCGGCGCTCCGCACTCAGCTGAACTCGTCCCACCTACGCTCGGCCGGCCCGAGCGGTTCGGTCAGAAGAGCTGACGGAGGTCGACCTTGTCCTTCTTCTTCTGCTCGAGGAGATAGTTCACGGCGCGGAGGATGCGCTGCTTCGTCGGGCCGCTCACGGCGGTGCCCGAGAGGGCTGCGGTCAGCGAGCGCGGCGTGACGGGACGGCCCGAGCGGGGCTTGCCCGTCGGCTTCTCGCCGCTTTCCTTGCCGGCCGCCGCGGACTTCTTCTGCTGGCGCTTCGCGAGCTTCAGCTTTCGATCCTCGATCTGGAGGGTCTCGAGCTTGTGCGACGCCGCGAGCAGGCGCTTCGCGTCGAGCTTGTTGGTGTTCAGGAACGTCGAGAGCTTCGATTCGGATTCAGCCATGGGAGCGGGAGTCTTCTAGTCGGCATCGGGCCCGCCGTCACCCTGAACATCCGGTCCGCCCCCGTCCCGGCAGGGCTCGAGGCCCAGGGTCCAGAGGCCCGAGACGCAGGCGGCGACGACCCGGTTCGTGCTCGCATCGGCCGCGCTGCAGTCCGTGCTGCCGTAGAGACAGGAGGTCGCCGTCGGGAAGCAGAGCGGGCAGGCCTCCCCCGCCGCCGGCGGCTGGGAGGGGCAGATCGGCTGGCCCGGATCGTTGTCGGCGTAGCGCCAGACCCCGCCCGTGCAGCGGGCGAAGCGCGTCTCGCACGGCCCGAAGGCGCACGTCGTCCCCTCGGGGACGAGGCACGTCCCCCCCGCGGGCGGCGGGATGACGGGGCACGTCGCGGGGGCGACGGCGCCGGACGAGCTCCCCGCGTCGACCTCGGCGTCGTCGTCGGCCCCGGCCTCCGCGCAGGACGTCGCGATCGCGACGTGGAGCGCGCCGAGCACGAGGATCGACACGACGGCCGCACGCCTCAGCGGTGCGTGACGCGCCTCTCCACGTTCGTCGCGAGCGGATCCCGCCATCCCGCGGGAGAATAGCGCTATAAGGCGCCCGTGCGTCATCGCACGGGTGGCCGCTCCCGATCCCACGGCCGCCTCGAAGGAGAAGCATCATGGCTCTGCCCCCCGTCTACATCGTCTCGGCCCAGCGGACCCCGATCGGCGCCTACCTCGGCTCGCTCGCATCGGTGACGGCGCCCCAGCTCGGCGCGGTCGCGATCAAGGCTGCGCTCGAGAAGGCGAAGGTCTCGCCCGACCAGGTCGGCGAGGTCTTCATGGGCAACGTCCTCTCCGCCGGCATCGGCCAGGCGCCCGCGCGCCAGGCGATGATCTTCGCGGGCCTCCCGAAGAGCGTCCCGGCCACGACCGTGAGCAAGGTCTGCGGCTCGGGCATGGCGGCCCTCATCCAGGGCGCGCGCGCGATCATGACCGGCGACCAGGACGTCATCGTCGCGGGCGGCATGGAGTCGATGTCGAATGTGCCCTACTACCTCGACAAGGCTCGCAGCGGGTACCGGATGGGGAACGGCACCCTCGTCGACGGGATGATCTTCGACGGCCTCTGGGACCCCTACTCGAACGTCCACATGGGCGTCTGCGGCGACAAGTGCGCAGCCGAGCACAAGTTCTCGCGCGAGGCGCAGGACGAGTACGCGAAGGAGAGCTTCCGCCGCGCGCTGTCCGCGCAGAAAGAGGGCCTCTTCGACGCCGAGGTCGCGCCCGTCGCGGTCCCGCAGCGCAAGGGCGACCCGCTCATGGTGAAGCTCGACGAGGGCCCCGCGAAGGGCGACCCGTCGAAGTTCGCGGCGCTGAAGCCGGCCTTCGGCAAGGACGGCACGATCACCGCGGCGAACGCGTCCTCGATCAACGACGGCGCCTCTGCGCTCGTCCTCGCGAGCGAGGCGGCCGTGAAGAAGCACGGCCTCCAGCCGATCGCGAAGATCGCCGGCTGGGGCGGCCACGCGCAAGAGCCCGAGTGGTTCACGACCGCGCCCGCCAAGGCGATGGACGCGACGCTCGCGAAGCTCGGCCTGAAGACGGACGACGTCGACCTCGTCGAGATCAACGAGGCCTTCGGCGTCGTCGCGATGGCGTGCGCGCAGCTCTCGAAGTTCGATCTCTCGCGCGTGAACGTCCGCGGCGGCGCTGTGGCCCTCGGTCACCCGATCGGCGCGAGCGGCGCGCGCATCGTCACGACGCTCCTCCACGCGATGAAGGATCAGAACAAGAAGCGCGGCCTCGCCTCGATCTGCATCGGCGGCGGCGAAGCGCTCGCGATGGTCGTCGAGCGCGTCTGAGCACGTCCGCGCCGTAGCGAGAAGGCCCACGTGCCCCGTGCACGTGGGCCTTTCGCGTCTTCGCCCCTCAGCTACCGCCGTCGGCGTTCGCGCCGCAGAGCACGCGGACCGCGCCGAAGATGTTCTCGCAGAGCGACGGGATGCTCTCGCCGCAGGTCGCGGCGACCGACGACGCACACGCGCCGCCCGGCTTCGTCGCGTCCCTCGCGCACTCCGAGGACGCGCCGCACGCCGACGGCGGACACACCACGTCGAGGCACCGCTGATTCGCGTGGAGGGCCTCGGCGCACGCCTTGCTCCCCCCCGGCGCCCGCTCGGCGCAGCCGGCGAAGTTGACGAAGCCGCGGGTGCGCGCCTCGTTCGAGAAGACGACCGGTCCCCACGCCGCGTCACACTCGCGCGTGAACGCGCACGCGGCGCACGTCGGCGAGCGCGTCGCCAGCGCGTCGCGAAGGCTCGCGAGCGTCGCCGTGGCCGTGCTCTCGCGAACCTGCGTCTCGAGGAACGCGACGTCGTCGGGCGTGCACGATGCGGTACGGGCCGCCGGTCGGTACGGGACGATCTGCGCCGGCGCCGGCGAGGGACAGGCCGTTCCCGGCCCCGCATCGGGCTCGGTGTAGACGCAGGCAGGGGCGCTCGGCGACGCGTCGACGTCGGGCGGGGCCGTCGCGTCCGGCGTCGTTCCGCCGTCCGCGGCAGCTACGCTCGCGTCGGCAACGGCCGGCGACTCTGCTTCCGAGCACCCCGCGGCAAGCCAGACCCCGAGCGACGCCGCGAACGTGGCGAGCCCGATCCCGAGATTCTTCATGACGCGACCTCCGGGAGGGAGAGGACGCAACATCCGGCCCAGCGTGCGCGACGCAGGCTTCTCCCTGGCTTTCCCGTCCTCCACGACGACGAAGCGCCCCCTCCGCTCTGGCGTCGGTGTCGCGCGGAATCGACTCCTCACCCGCCGCGTGCCAGGCTCTCGGGAACGATGCGGCCGCGGGAGATCACGTCTTCGATCGAGATGTTCGCGGCCCGCACGCCGACCCTCCTCCCGGCGACCCACACCAACAGCTACGCGCTCGGCGGCCGGGACGTGGTGCTCGTCGAGCCGGCGACGCCCTACGCGGACGAGCAGCGCGCCTGGCTCGACTGGGCGCGGAGCCTCGCGTCGCGCGGTCGTCGTCTCGTGGCGCTCGTCGCGACCCATCATCACCCCGATCACGTCGGAGGGCTCGAGGTGCTTCGCCGCGAGCTCGGCGTTCCCTTGTGGGTCCACCGGGCGACGCGGGAACGGCTCGACGGTGTGCTCGTCGATCGCGAGCTGGAGGAGGGCGACGAGATCATCCTCGAAGGCCCGCGCCGCGAGCGCTGGCGCGTCCTGCACACGCCCGGACACGCGCCGGGCCACGTGTGTCTCCTGGAGGAGGGCGCAGGCGCGCTCGTCGTCGGCGACATGGTCGCGAGCGTCGGGACGATCCTCGTCGCGCCGGGCGACGGCGACATGCGCGTCTACCTCGAGCAGCTCGAGCGCCTCGCCGCGCTGTCGGCCAAGATCGCGCTGCCGGCGCACGGCGACCCGATCGACGACCCGAGCGCCATCTTCCGGCGCTACGTCACGCACAGGCTCGCCCGCGAGCAGAAGGTCCTCGACGCGGTGGCCGCCGCGCCGGCGGCGGGCGCCGACCTCGCCGCGCTCGTCGCCGAGGCCTACGCCGACACGCCGCGCCACCTCTGGCCGATCGCGACGCTGAGCCTCGAGGCGCACCTCGAAAAGCTCGTCGACGACGGCGAGGTCGTGCGGTGCGACGACGGCTCGTCCGCTCGATTCCGGTCCCGCGATGGCTTCGTCGGCGAGGGCCGATGAAGCAACACGAGCAACCTTCGTCGCCCGCTCAGTACGACGAGCACGTGGGCACCGTCCCCGCGCCGCGCGTGTACGACTCCTGCGCGTAGATGTACGCGTCGCGGCGGCACGTGCACCCGTCGTTCGCGTACCCCGCAGGGCACGTCGAGCAGCTCGAGCCGAGGCCACACTTGTTGTACCAGGGGCACTTGCTCGTGTTCGCCGAGATGATCTTGGAGTCGCGATGGCAGAAGAAGCCGGTGTCCTTGAAGCCCGACGCGCACGTCTTCCAGCACACGGGGCCCTCGCCGCCATAGCCGCTGCGGCACGTCGGATAGCAGAGGCCGTTCTGGTACTCCTGCCCCGCCGGGCAAGCGCAGTTCACGCCGCCCCCCCGAGGCTCGACGCCGTCCATCTCGACGCTCGGGACCGCGGAGGCGTCGTCGTCGCTCGCCTCCGCGGCGGTGTTGGCATCGAGCTCGTCAGGACCGGCGGCGCAGCCGACGAGGAGGACGAGCGAGGTAGAGAGGGCCGCGAGAGCTCCGAGGAGGTGGGTCGTCATGGTGAACGACTCCCTCGCAAGCGCGAGGCCAGCCTAGTACCGCCGTAAACGTGCGGGATTCGCGAGGTGTATCAGGGGCGACGCTGCAGATACAGGTGACGCCCCGCGGGTACACCGATCACACGCCGGCTTGCACCACGGCGCCCGCCCGGCGGATACCTCCCCGACGCCGCGGCAAGCTCGTCCGCGAGGGGGACGGTCGTGCGAGACGACGATGTCTCGTCCCGCCGATTCCGAGCGGCGTGGGCGTCGTGTAGTCTCCCCAGACCGTGTGGCAGAGGAGCTTCGTCGCCATGTACGTCCTCGCCACCGGCTCGGTCGACGAGGCGCTCGCGTCGCTCGGCGACCCGCCGTCTCCCGCGACGGCCGACCTCGTGCGCGCGCTCGGCGATCCGAAGCGCTCCGTGCGCGCGCGCGCGCTCGCGACGGTGGCCGAGGAGATCGCCCGCGCCGTCGACGAGGCGGGCCTCCGATGACGATCGCTCGCGCACGCGTGATCAAGGCGCACGAGCTCGTCGGGACGAACGTTGACGGTGGGCCGCCGCGCGCCGGAGAGCTCCCGACCCCGCGACGTGCCGTCGTGCTTCCGGCCGCGATCGTCGAGGCGCGCGAAGAGGCCGCCCGCCTCGTCCACGCCGCGGAGGAGCGCGCCCGCGCGATCCTCCGCGAGGCGGAGGCGAAGGCCGCACGCGAGGCGGAGGAGACCGCGAGAGCGGCCCGCGAGGCGGAGATCGCCCGCCTCGCCGCCGCGCACGTCGCGCTCCGGGCGCGGGAGGAGTCGCGCGCCGCACGCGAGATCGACCGAACCGTCGCGATGGCGGTCATGCTCGCCGAGCGCATCGTCGGCGAGGCGCTCGCGGTCGACGGCGCGCGCATCGCGACGCTGGCGACCGAGGCCCTCCGCGAGACGCGCGGGGCGCGCCGGATGCGGATCGAGGCTTCGCCCGCCGACCTCGCGATGCTCCGCCACGTCCTCGCCGAGGTCGGGTCGGAGGTGGCGGAGGTCGTCGAGGTCGTCGCAAACGACGAGCTCACGCGGGGCTCCGTCGTCGTCGAGACCGAGCTCGGACGCGTCGACGCGCGGCTCCGTCCCCAGCTCGAACGGCTCGCGATCGCCCTGCGCGACGTGCTTGCGGAGGAGCTTCGCGGATGAGGTGGCGTACGAACCTCGTCCTCTTCCTCGCCACGATCGCGAGCGTCTTCGTCACCGGCGCGCAGTACGGCGAGGGGAGCTGGCTCGGCCCCGACGGCGTCCTGCGCGGCGCCCAGTTCGCGGGGACCCTCCTCACGATCCTCGTCGCCCACGAGCTCGGTCACTACGTCGCCGCGCGGCTGCACCGGGTCGAGGCGTCGCTCCCCTTCT
Source organism: Polyangiaceae bacterium (assembly GCA_022842465.1). Lineage (GTDB taxonomy): Bacteria > Myxococcota_A > Polyangia > Polyangiales > Polyangiaceae > Labilithrix. Next base: position 50,412 of record JALHPN010000029.1, on the reverse strand, counting down.
TCATCCCGCTGCCGCTCCTCAGCCCGTTCGGCACGATGGGCGCCGTGATCCGGATGCCCGGCGCGATCCCGACGCGGCGCGCGCTGCTCGACATCGGCGCCTCAGGTCCCCTCGCGGGGCTCGTCTTCGCGATCCCGCTCTATGCGTGGGGCGCCGCGCACTCGCGGCTCGTGCCCGTCTCGCAGGAGGGGATGTGGCAGCTCGGCGAGTCGGTCCTCCTCAAGCTGCTCGATCGCGCGTTCGCTCCCGCCGCGCCTCCAGGCTACGAGCTCACGCTCTCGCCCATCGCGTTCGCGGCGTGGGGCGGCATGTTCGTGACGATGATCAACCTCCTGCCGATCGGGCAGCTCGACGGGGGCCACGTCGCCTACGCGCTCTTCGGGCCGAAGCAGGACAAGCAAGCGGTCCTCTTCCACCGCGCGATGCTCGTGTTCTTCGGCGTGTCGGTGCTCGGCCACGTCGGGCGCGACCTCGCGGGGGGGCTCGGGCTCCACCATCTCGGCAAGCACCTGTCGAACGGCGTCTTCTGGCTCGTCTGGTTCCAGATGCTCGCGATCCTGGGTCTCCTCGGGGCGAAGGGACGGGGCGACGAGCTTCCCCCCGGGACGCTCACGGTCCGCGTCCGGGCGGGGGTGACGTTCGGGCTCGTCATGCTCGCGAGCTATGCGCGTGACAAGCCGGGGTCGCTCCTCCCGGCGGTCTTCCTCGCGGCCTTCGCGCTCCTCCTCGCGATGGAGCGGAAGGGCGGCGTCCTCCGCAAGCACGAGCTGCTCGACCATCCTCCGACCGGAACGGAGCCCCTCGACGGTCGCCGGAAGGCGGTCGCGATCGGGACGCTCTTGATCTTCGGGCTCCTCTTCATGCCCGAGCCGTTCTCGATGTGACGGTCGGCGGGCTCAGCCTTCGAGGCCGAGGTTCTTCCGGATCCGCGCCAAAGGCTCGCTGTCGTCCGGCACGAACGCTTCGCCGGTGATCCGCTCGTACGCCTCCATGTAGCGCTGCGCGGCGCCCACGCGGACCTCGGGCGGGAGCTCCGGCGGCGGCCCGTCGCCGCGGTAGCCGAGGGCGGTGTAGTAGCGACGCACGAAATCCTTGTCGAGCGGCTCCGGATCCTCGCCGGCGGCGAAGCGCGCGTCGTAGGTGGCCGCGTTCCAGAAGCGCGACGAGTCCGGGGTGTGGATCTCGTCGATGACGACGATGTCGCCCGCCGGCGTCTTGCCGAGCTCGTACTTCGTGTCGACCAGCACGAGCCCCCGCTCCTTGCACAGGCGGGCGCCCGCCTCGAAGAGACGCATGACCATCGCGGCTGCGCGATCGAAGTCTTCCGCTGTGATGACGCCGGACGCGAGGATCTCCTCGCGCGACGCGCTCACGTCGTGCTCGCCCTTCGCCGCCTTCGTCGCCGGCGTGAGGAGCGGCGTCGCGAGGCGCTGGTTCTTCTTCATCCCCTCCGGGAGCGCATGCCCGCAGAAGACGCGCGCGCCGGCCTCGTAGTGGGTCCACATGCTCGTCGACGTCGAGCCCGTCATGTACGCGCGGACGACGAACTCCACCGGCAAGGGCGCGCAGTCGACGCACTCGAGCACGTTCGGATCCGGAACACGGACGAGGTGGTTCGGAGCGACGTCCTTCGTCTTCTCGAACCACCAGGCTGCGAGTCGGTTCAGGACCTGCCCCTTGAAGGGGATCGTCCCGAGGATCCGATCGAACGCGCTGATGCGGTCCGTGACGACGATGAAGCGCCGCCCGTCCTTGCTGTAGTTGTCGCGGACCTTGCCCTCGTACCGCGAGCCGAGCTCCGTGAAGCTCGTGCCCTCGAGCACGGTGTCGAGCCGCTCACGCAGCCACGCGTCGGACGCCATGGCTCGGTTGTCTAGCCGAAGCAGGCGCCCGCGTCACTTCACGAGGCGGACGTCGACGCGGCGATCCCTGCGCCAGCCTTCCTCGTCCTTGCCGGAGGCGTCGAGCTCGCCGCGCGAGGTCTCGCGCATCTTGTCGCCCGCCACGCCGAGGCCCGAGAGGAAGCTCTGGACGGAGTGCGCGCGCTTGGCGCCGAGGGTCATGTTGTACTGGGTCTCGCCACGCGGGTCGGCGCGACCGACGAGCTCCACCGCGCGCCCCTTGAGCGGCCCCGTCGTGAGGCACTTCGCGATCGCGGAGAGGACGTCCTTCTCACCCTGCGTGAGCGCCTCCGTGTCGTAGTCGAACTTCGGCGCCTCTTCGATGTTCGTGAACTTGAGGTCGCACTTCTTCGCGATCTCGTCGTCGACGTTCACCGCCATCTGCTCGGTCTTCGCGGGCGCGCTCGTCACCGGCGTCGGCGAGGGAGCGGGCTGCGCGACGGGGGGCTGCGGCGGCTTCTCGTTGCCTCCACACGCGAGCGCGAGGAGCGCGAGGGCAGGGGCGGCGACGAGAACGAGCTTCTTCATGGCTGGAGTTCCTCCGGCAGGTGGGCCCTGATCGACGGATGGTCGAACGAGCGTTCGAGGGGATCGCTTACATACCGTGAACCGCTCATCCGTCAATGACTGGCAGGGGAGTGCGGGCAAGGTGCCGCAGACTACACGCAGCGTGCGTGGAACCTTCCAGTCACTCCATCACGCGCATCGCGTAGCGCTCGAGGGCGCCGGTCGACACCATCGAGCCGTCGGGGAAGCGGCAGAAGCTGTCCTCCGCGCCCATCGCGTTCTTCCCGACGAGGATCGGGTGTCCGAGCTTCTGACAGACCTTGGTGCCCGGGCTCTGCCGACCGTCCAGGAAGCGGCGCGGGATCTCCACGGGCGCGGCGACGCGCAGCTGGCGGACCGCCTCGCACGCGAGCGCCTGACCCTTCTGGCACGAGGCCGACAGGCGGAGGTCCTCCGCGCCCCAGTAGAGGAACGGCGCGGGCTGCCCGTCGATCGTCCACGGCTCGGGCGTCGGCTTCTCGGTCTCGAGCTTCGCGAGCGGGCCGGACGCCGCCCCCGGCGCGGCCATCGCGGGAGGGGCCCCGGTGCTCGCGCTCGGCGCCTGCGCGTCCTTCTGCTCGCCCTCCTTCGACGGACACCCCGCGAGCAGGACGGCGAAGGCACCCACGACGAGACCCGTAGCAAGAACCCGGAGCGTCATGCCGCCGGTCTTATCACGAGAGGTGGCCGAGGCGGAGGAGCGCCCAGACGATGCCCAGCGCCACCAGGAAGACGACGAGCAGGACGACGAGCCACACCGTCCGACGCGAGCCCGCGAGCGACGTGGTCCCCCGGACACCGGGGCTCGTCGTCACGCCGGTCCCGGGCGCCGTCCGTGGGGCGGTCGGGACGTACGACGGCCCCGGTCCGCCCATCGTCGGACCGCCGTACGGGCTCTGCCGCGCGTTCGGCAGCTGCCGGCTCGAGGGAGCGCTCCGAGGCGTGTGCGGAGGGATCGACATCGCGAGCGTCTGGGGAGACGACGGTCCGTGGGGCTGATTCGCGCTCCGGTCACGCGCCGCGCGGGTCGCGTTCGCGATCATCTCGGCGTTCATCGGGACGGTCTCGCCGAACACGTCGCCCGTGGCTGCGGGCACGCCACTTCCGGGCGTCCGCCCCGGGACGTAGTGCGGCCCCGCATAGGCAGGCATCATCGCGGTCCCGCCATGTCTCGGCGTCTGGACGGCGGGGGTCCCCTCGGGGGAGGACTGCGACAGGCGCGCGGTACGCGGCGGCGTCGAGACGGGCGGCGTGGCGGGCCCGACGTCCCGCTCCGTCGAGGCGGGCGCGGGCGGCGCGACGCGGAAGCTCGGCGGCGGCCTCTGCTGGTCTCCGCTGATCGGGACGCGCTCGGTCTGATCCGTCTCGTCGTCCTCGTGAGGGAGCGCGCGCGCGAAGCCGCGCGGGGAGAGGCGCCTCTGCGTCTGGTCGGAGGACGGCGGCTCACGAGGCGCCAGCACCGTCTCGTCCGACGACACCGCGCCGTCGCGGGACGAGGCGACCGTCAGGCTGTCGGAGGAGAAGTCCTCCCCGTAGCGATCGGCGAGGCGCCGCGCCTGACGAAAGGCGTCCTGCATCTCCTTCGCGGTCGCCCAGCGATGCTCCTTCTCGAGCTCGAGGGCGCGGTCGATGACCTGCGCGACCGGCGGCGGAACGGCAGGGACGAGCGACCGGATGGGACGCGCGCGGTGGGTCGCGCTCGCGAGGAGCTGCTCGTGCAGTGTCGATGCATCATGCACATATTCGCCGGTCAGGAGCGTGAAGAGCGTCGCGCCGAGCCCCCACACGTCGGAGCGCTCGTCGACGGCGCCGCGCTTCCCCACCGCCTGCTCCGGCGGCATGAACTCGGGCGTGCCGATCGTGACGCCCGTGCGCGTCGCCTCCGCCGTCGCGTCCTTCATGCGGGCGAGGCCGAAGTCGAGCAACTTCACGTGCCCCGCGTGCGTCAGGAACACGTTGTCGGGCTTCAGATCGCGATGGACGATCCCCTTGTCGTGCGCAGCGGCGAGCGCGTCGAGCGCCTGATCGGCGATATCGAGCGCATCGGCGATCTCGAGCTTGCCCCCGAGCCGCTCGCGGCGGGCCTCGGTCGTCTCTCCTTCCAGGAGCTCGAGCACGATGAAGGCCGCCCCGTCCTCCGCGATGCCGTCGTCGAGGACGCCGACGACGCCGGGGTGCCCGACCGCGTTCGCGACGTAACCCTCGCGGAGGAAGCGCGCGCGTGTGCCCTCGTCCTTCGAGAGGTGGGTGTGCAGCACCTTGAGCGCCACCCGCCCGCCGTTCCGGTGAGTCGCCGCGTAGACGGTGGCCATGCCGCCCGCGCCGATGCGCGCGTCGACCTTCCACTTGCCGTTGATGACGGTGCCGACCCGGCCTCGGGGCTGCGGATCCGCGATGTCGGCGCGATCACTCAACGAAAGCCCTCCCCAAGCGAGGGTGAGCGTAGCACGGCCAAGGGGCGCGGCTCAGCGGGGCGTCCGTCAGCCGACTCCTTTCAGGGCCCTCACGGCGGACGCCCGGCGGGGCCGCCGAAGAGCGGCGCGTGCCAGTCCGTGAGGAGAAGGACGAGCCCGGTGACGACGAACGCGCTTGCAGCGCCGACGAGCAAGATGTTGGTCCTGCGCTCGGCGTCCTTCCCCGCGTCGTAGTCGGCGCGCGACAAGCTCGAATCGTAAGCGTCACGACGGGAGAGCGTGTCCACGCCCGACCAGACCGTCACGCCGCCGAGCGCGAGGGTCAGCCCGCCTCCGGCGAGGACGAAAATCGGCGGGAGGCCCGAGTGTTGCTGGCGATCTCGCTCGGGCGGGAGCGGCAGCGCAGCGGGGCGTGGCACGGGCGCGGGCGCGGGCGCGGGCACGAGCGATACGTGGGTGACGGCACCTGCGACGGCGCGGACACGACGCCGCTCGCCCCCCTCGGTGGACGTCGACACGTCGTGCTCACCGGGCGAGACGAACCAGCGCAAGCCGAGGACGGGCTCGCCGTCGACGGCGATCTCGCCGACCGCGCCCGGCGAGGCCTCGAACGCGAGCTCGCCGAGCGTCGGCCGGAAGCTCGCGAGCGCCTCCTCGGCGATGCGCCGCTCGGACGACGCGGGGGACTGCGCGACGAAACGCGCGTACAGGTTCGCCGCCCGCACGACGTCCCCTGCGCGATGACGCGAGCGTGCCGCGTTCCACAGGGTCGAGAGGTGCGGACGCAGCACCTGGGCCTCTTCGAAGAGGCGCGCCGCACGCGCGTAGTCCCCGATCTGGAAGGCGCGCTCGCCGTCCTGGAAGAGCTCCGCTGCCCGGGTCTGCGCGTCGCCGGCGTACGCGCTCGGCTCCGACGCGAGCGACGCGCCGAGGAGCAGGAGCGGAAGTGCTCGCGAGAGGACCGCCCGGGTCATGGCGCCGGCACCTTCGCCGAGTCCGCGGAGAACCCGGGACGCGCCTGGAGCGGCGCGAGGTCCACGGCCTCGAGCATGTCGCCGTAGAAGGACTCGATCTGATCGATTGTCGCGGGGTCCCAGGACGTGCTCGGCTCGGCCGTGAGCACCCAGCTCTTCGTGCCGGCGCCCGCGACGTACGCCCCGTACCTCTTCAGGGCGGTGAGGATCGCCTTCGCCTCCACGCTGAAGGCGTCAGGGATCGCGACCGAGGGCTTCAGCCGAAAGAGCTGACCGAAGGCAGGCAGCGCCGTGGACGTCTTGTCTCCCGAGGCATGTCGTGCCGGCCAGACATGCGCGTTGCGCAGGTAGGACGCATCGAGCGTGAACCGGAGGGCGTGCTCGATCGTCCCCGACCGCGCTTCCTCGACGCGGACGAGGAGCGGCAAGATCGGCATCCCCGACTCGTCCGCCGACCGCCACCGGTCGGGCCGCAAGTCGGTCGAGCGGAGATCGAACGACGCCGAGCCGAAGATGTTCCAACCGCCGCCCGCGCGCGGGTGCGTCTCGAACGCCTCCCAGAGTCGACAGCTGTCACTGTCCAGGATCAGCATCGTGTAGTCGTCGTACGGACGGCTCGAGTCCGTGACGAGCCCGCCCTGGACCAGAGGTGAGGGCGGCACGGGAAGGAGCGGGCTCGGCGCGGCCGCTGCGGTGCAGGGCGAGACGAGCACTCGGGCGGCGCTCGTCGCGCAGTCGCTCTCGGGTCGCGGGTCGTACGCGAGGTCCGTGTCCGTCGTCGCGTAGTGGACGAGTGGCCATTCTAGCGCCGCTCCGCGCACGACGTTGTACGGGATGCCATACTCGGAGGGGCTCGCTTCGCCCGGCGCGCCGACGTTCATCCTCAGCTTCCACGCTCCGACCGAAAGCACGAACGTGTCGGACATCGGATGCACGGGCAGAGCGTCGATCCGCGTGTTGAAGATGTGATCGGGGGGGAAGAGCGGGCAGCCCGCGAGCATCGGACCGCCGGTGGAGGCGACGGGCGCGCCGTCAGGCGCGACCGCGCCCACGACTCCCGCGTCTCCCGCCGTCGAGTCCCCGTCGACGCCGCGAAACTCCCCCATCACGTCGCATGCCACCAAGAGCAACGTCGCGAGGGCAGGCGACACGCGACGCAGGGCGGTGGCGGTGGCGGTGGCGGTGGCGGTGGCGCGACGGACGTTGCGCGGCATCACTCTCGATTCGTCAGGATGAATCACTTGCAGAAGTAGCACAACGTCGCGCAGCTCGCGGCGCCTGCCGAGGACGAGCCGACGCAGGACCGCCCCTTGTTCGGTCCTGCGCCGCACGTGCACGCGCCATTCGAGCAAGAGATGCTCGCGCCGCACGACGTCTCCCCGCCGTCGGGAACGCGCGAGGGGCCCCCGTCCGGTGGCGTCGCGCCGCCGTCGGGATTCGTCTCGAGCACCACCTCGGGCACTCCGGGCTCCGCGCTGGTCTGGCCCGTAACCGTCGCGATGTCGGGATCCCGGGTGACGAGGCTCTCGATGCTCTCCTTCTCGGCGAGATCGCTGCCGCTGCACGCGACGGCCGTGAGAACAAGGACGATCGCGAACGCATGCTTGGACATGATGGTCTCCTCCTCGGCCCGCGGACCTCGCGCTCTCGCCACGAAGAGCGCCGCGTGACCCGGTGTGAGGTGAAGCACCTGCGATGCCAGCCCGTCCCCGAAGGATTCCCGCATCTTGGCCACGCTCTGCGGCGAGGGTGGTGTCTCCTCGGGATCGAGAGGCCCCCGATGGACGCTTGGTGATCTGCGAGATCACCGACGGCGCGCGGCTCAGCGCGGGTCGCGCGCTCGGAGCAGCTGGAAGTAGCGGAGCGCGACACCGCTCGCAGCCGCGGCGTCGCGGCTGCTTCCGTGGCGCGCCATCATGTAGCCGACGTAGCGGCGCTCGAACTCGTCGACGACGAGCTTGCGAGCGTCGGAGAGCGGGAGCTCCTGATCGATCACGGCGCCGAGGAAGTCCTCTCCTCGGCGCTGCCCGCTGCCCGCGCGCCAGCGGCCCATCTCACCGAGGTTGTAGCGTGCCGTCACGGCCTGCTCGAGCTCGCGGACGTTTCCCGGCCACGGATAGCTCTCGAAGCGAGGGACGAAGTCCGGCGGGAGTTGCCGCTGCGGCTGCTCCGGGTCGGCGGCAGCGAGCGCCTCCCAGATCGCCTCGGCGATCACCTGCACGTCGGAAGGACGCTCCCGGAGCGCCGGGATCTCGACGCGACAGGTCGCGAGCTTCGCGAGGAGATCCTCGCGGAAGCGACCGGTCTGCACGTCGCGATCGAGGTCGCGCTTCGTGCCGAGCACGAGGCGTGACCGATCGGGGAGAGGGCTGTCGAGGAAGGCGAGGACTCTCGCCTGGGCCGACGCCGGCAGCGCGGAGACCTCGTCGACGTAGACGGTCCCCGACGCCTCGCGGAGGAGCCCTGCCTCTCCGAACAGGCGCTCCTCGACGCCCTCCGGGTCGAGCGCGTGCACCGACACGACGACGAACGGGCGCGACGCTCGCGACGAGTGCGCGTGGATCTCCTCCGCGACGAGCTCTTTGCCCGCGCCGGCTTCACCGTCGAGGAGCACCGTGCGCTCGCTTCGCGCGAGATCGTGGAGGAGGAGAAAGAGCCGACGCATGACGACGCTTCGCCCGAGCACGCGCCCGAACGACGCGTCGACGATCGCGCTCGGTAGGGCGTCTCCGCGCCGGATGGCGAGCACGGTCGAGCCCAGCGCGACCGCCTCGCCGCCCCGGAGCGCCGCCTCGCGCATGCTGACGCCGTTGATCGTCGTCCCGTTGGTCGAGCCGAGATCCGTGGCGACGAGCACGCCGCCGGTGGCGCGGAAGGCGACGTGCCGGCGCGAGACGGCGCGGTCGTTCAGGCGAAGCGTGCACATGGGGCTCGTGCCCACGAGCACGCGGGCGGCGGAGCTTGTGTCCAGCGCGACGCTGGCTCCGGCGTCGGGACCTTCGACGACGACGATACCGAAGACGACCCCCGCCTCGCGGTCGGCGGGGCCCTCCGTCCGATGTGTAGGGAGCTCGTCGGACATCCTTAGTCCCTGGAGGGTTGCATGTTTCTCGTCGACCGCGCAACGAGGGGCCTACCTCACTCGCACACCTTGCAGACCTCGCTGCAGCTCGCAGCGCCGGCGCTGGACGATCCGCTGCACGCCACGCCCGCCTTCGGCCCAGCCGTGCACGCGCAGCTCCCGTTCTTGCACGACACGTTCACCGAGCAGCGCGCGCCCGCAGCGGGGGGAGCCGCGGCGGCGGGCGCGCGCGACAGCGCGAGGGCACCACGGATGAACGGCGCGGCGACGTCCGTCCGATAGCTCGCCGAGGCGCCCTGGCAGCTCGCCCTGCCGAAGGAGTGGACGCCGACCACGACCACACCCGACGTCGTCCCCGCGAGCGTCGGTCCACCCGAGTCACCGCGGCACGAGCCGGAGCCTTCGCTGCCGTTCGTGTCGCCGACGCGGAGCAGGTTGGGCTCCTGGGCCGCGACGACCGTCACGGTGGAGCGGCGCGTGCCGGCGCCCGTTCCCGAGCCGTCGGGGTTGACGGCGGTGACCCCGAAGCCGACCTCGATCACCTTCTTCCCGACCAGGTTCGGCAGCGGACCGAGCGCGACGGGGATCGGCTTGATCGACGTGACCGGCTGCGCGAGGAGGATGGCAGCGACGTCCGGCGAGCCGAACGTGCCCGGCACGTAGCCGGGGTGTGAGGTGATCTTCCCGACGGGGACGCGCGTCCCCGTCGTCGCCGTCGGCCCGAACGCGACGCGGAAGTTCGAGAGCTTCTCCGCGGGAGTCGACACGACGCAGTGTGCCGCCGTCAGGACGACGTCCGGACGGACGAGCGTCCCCGTGCAGATCGAAGTGCTGGTCTTGCCCGTCGCCGTCGCGAGTTTGTCGAAGAGGATCGACGCCACCGCCGCGTGCGCCGAGTCCGCGCGACCGTTGAGGATGGCGCTTCCCGACTCGTCGATGCCGTCGTCGACGAGATCGTCTTCCGTCTCGGCGGCGCAGCCGGATGTCGAGATCCCCGCCGAGGCGAGGGCGAGAACGACGAGAGCGATGCGGGCGTCGAGGTGCGACTTCTGCTGGAACATGGACTCCTCCTTCGTCCGGCGGGCGCACGAGTGCGCCGTCGCGGCGCGGCCCCCTCGGCCTCGTCGCGAGCTGCCGGCTCCGCTCTCCCTCGCAGCATGCGCCGTGCCCTCGTGGGCGCAGGCCGCGTCGACATCTCAAGTCAAAGAGATTCAAGACCTTATTGGCACTCTACGGACACGTGACGCCCGTGCTCGCGCGGCGCCATCGGAGACAGGATCCAGCCGCGTGACCCGACAGGAGCGAAGTGATCTCCCAGATCACGAGCAGCGGTAAGCTCAAGGAGTCGATGTCTGACGTCCCCGTCGCCGGCTCGCTCTTCGAGAGGCGCTACCGGATCCAGTCCGTGCTCGGGCAGGGCGGGATGGGCGTCGTGCTTGCCGCACTCGACGAACGGACGGGCGTGAGCTGCGCGCTCAAGCTCCTCTCCAAGCAGGCGTTGAGGAGCGACAACGAGCGGCTCGTACGGGAGGCACGCGCGCTGATGTTGCTCCAGAGCCCGCACGTCGTCCGTGTCTACGACGTGGCCGAGAGCTCCGCGTACGGCCCTTACCTCGTCCTCGAGAGGCTTGTGGGTGCCGACCTCGGGAAGCTCGGCGCGGCTCCGATTCCCGTCGCGCGGGCAGCGGAGCTCCTGCGCGACGTCTGCGAGGCGCTCGCCGAGGCGCATGCGGCTGGCATCGTCCATCGCGACATCAAGCCGTCGAACCTCTTCGTCGCCAAAGTGCCGGGCCGCGGGGAGACGATCAAGGTGCTCGACTTCGGCATCTCGAAGCTCGTCCAGACCGCGGAGTGGAACGGACAGCCCACGCTGACGTCGGCGGACGGCGTCCTCGGCTCGCCACAGTTCATCTCCCCCGAGCAGCTCGACCGACCTCGCGACGTCGACGGTCGGACGGACATCTGGTCCGTCGGCGTCGTCCTCTTTCGGCTGGTCACGGGCACCTATCCCTTCGGCGGCGGCACCGTGTCGGAGACGTTCTCCGCCGTGCTCCGCGCCGAGATTCCAACGCTCGCATCGCGCGGGGTCGACGCGCCCGAGCTGCAGGCCGTCCTCGATCGGTGCATCGTCCGCGACGCGTCGCGGCGGTTCGAGAACGCGGCCCTCGTCGCGACGGCTCTCGCCGAGGTCGCGAGACTCGGCGGCGCCGCGGGGCGCCTCGCGCCGACTGCGCCCGCGCTCGTCGCGAGAGGAGACGAGGAGCTCACGACCCATCCCCTCGCCGCGACGCCACCGTCGAGACCGCTCCATCGGAGTCGCGCGGGAGAGGTCACGGTCGGCGTGGTCGGCGTGGTGATCGCGGTCGCACTCGTCGTTGGCCTCCGTGCGCGGTCGGCTCGTGACGCTGCGCCCGACCACGAACCGATCGTGACCGAGCCAGCCGCGACGACGACGGCACCTCCTCCCGCGCGCGACGTCTCGGCCTCCGCCGACGCGGGAGCGCGCGTCGACGTGCCTGGGCCGGTGTCTTCGGCTAGCGCGACCCCGGCTCCAGCCCTCCGCACCAGCGGCCCACGTCGCCCGCACCCAACTTCGAAGCCGAGGCCGACTCCCCCCGTGAGCGCATCGCCCGAGCTCCGGCAGAACCCGTACCTGTAGCCCAGGCTTCGCGAGCCGGAGCGCGGCGCGGCTAGCCACCTCGCGGTGCGAAGGTCGGGGGTCTCCCTCATGGGCACGTGTCGCCGTACTCCGGGAAGCGGCAGGTCCCTCCTACGCACAAGGCGAATCCGCACTCCTGCGTCGTCGTGCACGCTCCGCCGAACTCGACGTTCGCTATGCACGTCCGAGCGCCCGCCGGCCCCGCGCAGCGGCCCTTGGGTTGACAGACCAGCCCCGCGCTCGCGTCGCAGGCGCCGCCGAGGGGAACGGGCGTGACCTTCGCGCACGTGTTCGTCGTCGCGTCGCAGAAGAGGCCCTTGAACGGGTGGCACCGTGACGCGACGTCCGAGCGGTCACACTCCGCTCCGGCTTCCAGCAAGACGACCGCCTTGGACGGCGGAGGCCGCGGCGGCTGACACGAGCCGCATTGCAGCGAGCTCGCGCTGCAGCTGCCGCTCGCGCACTGGCCGTCGAACGCGCACGGGCTCCCGAGCGCGAGGGTGCCCGTGAACGTGCACGCGGAAGCGTCGAGGGCGCTGCACGCGAGGTTCGGTACCGCGGCGTTGCATGCGTCGATCGCCGAGGGCGTCCACCCCGTCTGCGGCGCCGTCGTCTCCGCGACGCAGGCTGCCGCGACGCGGCGCTCGCACTCGCCGGCGAGAGCACCGTCGAGGAAGTAGTCGTAGCCGCACGCCTCGTACTTCGCGCATTGAACCGCGGCCATCGCCGCGCATGCGGCCTTGCTCGCGTCGGGCGCGGGACGGCCGGCAGCCGACGCGTCGGACGTCGAGGCAGGCCCACCGGGGAGCGCCGCAGCCGGCGGCGACTCACGGCCGCCTGGATCGTCTGCGGGCGCGGTCGGCGAGGTCGACAGGGAGTCGGCGGGCTCCGATCCCGAGCACGCGAGGAGCGCGGACACGGAGAAGACGCGAGCGAGCACGGAAGAAGAAAGCCGTGGGTGGCGCATGGCGGCGCGCACGAGCAACGCGCGTGCCGGGGGGGTACGCGGCCGGCTTTCCCTGCGCGACGGCGAGGCTCTCTGATCTCGCTGTCGCCCACGATGGCACACAGCTCGTCGCATTTCGGCCTCGAGTCCGCAGCCTCGACGCGCGCGAGGCGCGCCGGAAGGACGAAGCCTGCGTCAGTTGGCGGCGGGCTGGGGGGCCCCGACGGACTCGGCCGCTCGAGCGGGCTCCTCCGCGGCGAGGACGCGCGCGACCTCGGCGTCCATCTCGCCCATCACCATCTTCCGCCACATGACGAGGTCGGCGCGTAGCGACCAGGCCGGATAGGTGAACGTCGCCGGACGGTTCTTCTCGATGACGAAGTGGCTGAACCACGCGGGCCCGTAGCCGAGGATCGGCGCCGCGAGGAGGAGCAGGGGCTTCCGGAAGACGATCGCGCCCGCCACGCAGCTCATCGCGGCCGTCGTCCCGACGAAGTGGAGGATGCGCGTGCTCTTCTTCGCGTGCTCCTTCACGTAGTACGGCCAGAACTCTTCGAACGTCTGGAAGCGCTTCTCGTCGGCCATGGTTCGCCCTCGCGTCGCGAAGCATGGCCCTCGCGCAGGCTGGTGTCCAGGCGCCGAGGCCCGCGCGTCGTCAACGCGCCGCGGAGCGGGCGCTCGCGCCGCCGGCGACCCATGTGCGGAGCCGGGGCGCGGTGGAGAGGCGCGGGCCGGCTCCGACGGCTGCCGCGTTCGCGGGGGTCGCGAGCATCCAGGCCTGGAGGAGGCCGCGATCCATCGCGGGCGGGGCCGCGATGTCGCTCGCGGGGAGTCCGAGGGACTCGGCGTGCGGCGCGTCCGCGGGCGTCGTCGCGTGCGCGATGGCGAGCGCGGCATCCGCCGTGAGCAGCGTCGACGCGAGGTCCGGCGCGAAGACCTTCGCGACCGGCGCGTAGACGTACGGCGTCGCGAAGGCGGCGTAGGGCATCGTCTCGAGGTACGCATCGCGCGGATCGAGCGTGCCGTGCCACGCGGTGCGAAGCGGCGACACGCGCCAGAGGAACGACGGCGGGCGCGGACCCCAGCCGATCGCGGGGCCGCCCGCGGACGGCACGCGCCAGTCGACCCAGGCGCCCGCGTACTTCCGGCCCGGGATCCACGCCCAGCCCTGATCGCCCGAGTACGCCCAGCGGCCGTAGTGGAACGTGACCCAGCCCCACGGGAGATCGCTCACCCACGTCCACTCGGGTGACTGGGAGACCTCACGGTACGTCCAGCGGCCGTGGCTCGCGTACGGGACGAAATCGGTCGAGACGGCGGTGGCCGACGGCGACCAGACGAGCCCGAGGCGCGCGTCGTCGCGCCAGGCTCCGTACGGCGAGAGGACGTCGTGGAAGAGGAAGATCGCGCTCCGGTCGTCGTCCTCGTGCTCCGCCGGCGCCTGCCTACGAGGAGGGGACGCCGAGACCCCGATGTCCGCGTCCTCGACGAGGACGGTGCCGGGGTGCCTCACGCGCCCGATCGCGTCGGGCGGCGAGGACTCCGCGCATCCGAACGCGCCGGAGGCGAGCGTGAGAGCCGAGAACGTTCCCGCGACCTTCGGCGACCACCGCATGACCGACATCGAAGCGCGCTCCTCCACACGCCGTCAACCCACGCGGTGGCCGAGGTGTTCCCCGGAGGGCGCTTTCCGCGGCGCCGGGCGAGCCGCGCCGCCGCAGCCGTCACTCGCCCGGGGAGAGCGAGAGGGGGTACACGACCGTCGCGATGCCGCCTTCGGGGGCCGGGAACGACATGTTGGAGAAGCTGTTCACGACGCACGCGACGACCTTCTGGTCCGGGAGATCCGAGCCCGCGTCCTGCGCCGTCGCGACGGCGCCGTCGCGACCGATGACGAACTTCGTCGAGACGCGGCCCTGGAGGCCCGGGTTGCCGCGGAGGCCGTTCTCGTAGCAGAGCCGCATGCGGCCGAAGTTCTGACGGACGATGCGCTGGATGACCTCCGCGGGGAGACGGCCGTTCGACGAGATGGTGCCGTCGGGGCGCATCGTGATCTTCTTCGGCGTGTACGTGCCCTGGAGCTTTCCGCTGCCGTTGCCGACGCCGTCCTTGTCCTTGCCGATGCCGAAGCCCTTCCCGCGGCCGAGGCCGCCGATCCCGCCGGTCAGATCGAGGCCGACGCCGCTGCAGTCGCCGGACGCACATCCGCCGCCCTCGCCGGTGCCGTTGAGGGCGAGGCCGCCCGCACCCATCGCGTCGTCGATGTTCTGGCTGAAGAGGTCGCCCATCGCGCTCTTCACGTCCGAGCCCTGGTAGGCGTCCTTGGACCAGATCGAGCTCGGGGCGTTCGGATCCGCCGACGTCGCGAGGAGGAGGCCCACGAGGCCTTCGGTCTGCGCGGCGCGGAGCTCGTCGGCCTTCGAGATCTTCGACGCGGACTCCTTGCCCTGGAAGCCCATGCGACCGTGGGTCGTCACCGGGGTCGTCTTGCCCGCCTTGCCCTCTTCGCCGGCGTGGCGTCCGCCACCGCCGCCGCCCTGGGCCGCCGTGTCGCCGGCGTTGTCGTCGGTCTGCGTCTCGAGCAGCTCGCGCTCGGCGCTCGCGTTGAGGAGCTTCTGCATCAAGAGCATCTGGTCACGGTCGATCCCGTCCGCGTCGTCCGCGCCCATCGCCGGCATGAACATCGCCATCGAGGCGACGATCGCGGCGTGGCCGAGGAACGAGGCGCCGATGAAGCCGAGCGCGGTCGACGAGATCGAGGTCAGGAAGCCGACCTTCGCGATCTTGCCCGCCCGGACGGCGGCGATCTCGAAGGTGACGGGCTCGCCGTACGAGCCGTCGGTGCGGGCCGCGAACGCCTCGACGACGATCGTGCTCCGCTCGGCGAGGAGGGCCTCCTCGCCCGCGGCGAGCTCGCGCACGGCCTGGCCCCGCGACCTGACGGTGGCGTGGGCGCCGGACGGCACGACGACCACGGGCCCTTCGGGGCGGCGCGCGACGAGCTCGGTCACGCCGCTCGACGCGACGTCGTCGGGGAGGGTGAAGTCTCGACCGAGGCGGAACCCGCGGCCCTCGCCCAGGTGCTTGACGAGGAGGACCTGCGCGCCCCAGCGCACGGTGACCTCGATCGCGGTCGCTGCCGTCTCGACCTCGTCCTCGGGGACCGGCGGGCCGCTCTGCACGAGCGCGAAGCAGGGCTCGCCGGAGACGGTCACGACGGCCTCCGTCGCCGCGGCGCGCTCGTAGGCCGGAGCGACGGCCGAAGCCAAGAACGGGTTCTCCGGGGCGAACGCGGGCGCGAAGACGTGCGAGGTCGTCATGGTCTCTCTCGTGAGGACGGCGTCATCCGAGCTCGCGGAACTGCGAGGCTTTTCGGGCCAGCTCGTCGGTCTCGAGGAGGCAGACAGCGCCTCGCCGGGAAAGGTTCCCGGTCTTTCAGCGCCGCTGGAGAGCGGCCATTTTCGCGGCCGAGGCCGAGAGGGCCGCCGCCAGGGGGCCGGGCTCCCGGCTCTTCACGTAGGCCCGCCAGACGGGATCGACGAGGTCCTGCGACTCGCCGTACCCGCCGAGGAGGCCCATGAGGGCGTCGTCGTCGACGGACCCCTTGGTGGTCTCCAAGAACCAGTGGTTGAAGGCGTCGTCCGCGGCGAGCCACGTCGCCACGAGCGCCCTCACGTCCGCGTCGATGTCGAAGTCGTCGAGGTCTTCTCGGATTCGCTGCGCGAGCGTCTTGGTCATGCGGTCCCCCCTCCCGAGCCCGTCACGGGCGTTTCATCGGGCCGACGTCGATGCGCCCGTACACATAGGTCACCTCACGGCTGAACGTGCCGTTCGTGTCGATGCCGCGGAGGCGAAGGTGCTTGGCGTCGCCGAGGCGAGCGAGGTCGGGGACGACGAGCCCCATCGCTTCCCGGGCGATGACGGTCGGGCTCGCAGCCGCACCGGCGTCGGCGGCCTCCGCGTCCGGCATCCGCCCGACGACGAAGGAGCACGGCGCGCCGTTCCGCGCGCACGTGAGGACGATGCCGAGGGACTCGTTGGCGACGGGCGACCAGCGGTAGGCGCGCGATGCCGTCGCGCCGTCGGCGATCGTGTCGGGGAGGGCCGCGGCGATCGCATCGGGCTTCGCCTGGAGCACGATCCCCGGGCTCCCGCGGAAGGACACCTGGACCTCGGCCTCGTTCTTCGCGCCGGCGCAGCAGCGGAGGCCCATCGTCGCGGATTTCTTCGCCGCGGGCCTCCCGATCGCGTTCGCGCATCGGCCCACGAGCTCACCCGCGACGGCGTTTCCGCCGCGGAGGACGCCGAGCTTCCCGTCGCTGCTACCGCGCCCCCACGTGCTCGAGGTCCACTGCCAGACGCCGCCGTGCAGGTCGGCGACGCCGAAGGAGCTCTTGCAAGCCGCGCTCTCGCCGCTCGGACGCCGCGCGCCTTCCTCGGCGGTCGCGCCCGTCCCGCAGGTCTGGGGGCGGTAGACGTCGCCGTACTCGTAGGTCGTGTTCGCCTCTCCCTTGCACGCGCGCTCCCATTCGAGCTCGGTGCAGAGGCGCTTGCCCTTCGCGGCGCAGAGCAGAGCGGCCTCGTCCCGCGTCACGTTGGTCGTGGGGATCGCGCCGGGCTCGTTCGGGTAGGGGAGCTGATCGATGTAGAATCCCTGCATCGGCACGGGCGTGCCCGCCATCTCCTCGTCGGCGACGCGGGGGACGTTCCCCGCGGGCGTCCCCGCGCGCAGCGTGCCGGCCGGCACGTAGACCATGCCCGGCCGCGCGGCGCTGGCGCTGGCGCGGACCTCGGGGGTCGCGATGCCGGTCACGGGGCGCATGCCCGCGTCCTCGGCCGTCACCTGCGGCGCCGGAGCGCGGCGGCAGGAGACGGTGGCGAGCGGCGCGAGGAGCACCGCGAGGGCCTTCTGCCGACGCGTCTTCACTCGCTCTTCTCGCCGGACCCTTCGCGGAGCCCGAGCTCCTTCATCTTGAGCTGGAGGCCCTTGCGGGAGATCTTGAGGAGGCGGGCGGCGTGGGTGACGTTGCCGCTCGTCTGCTTCAGGGCGCGGCTCACGATGTCGCGCTCGAGGCGGGTCATCGCGACCTTCACGTGCTCCTTCAGGCCCCCCTCCGCAGGGAGAGCGACGTCGCCGGAGCCGCCTCCGTCGGCGGGAGGCGCGACCGACTGCGAGATGCCGCGGAGCTCGACGGGGAGGTCTTCCACCCGGAGCTTCTGCGCGTCGCAGAAGAGGACCGCGCGCTCCATCACGTTCTCGAGCTCGCGGATGTTGCCCGGCCACGAGTAGGCAGAGAGCAGATCGAGCGACTCGCCCTCCACCCCCTTCACGTCCTTCTTCAGGCGCTCGTTGAACTTCGCGAGGAAGTGGTCGACGAGGAGCGGAATGTCCGACGAGCGTTCGCGGAGCGCGGGGAGGCGGATCGAGACGACGTTCAATCGGTAGAAGAGGTCCTCGCGGAAGACGCCGGCGGCGATGAGCTTCTTGAGATCGCGGTTCGTCGCGGCGACGAGGCGGACGTCGACGCGGATCGTCTTGATCCCGCCGACGCGCTCGAACTCGCTCTCCTGGAGCGCGCGAAGGAGCTTCACCTGCATCTCGACCGGGATCTCGCCGATCTCGTCGAGGAAGAGCGTGCCGCCGTTCGCGAGCTCGAAGCGACCGGGCTTGCTCGTGACCGCACCCGTGAAGGCGCCGCGCTCGTAGCCGAAGAGCTCGCTCTCGATGAGCTCCTTCGGGATCGCGGCGCAGTTCACCTTGATGAACGGCTTTCCCTTGCGCGACGAGTGGTCGTGGAGGGCCCGCGCGACGAGCTCCTTGCCGGTGCCGCTCTCGCCTGTGATGAGCACCGTGGTCGGGCTGTCCGCGACGCGCTCGAGGACGGAGTAGATGTCGGTGAGGCCGGTGGACTCGCCGACGATCCCGAAGCGGGCTCCAGGGACGTCCCGGATCTCCTGCGTCGCCTCCTCGTTCGAGAGCTGCCGCGTGCGGAGCGCCTTCGCGACGACCTGGCGGACCTCGTCCTTGTCGAAGGGCTTCGTCAGGTAATCGAACGCGCCGAGCTTGAGCGCCTCGACCGCCGTGTCGACGGTGCCGTGGGCGGTGATCATGACGATCGGGAGATCGGGCGCCTCCTTGA
The DNA here is from genome assembly GCA_022842465.1 of Polyangiaceae bacterium. GTDB lineage: Bacteria > Myxococcota_A > Polyangia > Polyangiales > Polyangiaceae > Labilithrix. The sequence continues at coordinate 31,750 of JALHPN010000029.1, read as the reverse complement.
GGGCTTCCCGGAGGAGGGTCATGCCGTCGACCTTCGGCATCTTCAGGTCGGTGACGACGAGATCGATGTGGTGCTCGCGGAGGAGCGCCAGGCCCTCGGAGCCGTCCTCGGCGAGCAGCACGTCGTAGCCGTCACGCGACAGCTGCGCGGCGAGGATTTTTCGCAGGTTCGGCTCGTCGTCGACGATCAGGACCTGCTTCTTCTCGGGGAGCATGGCGGCGCGGATGGTAGCACGGAAGGGCTCTCCGGCTCAGCGCTGCTCGACGGCGAGCTTGTGGACCTTCACGTCGGCGACCGAGGCCGCGGAGTAGCCGTCGGCGCCGATGCGGATGGCGGTGAAGTCGAGGGCCTTGAGATCGACGACGTGCTCGCCGAGCGATTTCCCGTCGACGAAGGTCTGGCCCTTCGAGGTGGCGGCGTCGTAGCGGATCTCGATCACGAGCCGCTTCGGGAGCTCGACCTTGCCGCCCGGGTCGAAGCTGAGGCCGCCCGTCGCGGTCCACGCTCCGCCCGCGAAGACCTCGGCCGGCTTGCCGGTCCGCTGCACGACGCCGACGTCGAACACGCGATTCGCCGGCGTCCACGCGCTCGCGCCCATGAGGCCGAAGAAGAGCGCCGCCTCCTCGAGCTTCTCGATCGTGACGTCGGCCGTGATGAGGCACGTGCGCAGCGGAAAGGGGGTCGTCCGCAGCATGAAGAGGGGCACGTGGTGCGCGACGAGCGCCGTCGAGCGTGCGTGCATGAGGAGCCCGCCGCCCTTCGCCATCCGCATGTCGAGGACGCCGAGATCCGGATCCGGGAAATGCACGCCGTAGCGCACGGGGTCGACGAACTCGCCCGAGAACGGATCCTCGAAGCTCGGGAGCGTCCAGTCGAGCGTCCGGAGCGCGAGCGACTCGATCGCGACGGCGAGGTCGGGCACGTCTCTCCGGAGCCGCACACCGAACACGAGCCGCGCGGGCGTTGCCTGGAGCCAGCCGCTGTGGGCGCTCGTGACGGGGAGGCCGTCGACGAGCGCGGCGGCATGACCGAACATGGGCGTGAACTGGAGCGCGATCGTGTGCGACGGCGCGCCAGAGGTGATCGCGGTCCCCGCGTCGCCGCCGAAGCCCGTGAGCTTCACGTCCTCCGCCGCGCGCATCTCGCGGTACGGCCCGGAGGTGTCGCCGCCGAAGTGGAGGAGCGGCTCGGGGCCGGAGACCCAGCCCGTCGTCAGCGCCCGCGGCGGCTCGCCGAGCTGCGCCACGCCGACGAAGAGCTCGACCCCCGCCTGCGACGGCGTCGCGAAGGCGAGGCTAACGACGGAGTCCTCGAACCGACGGGGCGGCAGATCGACGAGGACCTCGTCGCCCGCCTTCCCGCTCCCCTCGACGCGGAAGGTGCCGTTGACGACCTTCGCCACGAGCGCGCCCTTCGTGTGCACGGTCCACCCGTCCGGCAGCGCGTCGCGCGCGCCGAAGCCCTCGCGGAAGTCCTTCACGTCGTCGACCTTCGCCCGCTGCGAGGCGAGGAGGTGGACGTACGCGACGTAGGCCACCGCGACCGCGCTCACGATCGCCGTGACGAGGAAGAAGACGCGCTTGGCGTCACGCATGAGAGGGAGCCCTCAGGCGATCCGCGATCGCCGGGATGACGTAGGCCGCCGCCCAGACCAGGACGACGACGAGGAGCGACGCGCGAGCCGAGAGCCCGAGGAGCGTCCCGAGGTTGAAGGACGCATCGGCGCGGCCGAAGGGGATGAACGCGTCCTGCGTGTTCATGGCGACGACGCCGTGCGCGAGCTTCGGCACGACGATGTCATAGAAGGGGTTCATCCCGAAGACGTCGCCCTGCGGCTGCTGGACGAGGACGGCGACGTTCATGAGCACGATCACGGCGCTCGTCACCGTGAGCGCCAAGGTGACGAGGTACGCCGCGCGCGAGCGGTCCGCGAAGAACGCGATCCCGACGACGAAGAGCGGGAGCGCCGGGAGCACGTGACGCGGCCCGGTGCTCCCGCCGCCGTCCCACGCGTAATACGAGCAGAGGAAGAGGAGGTAGACCGCGAGCGTCGGGACCGCGACGCGAAGCGCGGGCTTCCCTTTCCCCGAGGCGACCCACGCGCCGAGGCCGACGACGGAGAGCGCGAGCACCGGGCAGAGGAAGAGGATCCCGCGGTACGGAGACACGGTCGTCCCCACCGTCGCGAGGAGCTTGGGGAGGCCGATCCCGAGGAGCCCGCCGCTCATGTGCGCGCGGAAGTACGGCTCGCTCACGTAGACGTAGGGGAGCGCGAATTTACCGTAGGCCCAGAACGAGAACGCGACGTGGACGGCGAGGACGGGGATGCCGCCCGCGGCGACGAAGGCGAGGCTCCGCGCGAGGCTCCGGGCGACGAGCCCCCGATCTTTCCGCGCGTCCTCGGGGAGCTCCGCGATCGTCCAGGCGAGGGTCGCGATCCCGGCGGGCGCGATCGCGAACGCGGTCGGATACTCGACGATCAAGGCGAGCGACCAGAGCGCCCCGAGGAGGGCGAGCACGCGCGGACGCCCGAGCGTGCCGGCCTCGCGTCGCTCGAGGGCGAGGACGAGCGCGCCGAGCAACAGGAACGCGGCGAGCTGGTGGCCGAAGAGGACGGTCGAGAACGGAAACGCGATCGTCCCGAACGCGTAGGCGAACGCGACGAGCTCGGCCGATCGGCGGCTCGCCCCGAGGAAGATCGCGAGGCGCCGGAGGAGCAGCGTCGTCCCCACCCCCGCGCCGCCCGCGAAGATCAGCGTGAGGAGATAGAGCTTCGCGAGCTGCGCCTCGCGGCTCTCGGGGTCGATGTGGAGCGCCGCGTCGGCCCCGCGGAAGATCGCGAACGGGACCGTCGCCAGGAAGGAGAGGCCCGGCGCCTTGTCGGCGAAGAACTTGTAGTTCTTGTAGCCCTTGTCGATCGTCCGGAAGTGGACGGGCGTGATGTCGGGCGCATGACGCACCACGAGCGACTCGGTGAGCGAATACCGCGTGGCGCCGTTCGGATCTCCTCCAGAGAAGAAGAACGCGTACGTGAACGCCGCCACGATCCAGAGGCGCGCGCGGCGGAGCCACGACGACCGAGCCATGAAGGCGCGCACGATGCTACAAAGCGCCCCGTGCTGCAATCGAGGCGAAGGCGACTCGCGCTGCTCTTCGTGCAGCTGGTCACCTCCGTCCTCTTCCTGGGGCCGTTCCTCTGGGGAGGACGCGCGAGCGGCTTTCCGCTGGACGACGCCTGGATCCACCAGGTCGTGGCCCGCACCTTCGCCGAGACCGGGACGCTCGGCTACCTCCCCGGCGCCTACGGGGCGGGCGCGACGAGCTACCTCTGGGCCGCGCTGCTCGGGCTCGGGCAGAAGCTCCACGCGAATCCCGTCGTGTGGACGAGCTCGCTGGGGATCGTCGGCGCCCTCGGGACCGGACAGGCGCTCCTCGGCCTGGTCGGCGACGACGAGCCCGACGACGCGGCTGCGGTCGTGCTCGCCTGCGCGGGCGGGGATCTCACGTGGTTCGCGGTCTCCGGCATGGAGGCCTCGCTCGTCGCGGCCGCGGCCCTCGGCGCGATCGCCGTCGCGACGACCTCGCATCGGCGCGCGCCGCTCCTCGCCGGGGTCCTCGCCGGCGTCGCCGCCCTCACGCGCCCCGATTTCGTGCCGCTCGGGCTCGTGGTCTCGGGTCTCGTCCACGCGCGACGCCGGAGCCCACGCGACACGCTCTCGTCGCTCGCCCCGTGGGTCGTCGCGTGCCTCCTCTACTTCGGCTCGAACGCGCTCCTCGCCGGCACGCCGATGCCCGCCACGATGCGCGGGCGGCGCTGGCTCTGGATCGACTCCGTCCAGGGCCACGCGAGCGCGACGTCGCTCGCGATCGACTTCGTCTTCGCCTGGGCCTATCGGCTCCGGCAGTTCACGCTCGGCCTCGAGACGAACGTCGTCTTCTGGCTCGCGACGGGCCTCGCGAGCGCGGGCGTCCTCTCGGCCGTCCGGCGGCGGCGCGTCGGGCTCCTCGTCGCCGCCGGCTTCACGGTCTTCCACGCCGCGGTCTTCGTGGTCGTGCTCCCCGTCCCCGGGCACGGCGGCCGGTACCAGCCGCTCGTCCCGGTCCTCTTCGTCCTCTTCGCCGTCCTCGGATCGTTCGATCTCTCGCGCGCGCTCGCGACGCCGCGCGCGCGCCTCGCGGGCCTCGGGGTCTCCGGCGCGCTCTGGCTCGTGTGCCTCGGCAACGCGTACTGGGAGTGGCACCTCGCCCATCGCGCGGCGGTCGAGCACGTCCGCCGGACAGAGGTCGCCGCGGGTCTCGCGGTGCGGGACCTGCCCGGAGACGCCGTCGTCGCGAGCTTCGACGTGGGCGGGATCGGCTATTTTGCCAGGCGATCGCTGCTCGATCTCGGCGCCCTCACGACCCCGAAGGTGATGACCGCGCTCGACCGGGACGACGTGGTCGACCTCCTCCGCCGCGAGAAGGTGACCCACGTCGTCCTCCCCGCCGGTGAGGACCAGGACTTCCCCGACCTCTCGAACTTCGGCTTTCGTCTCCGCGTCGTGGATCACCCCGAGATCGCCCTCACCGAGATCGCGAGCTTCGCGTCCGACCACGACACGTGGCTTCGCGGCGTCTGGTACACGCAGAACGCGACGTTCCGGCAGCGCCTCTGGAAGATCGACTTCACGTCGTGCGATGCCGGCGCCGCCGCCCTCCCGGCCCTCTCTCCGGACGTGCGCGCGAGCGTCGGCGCGCGCGGCTTCGGCGGCGAGCCGGGCGACGCGAACCGCCTCGAGCGCGCGTTCGACGCGGCCGCTTCGCGCGGCCTCTGCGTCCGCGTGCGCGGGCCGGGCGCGCCTTCGCCGCTCGCGAAGGCAGACGGGTGCTGGGACGTCGACGTCCGCTTCGGATCGGAGACACCCTCGCCGGGGATGCCTCTCTCGGTGCAGGCCGACCTCGTCTCGTCCCCGATCACGGAGGAGGCCGAGCTCCTCGCCGCGAAGGAGACGCTCGCGCGCATGACCGCGGAGCATCGCGTCGCCGGAGACGTGAAAGGCGTCACGTTCGCCGCGGTCCATGCCGTCGTCGCCGCGGTGCGCGCGAAGACGCGGTGCTTCTGGACGCCCCTCCCGGCGATGGAGAAGGCGCTGCCGCCCGGGTGGAGGCCCCCTCCTACGCCGAAGGACACGCTCGGCCTCGGCGTCGTGGTCGTCGGCCTCGTCCTCGCGGCGTCGTTCGTCGTGGCTCGGAGGCGCGCCGCATGAAGGAGCAGAACACGCGGCTCGCCGTGATCCTCTCGGCCGTGGTCGGGGTCGTCCTCGCCCGTGTCCTCGGGCGCGTCGCGCTCGGGGACATGCCGCACGTGATGGACGAGATCGCCTACACGTTCCAGGCGAAGCTCTTCGCGGCCGGCGAGCTCCGCGCCCCGGAGGCCCTCCCCCGCGCCGCCTTCACGACGTGGTTCCTCGAGGACCGCGGCGCGCGCTACGGGATTTTCCCCCCGGGATGGCCCGCCGTCCTCGCGATCGGCGAGAAGGTCGGGCTCGCCGCGTGGGTGAACCCGCTCCTCCACGGCACGACCGTCCTCCTCGTCGGGCGAGCGGGACGACGCGCCGGCGGGCCGCTCGTCGCCGCGGTCGCCGCCGCGCTCTACGCGATGAGCCCGCAGGCCGTGCTCCTCGCGGCGAGCCGCATGTCGCACGCGCTCGTCGCCTGCGCGGCGGCGGTCATCCTGGTCTTCGTCGCCGAGCTCGTGATCCGCGAGGTCGGGGAGGCGCCGCCACGGGTGTCGCTCGCCGCCGCCGCCGGCCTCGCGCTCGGGATCGCCGCCGCCACACGGCCGCTGTGTGGGACGATCCTCGGCGCGTTTCTCGCCCTCGGGATCCTCCTCGCGGCGCGCGCAGAGGTGCTCTCCCTCCGCGCCACGGTCCGGCAGGTGCTCGCGGCCGGGCTCGCGGCGCTGCCTCCGACGATCGGCCTGCTCGCGTTCAATCACGCGCTCACCGGCTCGGCGCTCCGCTTCCCGCAGATGGCCTACTTCGACGAGCACCTCGCGCCGGCCGATCTCCCCTTCTTCCAGTACCGGAAGGGCTGCAACGCGCTCGGGCTCGGCGCCGGCCACGGCTGCGATCTCACCGTGCACGACGCGCGTCACACGATCGCGAACGCGCTCTCGAACCTCGGCGACAACATGACCGCGTGGCTCCTCCTCGCCTGCGGTCCGCTCCTCGTCGTCGGCCTCGTGTCGGCCCTCGCGCGGAAGGAGACGCGCCGTCGGTCGGGCCTCTTCGTCCTCGTCCCCGTCCTCTCGATCCTCCTCTACGCGCTCTACTGGCACGGCGGGACCTGCTTCGGCGCGCGGTTCTACCAGAGCGCCCTCCCCGCGACGGTGATCGTCGTCGCGCTCGGCGCGGTGGGGATCGCGCGGGGCGAGGCGCTGCGCCGCCGCGTCGTCGTCGGGCTCCTCGTCGTCACGACGGCGTGGAACGCCTTCGCGTATCGCCGCACCTGGACCGAGATCAAAGACCCCGTGTGGGGGTACTGGGCCGTCGACGATCGCTACGCGCGCCTCGTCGACACGTGGAAGGGCGGTCGGGCGCTGGTCATGGTCGCCTTCGGACCCGACGACCTCTACAACCCGAAGCTCGGGTGGACCGCGATCGTGCCCGACGGCGCCATGTGGATGCTCAACATCCGCGCGCTCGCGGCGCTCGCCGAGAACCCGGTCGATCTCCGCGACGCGGGCGACGTCGTGTTCGCCAAGTTCCACCCTGCCCTCGTGGACGAGCTCCGTAGGCGCTTCCCCGACCGCACCCTGTGGCTCTACACGGACCACGGGCGACGCGAGAAGGACACGCTCGTCCCCTACGATCCGGCGCCGTTCGCCTCGCGCGCCGACGAGCCGCCGCCCGACAACTTCGACGGCTTCCGCGTGGCCCCGCCGCTCCTCCCCCAGCCCGACTCGCTCGCGCCGCCGCGGCCTTACTGGCCGTGACGTCTCCATGGTAGGGAGACGGCGGTCGTGCGCGCGCTCCGCATCATCGTCCTCCTCCTCGGGGTCGCCCACGTCGGCCTCTTGCTCTACGTCGTCTCTCTGCGCTTCGCGTACCCCGTCGACGCCGAGTGGATGACCGGCTCGATCCGCGACACCGTCGACCGCGTGAAGGCGGGCCTCCCGATCTACGCGCCGCCGTCGGGCGAGTTCATCTCGTTCCTCTACCCGCCGCTCTACTACTGGCTCTCGGCTGCCCTCGCGCGCGTGACGTCCACGTTCGTCGCGTGCAAGGTCGTGTCGGTGCTCGCGACGGCCTCGGCGGGGGTCTGTGTGCATCGCCTCGCGCGGAGCCTCGGGGCCGATCGCTGGTGGAGCGCCGTCTCCGTCCTCCTCCACGTCGCGTGCTTCTCGCTGACGCTCTTCTTCTTCGATCTGGAGCGGGTCGATCCCCTCGGGAGCGCGCTGGTCGTCGCCGGCGTCGCCACCTTGCTCGGGGGCGAGACGCACGCGCGGACGGCGATCGCCGGCGCCGTTCTCGGCCTCTCGTTCTTCGCGAAGCAGCCAGGCCTCTTCGCGTTCGCGGGCGCCTTCGCCGGGCTCCTCCTGTCCGGGGAGAGGCGGCGCGCGCTCGTCCTCGGCGCGGCCGGCGGGGCCGTCCTCGTCCTCCTCGCGGGCTACCTCGAGATCACGACCGGCGGGTGGTGGCGGTATTACTGCATGAAGCTCCCGGGCTCACACGGGATCGAGCCCGCGCTCCTCTCGGTGTTCTTCATCACCGATCTCCCGAAGGCCTTCGTCCTCGCCGGCGGCAGCTTCGCACTCATCGTCTGGGAGGCACGCGCGCTCCTCGCGCGCCGGCGCGGCGAGGAGCCCGCCGACACGACGACCTGGAAGAGCACGACGATGGCCGTCCTCCTCGTCGCGCTCCTCGCGGCGTCCTTCTCGCTCCGCGCGCATCGCGGCGGCTGGCAGAACGTGCTGCTCGCGTGGACCCCCCTCGGCTGCGCCGCCGCCGCCGCCGCCGCCACGCGAGCCTCGTCGAAGGGCGGGCCCCTCGTCGAGGCCGGCGCCCTCGCGCTCGTCGGGCTCCAGCTCCTCGGCCTCGTGTTCGATCCCAACGACGTCGCGCCGGGCCCGTCGGACGTGCGGGACAAGGCCAAGCTCGAGGCGGCCGTCCGTTCGCTCGAGAAGGAGGGCGACGTCGTCGTCACGCCGGTGGGCAACCTGACGAAGCGGATGCACTACCACTCGGCCGCCCTCTTCGACGTCCTCCGCGCGGGCGACCCCGCACCCGCCGATCACCTCGCGGCGCTCCGCGAGCGCCGCTACGCCGGCATCTTCGTCGACGCGCCGTTCGAGGTGCACTGCCGGCAGCGCGGGTGCCGCGACATCGACGAGGCGATGGCGGAGAACTACTTCGTCGCGTCGCGGCTCGAGGAGCGCGAGCACACCGGCATGGCGGGGTTCGACGCCCGACCGCGCTGGATCCTGCGGCCGCGGAAGACCCCCTTGAAGGGCATGACCTGGGCGGCGCTCGAACAGCGGCGGCGCCTCGAGATGGGGCTCGCCGCGATGCGCGAGCAGCAGCGGGGCGAGGGCGCCGCCCCGGAGGTCGACGACGTGATCGAGGACATCGCGGCCGCGCCGGATCCGCGCTGGAACGAGCGGACGCCCTGACGGACGAGCCCCGGGCAGTCGAGGCCGCGCGCGCCCGCACGCGAAGGTGCTCTACCGGCTCGTGAACGAGCACGGCGCGGAGTTCTCCGACACACACGCCAGTCGAAACGCCTGGGCATCCCGAGCGTGCGAGCAGCGAAACGATGGCCGCCCCACGCAGCTAGGCGCGCATGTTCACGCAAACCTCGCCGAGGTCATCGAGCCGTTATTCGAGATTCGTGAAGGGCTGAGTCAGAAGGCGATGTCGTACGCCATGGCCTCGAACTGGTCGCCGAGCCTCATGCTGCGCGCCGAAGACCCTCAGTTCCTGAACCGGTCGATCTCGATCCAGCCTACGCCCGAAAAGCCCTCGCGGCTGATCGCCTGCGCTAGCTCGCGGTGCACGAAGGTCGCGCGCGCAAGACCCTGCGCCTTGAAGATCGGCCGATCCGCGGGCACGCGCGACGGGTCCAGCACGAGCCGGGTCACGTCCTGCAGCTTGTCGGCCACGATCTCGCTGCGCACGTAGACCGAATCCTGAAGGTCGATGCAGGGCACGGGCTCGATGGGGTGCACGATCACGTGGCTTCGGCTCGCCACGCGGCCCTTGTGGTCGATGATCGACACCGGCAGGAACTCCACCTTCGGGAGACCGAGTTCCAGCAGGAACCGGTGCACGCGCTCCGAGACCAGCACCGCGTCCTTCACGTTGTCCGCGCAGTCGGGCAGCACCAGGTCGTCCGGGAAATCGGGGTTCATGTGGAACGCCACGTCGGACGGAAACCCCGCGAGCAGCGGCACGCCCCTTGAGAGCCGGAAGGATTTGTCGAGCCCCCTGAGCTCGTACAGGTTGGCCGCATGCGCTACCGGGCTGAAGGTCCAGATCAGTGTGTCCATGGTGTGCTCATGTGCCGACTTTGGTGTCCTCGACGAGGCGGTTGGTCCACTTCATCACTTCTTCATTGAAGCTGCGAACCGGTGATCCCATCGCGTAGACGCCGTTCCGCGCGACGATCGCGACGGCATGACCTTCCTCGCCGAACCTTCGCGCGACGGCATCGGAGATGCCGGTGCCGAGACCTCAGACCAGGACGACCTTCTTCGTCACAGGGAGACGTCGTAGAGCTTCATCATGTCCTCGCGGGTGCAGGGACGCGGGTTCGACCGGTGGCACGCGTCTTCCATCGCCTTGTCCGCGAGCTTGCCGATGTCCGCCTTCGTCACGCCCTCGGCGCCGAGGCCGCTCGGGAGCCCGACCTTCTCGCGGAGCGAGCGGATCGCGTTCGAGAGGCTCGTCGCCGTCACGTCGACGACGCGACGTACGCGTTCGATGCGATCGGGGACGGTGATGTTGTTGAAGTCCATGACCGCAGGGAGACAGAGCGCGTTCGCGAGGCCGTGGTGCATGTCCTTCTCGCTCGAGAGTGGGTGCGCGAGCGAGTGGCAGACGCCGAGCCCCTTCTGGAACGCGACAGCGCCCATCATCGCCGCCTTCATCATCCCGCCGCGCGCTTCGAGGTCGGCCCCGTTCTCGACCGCGGTCTGGAGGTACTTCGCGCAGAGCTCGACGCCCGCGAGCGCGATGCCGTCCGCCATCGGGTGATCCCCGAGCGAGAGGTACGCCTCGATGTTGTGCGTGAGCGCATCGAACCCGGTCGCCGCCGTCACGCGCGCGGGCATGCTCGTCGTGAGCTCGGGGTCGAGGATCGCCGCCTTCGCGAGGAGGTACGGGCTGAAGATGACCGTCTTCCGACCCGTCGCCTTCAACGTCACGACGCCGGAGCGCCCGACCTCGCTCCCGGTGCCCGCCGTGGTCGGGACGGTGAGGATCGGCGGGACGTTCGACGTGATGTGGGCGTCACCGCCGATCGCGTCGTCGTACTCGTGGAGCGGCCGCTCGTGCGTCGTGCGAAGGGCGATGAGCTTGCCGGTGTCGAGCGGGGCACCCCCGCCGACCGAGACGACGACGTCCGCGCCGTGCGCCTTGAACGCCGCCGCACCCTCGAAGACGTTCTCCTCGACGGGGTTCGGAGCGACCCGATCGAAGATCGCGGCGGCGATCCCGGCCCCCTCGAGCACGCGCTTCACCCGCTCTGCGATGCCCGCGCGGACGACGCCGGGGTCGCAGACGACGAGCGCGCGCGTCCCGGACGCACGCCTCACGTGGTCGGGGAGCTTGGTGAGGCTGCCGTTGCCGAAGACGATGGTGGTCGGAAAGCTCCAGGTCACGATGCTCATGCGACCGAGCAGGCTAGCTCGGTCTCGAGGAGCCGGAAAGACGCGGTTCGCGCTACGCTCGGCGCACGTGCCGACGGAAGCTCCCCTCTCTCCCGACCGCGCCGTGCGTCTCATCGGGTGGAAAGCTGCGGCGGCGGTCGTCGCCTCCGCGACGGCCCTCGCGTTCGCGCTGCCGCCGGGCAGCGCCACGCGGGCGGGGGGCCTCACCGACGTGCTCGGTCGCTTCCACGTCCTCGCGCTCCACCTCCCGCTCGGCGCGCTCGTCCTCGTGGTGCTGCTGGAGGCGCTCTCCGTGGCGAGCCCGCGCGAGCGCGCGCGGACCGCGGCCGCGCTCGATCTCGCCGTCCCCCTCCTCTTCGTGAGCGCGGCCTTGGCATTCGTCCTCGGCGTCCTCCTCGCCGCAGGCGGCGGCCACGCTCCGAGGCACCTCGCCCTCCATCGTTGGGTGACGATGGCGTCCCTCACGGCATGCGCCGCCGCCGCCTTCGCACGCGGGCGGTTCGACGGCGCGTTTCGCGGGCTCCTCGTCCTCACGGCGGCGCTGATGACGGTGGGCGCTCACTTCGGCGGGACCCTCACCCACGGCGAGGGCTACCTGGGCGGCGACGCGCCTCCGACGGCCGTCGCACCGACGGCTCCGTCCGGTCCCCCGGGGAGCGACGTGAAGGTGCTCGCGGACGTCCTCCAGCCTCTCCTCGACACCCACTGCGTCGAGTGTCACGGCGAGCGTCGCTCGAAGGGCCGCCTGCGGCTCGACACGCTCGAGGCGATGCGCGCCGGGGGAAAGCACGGTCCTGGCTACGTGGCGCGCAGCAGCGCGAAAAGCCTCGTCGTCACCCGCATGCATCTACCCGACGACGACGACGAGCACATGCCGCCCGGCAGTCGAAAGGAGCCGCCCGCGGGCATGGCGGAGCTCCTCGCGGCGTGGATCGACCGCGGCGCCGACCCCGACCTACGCGTGCGCGACGTCCTCCTCTCGGAGCCTGCGCGCGCGCTGCTGACGTCGCCGCGTTGACTCCGTCGTCGTTCGGCGAGCCGGGCGCGCCCGACGCGACTCCAGACCTCGTCCGTAGGCACGCGCGCGACGCGAACCGGCGTTCACGCGAAGGTCGCGACATCGCTGCAGAGCGCATGAATCGAGCACCCACCGTACGGCACGGTTCGTGATCCCAGGAGCTGAGCCCGCGCTCGTCACGCCTGCGACGCGCGCGGTCCGAACGCATGCCCGTGCCATCGTCGCGTTTCGCTCTCCTCCTCCCGCTCTGCCTCTTCCTCGTCGCCTTCGTTCTTCCCCGCGGTGCCTCCGCCCAGACGGCGCCGCCCGCCGTCGCCGCGGAGCCTCCCGAGGCCTACGCATACACACCTCCTCCGCGCGTGCCGAACGTGACGCTCGGACCTTCTCGCCGCGGCCTGACCGTCGAGCTCGGGGTCGGCCTGTCGCACACGACCTTCGACAGCGCGCCGACCTATGCCGCCACGGCGCCCATCGGGCTGGCGCCCATCAACCTCGGGGTCGGCGGGTTCGTCTCGCGCGACCTCGCCCTCTCGTTCCGCGCCACGGGGACGAGCACGTTCCGCGATCGCGGCTTCGGGATCGAGCAGACGGTGCTCGCCTTCTACGGTCTCTCCGCGCAGGTCTTCCTGACCGATCGCGTCTTCGTGAGCGGCGGTCTCGGGCTCGGGATGCTCTTCAACAACCCCTACATGCCGGCTGCCGAACGCGCGGGGGCCCCGGCGACCTTCGGCATCGCCGCGACCGGGCGCGTCGGGTGGAACGTGCACCTCGACCGCGAGTGGGGGCTCTCCCTCTACGCCGAGGCGACGCCGGTGCACGTCGACGGCACGAACGCGCTCGGCGGCGCGTTCGGGCTCAACGTCCAGTTCTATTGACGGTCACTCCGCCGCCACGACGTGACCGTCGGGGTCGATCTCCAGATGACCGGAGGTCGGGTCGTCGAGGACGGCGTCCTCCGGGTCGCGCGAGGCGGGCTTCGCGAGGAACGTGAACATCGCCGGCACGAGGAAGAGGGAGAGGAACGTCGAGGAGAGGAGGCCCCCGACGACGGCGAGCGCCAGCGGCTGGTTCGCGGCCGAGGCCTCGTCCAGCCCGAGCGCCGTCGGGAGCAGCCCGAAGATGGTCGCGAGGCTGGTCATCGCGATCGGGGTGAAGCGCACGCGCGCCGCGTCGACGACCGCCTCCGCCGGGGCCATCCCCCCCGCGAGCTCGCGATTCGCGTGGTCGACCATGAGGATGCCGTTCGAGACGGCGATGCCGATCACCATGAGCACCCCCATCAGCGCGGTGATCGAGAACCCCTGCCCGGCGGCGAGGAGCGCGAGGACGATGCCGACGAGCGAGACGGGGATCGTGAAGAGCATGACGAACGGCAGCCGGAGCGACTTGAACTGCGTCGCCATGATCATGAAGACGACCATGACGGCGAGGCCGAGCGCGCCGCCGAGCCCGGAGAACGTGGTTCGCATGAGCTCGATCTGCCCGACGAACGAGAAGGGAACGTCCTTCGTGGTCGGGTCGGCGCGGAGGCGTCTCTCCAGCTCGGCGGCCGCGCTCCCGATGTCACGCCGCTCCGTCTGCATGTAGACGTGCGCGACGCGGGTGAGCTGGTTGCGCGTGACGAGGACCGGACCCGTGGCGCGCTCGATGTTGCCGTAGGCGCCGAGCGTCACGGTCGTCCCGTTCGCCGCCACGCGGACGGGCACTTCGCCCAGCGTGGCCATGTCCTTGACGACCTGGTCGTCGTAGTAGGTGACGACGTAGTACGACTGGCCGTTGTTCTGGTCCGTCCAGACCGCAGGGGTGTTGACGTTGCCGAGCGTCGCCTCGAGCGTCGTCTGGGCCGCGTCGCGCGCCGACACGCCGACGAGGCCCGCCGTCTCGCGATCCGTCGTGACGCGCATCTCCGGGTAGTCGTTCTCGAGGCGGAGATAGACGTCGCGGATGCCGGGTACGCGGCGCGCCACCTCGGCCACCTTCCGCGACGCATCGAGCATCCCGTCGAGGTCGCTCCCCTTCACCTCGACGACGAGCGGCGCGATGTATCCGTTCGAGAAGACGCTCGCGACGAGCCCGCCGGGCGCCTGGAGGAAGTCGACGCCCGGGTAGGAGTGCTCGAGGATCTCCCGCATCATGTCCGAGAGCTCGCGCTGACCGAGCTCGCGCTTTCCGGCCTCCGTGAGCTCGACGCGGACGAAGCCCTGGTGCGGCCCCATGTTCGGGCTCGTCATCGCCGAGCGCGCCTTGCTCGGCGAACCGACGTTGGTGAGGACGAGCTTCACGGTGCCGGGAGGGAGCTTCTGCTCGAGCGTCTTCGCGATCGCGACCGTCTTCGCGGAGGCCTCCTCGAGAGAGGTCCCTGCCGTGAAGCGCACGTAGACGCGCTCCATCGACTCGTCGATGTCGGGGAAGAACGTCGTCGGCAGCCGCGCAGCGGCCCATCCGCTCGCCGCGACGAGGACGACGGCGGCTCCCGCCACCCACATCCGATACGGGAGGACGACGCGGAGCAGGTCGGCGTAGCCGCTCCCGACCTTCGCCACCGCGCGCTGCACGGCGCCCGCCAGGCGTCCCGGCTCCTTGTGCGTCTTCGGGAGGAGGTAGCGGCACGCGACGGGCGTGACGATCATCGAGACGAGGTAGCCGGCGATCATTCCCGTCGCGACGGTGAGCGCCAGCGGCACGAAGAGCTTCTTCGCGAGGCCGGCGAGGAGCGCGACCGGCAGGAGGACCGCCAGGGTCGCGAGCGTCGCTGCGAGAGCGGGGATCGCGACGCTGTTCGCGCCGGTGAGCGCGGCGAGCGCGCGACTCCGCCCGTGCCCGTTCCGGTGGATCGACTCGAGGACGACGACGCTGATGTCGACGAGCGGCCCCATCGAGAGCGTGAGGCCACCGAGCGTGAAGGCGTTCAGGCTCTGCCCCGTCGCGTAGAGGACGATGAGGATGATGGAGAAGGAGACAGGGACCGAGATCGCCGAGATGAGGACGGAGCGCGGGCTCTGGAGGAAGAGGAGGATGACGAGCCCGATGAGGACGAGCGCCTGGAAGATCTCCTTCTGGAGCCCCTCGATCGTGGACCGCACGAAGGTCGACTGGTCGAAGATGGGCTCCAGGTGGACGCCGGGAGGCAGGTCCTTCAGGTTCGAGACGATCTGCTTGATCTGATCGTTGATGGCGACGACGTTTCCGCCCGGGACGCGGAGCACGTTGAGGTACACGCCCTTCTCGCCGTTGATCGTGACCGCCTGGGCGTCCTTCGATCCGCCGTCCTCGATCGTGGCGACGTCGCGGATGAGCACCGGAACGCCGCCCTGCATCTTCACGACGGCGTCACCGATGTCGGCCACGGCCTTCGGGACTGCGTTCGTGTAGACATTCGCAGAGAAGGTGTCGGGGTTCATCCGTCCCGAAGGGAGGAGCGCGTTCGCGCGCTCGACGGCCTTCGCGATGTCGGTCGACGTGAGGCCCCGCGCCGCCGCCCGGACGGGGTCGACGATGACGTTGATCTGGCGCTCCTTGCCGCCGTTGGGGGACGCGCTCGCGACCCCGGCGATGCCCTCGACGAGAGGCTCGACGACGTTCGCCGCATAGTCGTAGAGCTGCGCCGCGGAGAGCCCCCCGCCGTAGACCGCGATCTGCATGACGGGTGCGTTGGACGGGTCGTACTGGAGGATGAACGGGGGGATGATTCCGAGCGTCTTCGGGACGGACGACATCGCGAAGGCGACCTGCTGCTGGACGACCGACTGCGCGGCGTTCAGATCCGTCCCCCACTTCAGCCAGACGAAGATGATGCTGAGGCCGCTGCGCGACACGCTCTCGACGTGATCGACACCCGGCGTCGCCGAGACGGCCTTCTCGAGGCGCCAGGTGAGGGTCTTCTCCACGTCGCTAGGCCCCATCCCGGAGGCCTTCGTGCCGATGACGAGCACGGGCGGCGAGAGCTCGGGGAACGTGTCCACGCTCATGCGCGGCGTCACGACGCCCGCGAAGACGACGAGCGCGATGCAGAGCATCAGGACGAAGATGGGGTTCTTCAGCGCGAGCCGCGTCACGGCTTCGTCTCCTCGACGCGCGCCGAGACGTGGTCTCCGCTCGCGAGCAGCGACCGGCCCTGCGTCACGACGGACGTGCCCGGGGCGAGCTTTCGCTCGACGAAGAGGCTCCCCCCCCGCTCTCCGAGCACCCGCACGACGACCTGCTTGGCGACGGAGTCCTCGACGACGAAGACCGTCGCGCTCGTGCCCTTCACCTTGGCGGAGGCGAGCGGGATCTCCGTCGCCGGCGAGAGCTCGCCGACGTCGACGCGGATCTCCGCGGTCGTGCCGACGGGGAGGTCACGCTTCTCGTTCGGGAGATCGACCTCGAAGTGGACCGTGCGGGTCCCGGGATCCGCCGCGGGGGCGCGCCGCGCGACCTCGCCCGCCGTCTCCACGCCCGTCGCGAGGAGCTTGATCTTCACCGTGCTCTTCGGGGCGACGGCCCCGAGGTCGATCTCCGGGACGTCGGCGGCGAGCCGGACGATCGAGCGATCGACGAGGTAGACGATCGCCGTCCCGGGCCGGAGGAAGGCCCCGGGGTCCGCCAGGCGCGTCGCGACCTCGCCGTCGAAGGGAGCACGGAGGACACAGTCCGAGACCTCGAGCGACTTGCCGGCGGCCTGGGCGAGGAGCGCCTGGATCTGGGCTTCGTTCGCGGCGTTGGCGGCTAGCTTCTGCTCGACTTCGTTCGGCGCGACGTAGCCTCCCTCGAGGAGCTCGCCGAGGCGCGACGCCTCGCGCGTCGCAGCCTTCTGGCGTGCTTCGAGGGCGCGAGCCTGCGCGGCGACGGCCTGGTTCCCCATCGACGCGTTGCGACAGTCGAGGGTCGCGAGGACGTCGCCGCGCTTGACGATCGCGCCGGGTCTGACCAGGACCGTGTCGACGAAGCCCGACGCGAGCTGCGGTCCGACGCGGGCCGACTGCCACGGCTCCAGCGTGCCGACGTAGCGTCTCGTCGGGCGGAACGTGGCCTCCTTCGCGAGGACGACCGTGACGCCCTTCGGCTCGTCGGCGAGCGCCGCCTTGTTCACGCCGGCCTCCGCGCGATGGAGGAGGAGCCCGCCGCCGCCGAGCACGAGCCCCACGACCGCGGAGATGCCGAGGGGGATGACCCAGCGCCTCGGCGAGACAGGAGACACTTTCGCGAAGGGCTCGTCGGCGTGACTCATCGGGACTCCTGGACGATGCGGTCGAGACTCGCGCGCGCGCGACGCGCCTGGAAGCGCGCCACGGCGAGCTGGACCTCGGCTTCGGTGCGCAGCGCTTGCGCATCGGCGAGCTCGGTCGACGTGCCGAGGCCGACCCGAAAGCGCTGCTCGGCCTGATCGAGGTTCGCGCGGGCCGCGGCCTCGGCTCGGGCGAGGGCGTCGAGGGACCGCGCGCTCGTCTCCGCCTCGCGCCACGCCGTAGCGAGAAGGGCGCGCTGGTTGCGGAGCGCGACGGAGGCCTCCGCGCCGAGGGAGGTCTCTCTCGCGCGCGAAGCGTCCGCGCGGCGCCCGAAGGTGGGATCGAGGAGCGGCCACGCGAGCATCAAGCCGACGTCGTAGTTCGGGACGATCGGCAGAAACCCGTCTCCCACCGAGACCGTGCCGGCGTTCGGCGGGGCTCCGCCCGCGCGCGAGCTGACGGCTGCGGTGGCGAAGAGGTTCGGGCGCGTCTGCGCCTCGAGCCTCCGCGTCTCGCCCCGCTGCGCATCCAGGCGGGCCTGGGCCTCGCGCGCGAGCGGTGTCCCGGCGAGCTTCTGCGCGAGCTCGTCGAACGAAGGGAGGTCCAGGTTGGCGGCGTCGTCGCCGCTCGCGTCGAGCTCGTCGTCGGCGACGCCGACCGCCGCGGCGAAGACGCTGCGCGCGACGTGGAGCGCGCCCTCCGCCCGGACGGTGCCCGCCTCGTAGCGCGCGACGTCGGCCTCGGAGCGCGTGAGCTCGATCGGCGGCCTCATCCCGCTCGCCACGTTCGCGCGGGCGAGATCGCGGTGCGCGACCGCCCGCACGAACGCGCTGCGAGACGCCTGCGCGACCGCGCGGGCGGACTGGACCGCGAAGAACGACTGCGTCACC
Source organism: Polyangiaceae bacterium (assembly GCA_022842465.1). Lineage (GTDB taxonomy): Bacteria > Myxococcota_A > Polyangia > Polyangiales > Polyangiaceae > Labilithrix. Next base: position 13,765 of record JALHPN010000029.1, on the reverse strand, counting down.
GCGAAGCTCGTGTCGATCTCGACACCTCGCGCGCGCTGACGCTCGACGTCGGCGAGACCCGTCGCGGCCGCGCGCTCCGCGGCGATGCGTCCGAAGTCGAAGAGCTCCTGCCGGAGACCGACGGCCACGGCGGTCGATGCGTAGGGGGTCATGTCGGCGGTGCGGTCGACCCGCGTCGCGCCGATGCGAGGGATGTCGACGGTGGGGCTCGAGAGCATCGTCGTCGTCGAGTTGTTCACCGTCGATCCGACGATCTGCGCGAACGCGCCGACGCGAGGGAGCCACTGCGCCGACACGGCGTCGGCCTCTCGGAGGGCGGCCTCGATGCGGGCGCGGGATGCGACCTCGGCCGGGTGATGCGCACGCGCGTACGCGAGCGATTGCTCGAGCGTCATCGCACGGACCGGCGGCGCGCCCCCCTCGGGCTGCGCCGCGGCGAGTCTCGTCGCGAAGAGGCACCCGACCAGGAGGCCGAGGCCGCCTCTCCGGAGGGGGGGAGGCGAAGGCATGGGCGACCTGTCCAGCACGTTCCGTTCCATGCCTTTCACCCGGAGATCCGGCCTCTCCTCGCGCGCGAAACGGAATCCCTCCGCCTCGCGACCCGCTTCGCCGCCGGATCAAGCGATGAGGACGGTGAGCGTCGCGCGCGTCCCGCTGCGGTCCTCGCGACGACCGATGGTGAGCTCGCCGCCGTGATGGGTGACGATCTCGCGCGCGATGGTGAGCCCCAGCCCCGAGCCACCTTGCTCCCGTCGCGTGCTGAAGAACGGCTCCGTCGCCTGCTCCGCGACGTCGGGGGAGATGCCGCTCCCCTCGTCTTCCACGGCGAAGAGCGCGTGCCTGCCGGCGGGCGAGACGGACAGCACGACCTCCGACCCGGGCGGCGACGCGTGGCACGCGTTGAGCAAGACGTTCACGAGGGCCTGCTCGAAGAGCGACGGGTCGCAAGAGACCTCGGGGAGGTCCGCGTCCGCCCGGATGACGAGGACGACGTCCGCCTTGTCGAAGCGGTGCCGGACGAGGTCCACGGCTCGTTCCGCCAGTTTCTCGGGCGACGCCCGGACGAGGAGCGGCGCCTCCCCACGCGCGAGCGCGAGACAACCGCGCACGATGCGCTGGATGCGCTCGACCTGCTCGACGACGATCCCGAGCGCTTGTCTCGCCCGTTCGTCGTCGGGAACCCGAGCGAGCACCTGCTCGACCCGGCCCACGATGACGGAGAGCGGCGTCCCGACCTCGTGCGCGATGCCGGTCGACAGCGCCGCGAGCGCGGCCATCTTCTCGGCACGCGCGAGGGCGGCGTCCTTCTCCCCCTCGACGATCGCGATCGCCGTCCGGCGCTCGATCTCGAGCGCCGCGCGCTGACGTCGTCGGGCCAGCGCGCCGAAGGCGGTGACGACCGCGGCCGCGACGAAGACCGTGACCGCCAGCCGCCGCTCCTCGTGGTCCTCACGCGAGCGCACGCGCGCGGTCGACGCCATCACCACGACCGTCCACCGGCCTCGTGGCCGCTCGCCAGCCACCTCGGTCGGAGAGACGGTGGCGATGCCCGCCACCGCGCGACGCGGCGGCAGCCCGAAGGACACGGCCTCGTCCCGCGGCAGGGTCACGGTGCTCGCGCGCGCCTCCGCCGCCGCGTGGAGACGCATCGACGGGATGACGCGCGCGTCGGTAGTGAGGAAGCCGCGCTCACCCGGCCGCGCCACGAGGACCATCAGCTCGCCTCGATCCTCGAGCCGTCTCGCGCCGCCGAGCAGCTCGATCGCCTCCACGTCCGTGAGGGGCCCGCGCGGCGGAGGCTCGGTCCCCGACTCGCGCGAGGCCCGGTCGGCGAGGCGATGCTCGAAGACCGCCGCCACCGCCGTCGCCAGGACCGCCTGCTCGTGCGAGAGATCGTCGATCGCCGCCTCGCGCTCGTTCGCCGCGGACCAGCCGGCGGCGGCGAGCACGAGGCCGAGCGCCAGGACCGTCGCGATGTGGAGCGCGTACCGCCGTAGTCCGAGGAGCGCGGCCAACCCGTCTATCCCTCGCCTTCGTCGGTGCTCAGCCACTTGTTGAGGGTCTTGCCGTCGATGCCGAGGCGCTCGCACGTGACCGCTTTCCGTCCGCCGCCGCGCTCGAGGGCCCAGGCCGCGTAACGTCGCTGGAGCTCGCGGACGGGGATGACCGTGTCTCCGAAGTCGATGACGTCGCGCGCCTCGCGCCGGCGCGCGACCGAGGGGGGGAGGTCGCCGAGCTCGGCCTCCGGCCCCCGGCCGAGCAGGATCGCTCGCGCGACGGCGTGCTCGAGCTCGCGGACGTTCCCGGGCCACGCGTAGTCGAGGATGCGATCCATCGCGTCGCGCGCGAAGCGCGTCACGCTCGAGCGAGGGTTCGCCGCCCGCGCCGCGTCCACGAACCTCGTGACGAGCGCCGGAATGTCGTCTCTCCGCTGGCGCAAGGGTGGGATCTCGATGGCGACGCCTTCGAGTCGGTAGAGCAGATCCTCGCGAAAGAGAGACTGGGCTGCGCGAGCCCGGAGATCGCGGTGCGTGGCGGCGACGATGCGCACGTCGACCTCCCGCTCGCGGGCCGCTCCCACGGCCCTCACGACGCGGCGTTCGAGGACGTCGAGGAGCTTCGCCTGCAACGCCGGGGACATGTCGCCGATCTCGTCGAGGAAGAGGGTGCCGCCGTCGGCCTCCACGAAGAGACCGGGCCGCGTCGTCGTCGCGCCCGTGAAGGCGCCCTTCACGTGCCCGAAGAGCTCGCTCTCCAGGAGCGTCTCCGGGAGCGCCGCGCAGTTGAGCGACACGAACGGCGCCGCCGCGCGCGTCCCGATCCCGTGGAGCACCCGCGCGACGAGGCCCTTCCCGGTGCCGGTCTCCCCGGTGAAGAGGACGGACACGCCGGCGTCGGCGACGCGCTCGACGAGCGCCTTGACCTCGCGCATGCCGTCGCTCTCCGCGACGAGGCTCGAGGGCGCATACTTCTCCCCGAGCGCGCGCTTGAGCGACCGCGCCTCCCGGCGGAGCTCGCGCTCCGCGAGCGCTCGCTCGACGAAGAGATCGAGCTCGGCGACCTTGAACGGCTTGAGAAGGTAGTGGTACGCGCCCTTCCGGAGCGACTCGACGGCGGTGTCGATCGCGCCGAAGGCGGTCATGACGACCACGGGGCGCTCCGGCGCGATCGTCTTCGAGAGCGCGAGGAGCTCGATGCCGTCGACCCCGGGCATGCGGAGGTCGGTCACGAGCACGTCGACCGACGGGTCGCGGACCGCGCTCGTCGCAGCGTCCGCGCGGCTCGCCGTCCGGGTCGACCACCCGAGGTCGGAGAGGCCCTCCGCCACCATCGCCGCCATCGCGGGATCGTCGTCGACGACGAGCACCACGTGCTCGGCGCGATCGCGAGGCGAGGTCATGCTCGGACTCTACCCACGCCCCCGGCGCTCCGGCAAACGGGGTCGATCCGGAAAATTTCCGGGTCGATCCGGAAGTCTTCCGGTCGAGCACGCCTCTTGCGCGCGGCTTCTCCGTCGCACGGGGTTGGCGCGCGATCTGCTGGGAGCCATCCGCCGGATGGCCCACCGCACGCCCTTCTACGTGCTCGTCGTCGACGACACGCCGGCCGTGCTGGCGCAGGTGGTGGAGATCCTCGACGAGGTGGGGATCCCCCACGTCGCCTTCGGGGACGGCACGGACGCCCTCGAGCACCTCCGTCGAGCGGAGCATCTCCCCGCTGTGGTGCTCACGGACCTGATGATGCCGGACGTGGACGGGTGGGCCCTGATCCGTGCGATCCGCGAGGCTCCGAGGCTCCGCGAGGTGCCGGTCGTCGTCATGACGGCGCTGCCGTTTTCGTCGAGCGTGCCGGACGACATCGCCGTCGTGCGCAAGCCGCTCACGAAGGCGCGCCTCGTCGCGGCCATCCTCCGCGCCGCGACGCCGGCGGTGGATCAGAAGTAGAGCTGCGTCTGCACGCGCACGCGGTCGGTCGCGACGTCGTCGAACGTCGACGTGTCGCGGATCAGACGGAAGTAGTCCGCCTGGATCTTCAAGCTGTGCCCGCGCGGGTACCAGCCGACCCCGCCGCCGATCTCGCGGTCGCGGTTCACGATCTCCCCGTCGAGAGGGCGGACCTCGCCGTAGCGGAGCGCAATGTCGACGCTCCGCGTGAGCGTCGCGCCGACCTGGAGCATGTAGCCGAGGGCGGGGCGGGGGCGCTCGGTGACGAGCCCGCCGTCACTCCCCACCTTCGTCCCGACGACGAGCGCGTCGGCCTTGCGGTAGACCGCTTCGCCGAAGATGGAGAGCCCCTTCCACTTCGCGTGGACGTCCGCCGAGGCATGCCGGTAGTCGACCGTGCCGGTGGTGAACGTGTCGCCGAGCGTCGACAGCGCGCGGACCGTGCTCTGGTTGTACGCCGTCGCGACGCCGAACGAGAGCTTCGGCTTCTCCCCGCGCTCGAGATCGGCGAACTCGTAGTCCTCGAAGTCTCCGAACGGGAGCGCCTCCACGCGCGCGGCCCAGAGGAGACCTGCGCGGTTCGCGGTGCGGTTACGGCCGTCGCCCCCGAACACGCCGGCGGTGTAGCGGAGGTGTCTCCCCGCCCCGAAGAGGTCCTTGGAGAAGAGGGCCACGCCGACGTCGCGGTCCAGGTTCATCTCCGCGTTCACGTTCGAGCGGTCCACGAGCTCGAGGTTCGACGAGGAGATCACGCGCTCCCGGGTGTGCGGGACCTTCATCTGGCCCGCGCGGACGCTCACGTCGCGCAGTCCGAGCCACTCGACGTAGGCGTCGCGGACGGGGACGAGGAGATCCGGCTCCATGTCGCGCGTCGAGAGGCCGAGCTGGAAGTAGTAGCGGACGGCCTTCTGGAGGACGTGGCCCTGGAAGACGACGCGCATCCGCCGGACGAGGAACATGGTGTCGGCGGCGGCGCGCTCGCCGTCCGCGTCCGGGGCGTTCGTCTCGACGGCGCCCTGGAGCTGGACGCGGGCGCGGATGTTGAGCTCCACGTCGCCGTCCGCGTCGGCGACGGTCACGCCCTTGCCGAAGGCGGCGCTGACCTTGGGGGCCTTCGGCTGCGCCTCGCGCGGGGCGTCCGCCGCGCGCGCGGCGGACGAGGTGCCCGCGAGCGAGGCGCCGACGAGGAGGGTGAGGACGGCGCGGCGCATCGTCGAATCAGATCGACTCGAAGTAGCGCGCGAGCTCCCAGTCCGTGACGGCACGACGGAACTGGCGCACCTCCCACACACGGGTGCGGATGTAGTGATCGACGAACGGCTCGCCGAGGATCGCCCGGGCCGCCTTGCTCTTGGCGAGGAGCGCGGTCGCGTCCTCGAGCGTGCGCGGGAGCGGGGCGAGGCCCTTGGTCCGATCGCTGTCGCCCTTCGCGGGCGGCGGTGGGACGAGCTTCCTCTCGATCCCGTGGAGCCCTGCCGCGAGGGACGTCGCCATCGCGACGTACGGGTTGAGATCGGCCGCGGGCTGGCGGTACTCGATGCGCGTCGAGCTCGCGCTGCCGGGGATCGTGCGGATCGCACACGTGCGGTTCTCGATGCCCCAAGACGCCGTCATCGGCGCCCAGACGCCGGGCACGTAGCGCTTGTAGCTGTTCACCGTCGGCGAGTAGAGCGCGGTCAGCTCCGGCATGAGCGCGACCTGGCCCGCGATGTAGCGTCGCGCGGTCTCGGAGAGCTTCCCCTCGCCCTTCGCGTCGTAGAACACGTTCGTCTCCTTGGCCCCCTTCTTCCCCGTCGACCAGAGGGACTGATGGACGTGGCCGCTCGAGCCGGGGAGCTCGTGGCTCCACTTCGCCATGAACGTGACGGCGAGGCCGCGGCGGTGAGCGAGGCTCTTCATGGCGGTCTTGAAGAGAGCGGCCTTGTCGGCGGCGCGGAGGACGTCGTCGTACTTGATCGCGACCTCGTAGACTCCTGGGCCGGTCTCCGTGTGGAGCCCTTCGATCTCGAGATCGAACGCCGACATCTCGTCGAGGATCGCGTGGCACAGATCGCGGTTCTGCTCCTCGCGCAGCCACGAGTACCCGAACATGCCGGGGGAGATCGGCGTGAGGCCGTGGAAGTTCTTCGCACGCAGCGACTCCGGCGTCTCCTTGAACACCCAGAACTCGAGCTCGCAGGAGAAGAGCGCGCGGAAGCCCATCTTCGCCGCGCGGGCGATCACGGTCTTCAGGAGCGAGCGCGGACAGGCCGGATGCGGGACGCCGTCCTCGCCCACGAAGTCGACGAGGAACACCGCCGTGTCGGGCTCCCCGGGTGGGATCCGGAAGGTCGAGAGATCGAGCACGGCGTGCGCGTCTGGGTAGCCCGTCTCCCAGCCGGTCACCTTCGCGTTGTCGTAGAGGACGTCGCCGATGTCCCAGCCGAAGATCACGTCGCAGAAGCCCATCCCCGAGTCGACGACGCCCCAGAACTTGTCGAGCGAGACGTACTTGCCTCGGAGGACGCCGTCGATGTCGAAGCCGCCGATCTTCACCTTCCGGATGCCGCGCTTCTCGAACGTCTGACGGAGCTCGCGGACCTGGGTTTCCCTGGCGACCATGGCGAAGCACCCTATCCGAAGTCGGCGGCCTTTTGCGCGGCGGCGTGCCCAAGGCGGAGGGGCGGACGTGAGTCCTAGCGGCGTGGTCCGCGCGCCGAGAGCCTTGGCCGTCGTCCTCGGGTGTCCGGCGCTCGCAGCGGCGGCGTACGGCTGCGCGGCGCGAGAGGCGGCGCCGGCCCGCGCGGCGGAGATCATCGTTCCGGACCGCGACGCGGGAGAGCCGCCGGAGGGCTCTTCGCAAGCCGAGATCGCCGAGGCCGCACCCGCGGCCGTCGCGTCGGAGGACGTGCCCGCGCCCGACCTGTCGCCGGTGTGGAGCACGGCCGGTGATCCGTCGCTACGGCACGCGGAGGAGCTCGCCGCCGCGCGCGCGCTGCGCGCCAGACTCGCGCGAGGGACGATGCGGGCGGCCGATGCCGGCGCGCCCGCGCTGCTCTCCTTCACGACCGCGCAGGCGCTCGTCGAGCGCACGAGCGCCGCCTACGCGCGAGCGGCGAGCGCTCCGGACGCGACCGACGCCGGCCGCGTCGAGGCGATGAGCGAAGCGGCGGACGTCATGATCGGGTGGGCGACCTCGCTCGATCGACAGGGTCTCGCGACCCTTCCGCCGGCGTGGCGCACGGACCCCTCGCTCCGCGTCTCCTTCGAGGACGTCGCACAGGGACCCACCAAGCGCTGGCGGGCGGAGGGCGCCGCGCTCGCGCGCCACTGCGCGAAGGTCGCCGAGGACGCCCACCTCAGCACCGCGGCGGCGACGGCGTGCAGGAGTCTCCACGCCCACGTCGGCCGCGTCGTGAAGGCGTCCCCCGGCTCCGCGAAGAGCGCAGACGCAGGCGCGAGCGGCTGCGCGTGCCATCCGCTCGACCCGCTGTGCAGCAGCTCGCTCGGCCCGTGGTGCCCGCGTTGAGAGAGGCCGCAGCGGTCCGGCGACAGCGGGCCGACGCGCTGCGTGCGCTCGCCCTCAGCCGATGGATCGAGCTCCCAGGCCCGGGCGCTTGCCATGCCTGGTCGGCCGCCGTGCCAGGCGCCGGATCTCGACGGACGATGCGGGTGGCACTCCGCGCGACCGGGACCGCGCCGAAGACGAGCACGGCGCGTGCTCGACGAGTCCTCATGCGAACCCTCTCCCTCGTTCTCGCCGCCGCGACCCTCTTCGCCTGCAACGCCGGTGACGCCGCGGAGAACACCGGCCAGAGCGCAGGGCGCGCGACGAGTGAAGGCGCCGCGAGCTCCGAGGCGAAGGCCGGCGGAGGTGGCGTCTCGGGTGGCGGCTCGGGCGGCGTCGCCGATCCGACGACGATCCCCTCGACGGGCCCGGTGCCCGACGGGTGCGTGCGCATCGAGGGCGGCGACATCGGCGAGGCCGGCCTCGTCGTCTCGCCCGGAGGCCAGGCCGTCACCTTCGTCGGCTGGACCGAGAAGGACGGCGAGGGCGAGTACGTCGGCTTCCAGCTCTCCTCGGGCGGCGCCGTCGCCTACGCCGTGAAGTCGGGCGGCGGGACGGCGTACGGCACGGGGACGTCCTGGGTGAACCCGAACGGCACGTCCGGCCCCGCCGCCTCCGGCATCTCGAACATCACGATCTGCCCGGGCCCGAGCCCGACGGACAGCGAAAGCGGCGGCACGCCGAGCGGCTCCGACACGTGCCCCGGCACCGAGATCTGCCCGCCCGACGAGCCGGCGCCGAGCGGAAGCGAGAGCTCCGGCCTCCGCTGAGCCCCACCCGCGAGGGGGGCGGTGCCGGCGCCTCGTGCCTTCAGAACCGAAACAGGTTCTTCTGCGCGGCGCCGGGCTCGTCGCAAGACGATCGCCGGAAGACGCGTCCGTTCACGGCTACCCCCTCGTACGCGCCGAGGAACAGCTCCTGGTTCGCGCCGTCGATGCGTCCGATGAAGCGGCCCTCTTTCGCGAAGGTGCCGAAGACCGAGGCTTTGCCGTAGAAGCCGACAAGCGGCGCTCCGCCGAGCGTCCCCGTGTAGTTGCCGTAGGGTCCGCGCGTCTCGCCCGCCGTGAACCGCAGCTCTTCGCTCGGAGCACCCGTGCGCGCGACGCTGCCCGTCAACGCCTGTAGCGTCGTGCCGTCGACGAAGCTCCATGCACCTTGCATGGTCCCGGTCTGCACGTAACAGGCCTCGGTCTCGTTCGGCACCGAGCTGTCGAACTGCACGTTCCCGACCGCCACGTTCCAGCCACCCGCGACGATGCTCTGGCCGAGGAACATCTCGAGCGGGATCGAACGGGTGATGCCGTTCACGCTGAGCGTGAGCACCACGGGGCGGATCGTGCTGCGCCGGATGCGGAGCGCCAGGCCGGTGGAGCCTGCGCCGATGAACGAGCGAAAGCGGATGAGCCGCGCGTCGCTCTGGGGGGCGACGAACTCGTTCGGTCGTGCGGCCGCGGGATCCGACGCCGACGCCCAGCGGAGCGGGCGCACGAGCTCGAGCTCGCCGTCGGCGACGGCGACGAAACCGCTGAAGTCGGCCCACGCGCCGACCGACGGCGTCGGGGCGGGAGGAATCGTGCCCCAGCGAATCAAGACCGTGACCTCGCGCGCCGGTCGACTCTCGACCGTTCGTGCGATCGTGGCGGACGAGACGTTCGCCGTGACGTCCTCGTAGGTCCGTGCTCCGGGAAGTGCTCCGTCGCCTTCGCCCACGGGCAGCGCCGCGGCCGACGCGAGGTCCGCGGGGAGCTCGGCGTGGTCCAGCGAGGGGTCGACGACGTCCGCGGTCGGTGTGGGCGCGCTGCCGTCGGCGCCACCATCCTCGGTCGGCCCCGCCCCCGGCGGCGGCGGAGCGGTGGGCTCCGGGACGAAGACCCCGCCGTCCGGCGTCCCGCAGCACGTGCTGGCGGACTCGTCCTCGCAGGCGAGCAGCGCGACGGTCCCAAGGGCGAGGATGCACGCGGGAAAACGTTTCATCCAGGTGGGTTTGACATCGGCCTTGCTCGACGTCGAGACACCGAACGGGTGACACGCTCGGCGCGGGGCGCGCGAACCGCGTGCGAGGTCGTCGCCGAAAGGCGTATCTTCGAGACTCATGCGCGCGCTTCGCCGGGTCTCACCCGCTCTCGCCGCGGTAGCTCTTGCCGCCGTCCTTCCCCTCTCCATCGGCGCGTGCTCGGCGGACGACGACGGACACGACGCCGCGGCGACGGGGGACGCGGGCTCGGCTGCCGCCGACGCGAACGGCGGGGCTGGCGACGGCGGCGACACGGACGACGGGGGAAGCCCGCGCGCGGACGGGGGCAGCCCGGGCGACGGGGGCTTCGGCGCGCCGTTGACGAGGGCGCGCGTGCTCTACAGCGGCCACAGCCTCATGGACAACCCGCTCCCCGATCACGTCGAGAGGATCGCCGGAGGCCGCGGCGCCGATCTGCGCTGGAACCAGCAGAACGTGATCGGCTCGCCGCTACGCGTCCGCACGAAAGGGTCGAGCCCGGGGAGCCCCGGCTGGCCGGGCTACAGCACCGGGAAGAACCGCGACGGTAGCGGGATGAACGTGCCCGCCGAGATCCTCGCGCCACAGACGCTCGGCGCCGGGGATCGCTACGACACGCTCGTCGTCACCGAGCGGCACGATCTCCTCGGCTGCGTGAAGTGGGAGAACACCGTCGGCTACGCGCGGCACTATCACGACCGGCTCGTCGCCGGGAACGCCGCGGCGCGCACGTACCTCTACGACAGCTGGCTCACGATGGACATGGACAATCCTGCCCCGTGGGTCGACTACGAGAAGAAGGCGCTCTACGCGTGGGAGTGCGTCGCGACCAAGGTGAACGACACGCTCGCGGTCAACGGGCAGCCACGCCGCGTCGCGACGCTTCCCGCCGGCGCCGCGCTCGTGGCGCTGGTCGAGCGCCTCCTCGCCGACGCCGTGCCCGGGATCACGGGCACGCCGCGCCAGCGCCTCGCGGCGGTGTTCACCGACGGCGTCCACCTGACGTCGCTCGGGTCCTATTACGTCGCCGCGGTCACCTACGCATCGGTGTTCCGGGACTCACCGGTCGGCGCGCCGGGGCCCGACGCGGCGAACGCCGCCACCGTGGCGGCGCTCCAGGAGCTCGCGCGGGACTACGTCCGCGCCTACTACGACGCGCCCGGCGCCGGCACGCACACGATGACCGAGTGCCGCGCGTTCATCGCGGACGAGGTCTGCGCGGGGCACTACACGCTGACCCAGTCGCCCGGCGAGATCGCGAACTGCCGCGCGTGGGTGACGAACGCGAACGACGCGAGCAACCCGTTCAAGGACGAGGCCAGCTACACGCCGCTCCCGTGGCCGTGACCTGAGATCGCGGGTCAGTGGCGGAAGGCCGCGGAGACCACTTCGATCAAGATGAGCAGCACCACCAGCACCTCGAGCCACTGGCTGCGCGAGACCTCGACCTCGCCCTTGAGGAGCTCGTAGGACTTCTGCACGAGCTCGAGCTTCTGCTCGACGCTGTCCCGCCACTCGCCGACGCGGAAGCGGCGTATGGCCGCGAGGTAGACGCGGGCGAGGTAGAAGTCGCCGACGCTCTTGATGGCGTTGTCGACGCGCTCGGTGACGTCGGTGAGCTCCATGAAGCGCCGGAGCACCTCCCGCGTCAGCGCCCGGTATGGGCTCCGGAGGAGTCGCGGCCGCGCCTTCTCGACGTGGTCGTAGACGCGCCCGAGCTCGCGATCGAGGATGCCGTCGTAGTACCGGAACTCGAGGAGCTGGCAGGTCGCGAGCTCGAGGACGTTCGCGACGACGCGAGAGCCGCTCGGCTCGACGACGAGCGCGCTGTTCCAGTCGAGGACGACGAGGTCGTCGGCGAGGTAGGAGAACGCGTTCTTCAAGACGTCGTCCCGTGTCGCCTCGCTCAGCGCGCGCGGGCTCGTCTCACCCAGGAGCAGCTTCGCGAGGACCTCGGAGCACTTGAGCTCGTCGACGCTCGCGCCGGAGATCACCTCGACGAAGAGCACGGTGTAGGACTCGGCCTCCGCCCACTCGTGCGCCTTCTCGACGGCGCCGTCGAGCTGGAGGACGAGCTCGGTCCGATGCTTCCTGCCCGCCTCGTCGAGCTCCGGTGCGTCGTAGAGCGCGTCGCAGAGTGGGGTCAGCGCCTCGAGCGTCGTCCCCGGCGGGATCGGGATCTCGTAGAGGACCGAGACCGCGCCGAACTCGTAGAGGTGGGCGCACACCTCCGCGCGGAGCGGGATGCCAGGCGCCGCGGCGCGCGCGCGCGCGATCGCGAGATCGCTCTCCCCGAGGTGCACCTCGAGCGGGCGCGCGGGGATGACGAGGCCTTCGGCGAGCGGGCCGCCGAGGTCGACCCGGCGGGCCTTCGGCAGTGCCCGCTCGGCACGATCGAGGTCGATCGTGTCGCCGGTGTCGAAGACACGGTACGCCAGGATCACGCCGCGCTCGACGGCGATCGGCGATCGCGTCGTGCTCGTGACCGGAGGGGTGGGCGCGTCATCCATCGCGGGACGCGAGGATAGCGCGGGCGCGTCAGCGCGAGAGGGAGCGCTTCATGTCGCGCCACACCTGGGCGGGGCGCGGGCGCGAGACGGGGCCGGCGGTGCCGACGAGGCGTCCCACGACGACGACGGAGCTTCCCTGCGCCAGATCTTCGTCGAGGCCGGCGACGACCGGGGGCGCGATCGGTCCGCTGTCGGTGCGCCAGTCGGGCGTGTCGATGTCGAAGGTGTCGGACGTGGCGATCTTTCGCGCCTGGTGGGCACACGTACCGTCGAAGGCCTCGAGGAGGGGCGCTGCGAGGACGCCGCGGGGCGAAGGGATCATCCGGGTGAGGCGGCAGGGCGTGGGCGTCTCGAGCCGCGTGATCTCGTAGAGGTCGCCGTCCATGCTCGCGCGCGCCACGTTCTCGTAGATGCGCGTGGCGAGGAGCCGGAGGCTCCGCGTCGCCTGCTCGCCCTGACCGTAGGTGCGGACGCTCGGGCGTCCGAGCACCATGACGGCGTCGTCCTTCGCGAGGCTGCCGATCCGCGCCCGCGCTTCGTCGCCGATCTCCGGGCCGATCCCGGCGCGCCTCACGTCGACGAACGAGACCGCGCAGCGCGGCGACTCGTCGCCGGCGGCGCAGCGCATCGTCCCGCCGGAGACGGGCTCGACGGCGAGCGTGTCGCCCTCGGCGACCCGGACGCGGTACCAGGCCGGAGGCGTGCTCGTCTGCTCGGATTCCTCCTGGCCGACGTCCTCGTCGCCCTCTGCGGGCGGCGCGGCGCAGGCGGCGGCCGAAACGGCCACGAGGGAGGCCCCGGCGAGGGCCAGGAGACGCAACGAGGGCCAGGTGAGGCGGGTAGACATCGGGGCTCCGACTACAGGTAGCAGACTTCACCACCCGCGCCAGGAGACGACGGGCTCGCCGTCCGATTACGCTGGATTCCGCGATTTCCCCCCCTCAAGGTCCGAGATCGCGCACCTCGATCGGCCCCTTGGACGTCACCATCCGCCGGACGAGCTGCGTGGCCACGGGGTCACGCGGCGCGAACGCGTGGAGCTCGTCGAGCGCCCGCGAGAGGAGGTCGCGGTCGCCGGTGGCGGCGACGCCGAGGGCTCGGGCGCGGAGGAGGCTCGCCGTGAGGGTCACGAGGTCCTCGTCCCTCCGGGCGACGACGGCGCGCACGAGGCGATCCCGGACGGGGGCGGCGAGGCCTTCCGCACGTTTCCTGTCGACGGCGCCGCGCGGCTCGGCGTCGAAGCGAGCGAAGAGGCCGACCGGGACGAGATGACGCGCGAGCGCGCGGTCCCACGCCCGCTCGAACGAGAGCAGCACGGGCCGCGCCCCTGCGATCTGCGTGAGCGAGAGCTCCTCGGGGGGGCTCCCGAGCGCGAGATCGCGGAAGAGCGGGGCGAGCTTCGGCTCGAGGAGGAGCGCCCGCGCCGAGAGACGCGACCGCGCGTCGTTGGTGGAGACGACGAGGACGTCGCCACGCATCTCCCCCGTCGCGCGCGCCGCGGCGAGCCGGCGCGCGAGGGCGCGATCGGAGACGAGGAGGACGCCGGCTGGCGGCACCCCGTCGAAGGCGTTCGCGGTCCAGGCCGCGGTCGCCCCGCGGGGGAGGACCTCGCGCGCGGCGAGCGTCTCGTCCGCCGAACGCACCGGGAGGACGAGCTCGAGGACGACGACGAGCGCGGCGGACGCCTGCGCGAACGGCACGGGTGCGCGCGCGATGGCGAGCGCGACGCCCGCGAGCGCGGTCGCCGCCTGCGCGTGCAGCGCGGCGCTCG
>JALHPN010000028.1 GCA_022842465.1 Polyangiaceae bacterium | reverse complement strand
CGCTGCCGCGCGCGCCCCGAAGACCTGACGGGTCCGACGGTCCTCGCGCGTGAGGTCGCCGCGGTCGATCGCGCTCGCGCCGCGCTCCTCCGCGGCGACGCGCGCACCGCGCTCGTCCTCCTCGACGATCACGACCGGAGCTTCGGCGCACCGATGCTGGCGCCGGAGGCTTCCGCGCTGCGTGCGCTCGCGCTCTCGGCGAGCGGCGACCGCGCGCGCGCCGCCGAGCTCGCTCGGGACATCCTCTCGCGCGAGCCCGCGTCGCCGCACGCTGCGCGGCTCCGCGCGATCGCGCAGGCGTCGCCGTGACGAAACCGCGATCGCGAACCGGCGTCGCTCCCATGAACAGGTGGAGCCTAGACATGAACGCCCACCCCTTCCTCCTTCGTTGCGTACTCCTCTCCATCGTCACGACGACCGCCGCATGCGGGGGCGCCGTCTCGCTCGGCGAGATCGGCCCTGCAGAGAGCCAGCCGATTTCACCCGAGCCCGGCGGGACGTCCAGCGGCACGAGCACGACGACCGACGGAGGAGTCGGAGCGCCCGGCGACCTGCCGCCGCCGATCGATCCGGACGCCTGCGGCGAGCCCGAGGATGCGACGCCGCGGGACGTCGCGCTCGCGACCCCGATCACCGAGGGCTCCTTCGCCCTCGACGACGCGGCGGGGCCCTCCGGGTCACTCTGCGACATCCACACGGCCCTCCTCCTGCGAAAGGGCCCGGCATGCGCGAAGCTCGAGGAGGTCGTGAACGGCGTCTGCGAGGTCGTGGTCGACCCCGACCGACGCAGCTACCTCCTCCGGCGCGTCGGCATGGATTGCGGGTCGGCGATCTACGAAGGTCGCGTCCTCCGAGCCTCCGGCGAGCGCACGGTCCGCGTCACCGACCATCGCGCGCGCGTCTGCGCGGACGTCGTCCCGTCGAAGATCGTGGTCGAGGAGACCATCTCGGCGCCGACGGGGCCGCGCACGGTCACACGCTACGCACGGTGATCGCGGACCTATGAGGATCGCGGCATCGGTTGCGGAAGCGTGCCCGCGAGCGCCTGGACCTCGAGGCGGAGCGTGCCGCCGGCGGCGAGGACGGCGTCCTTCACGGCCTCGAGGTCGTCGAGCTTCATGTTCACGAAGGTCTGGTCCGCCGGCGCGTGGGCTCGTGCCGCCCGGAGCAGCGCGAACGCGATCTCCGGCGACGCCGCCTTGAACGGGTAGGTGCCCGGGAAGCCCGGGTCGAACGCGCTCACGCCGACGACCGCGTCGCCGCGCCGGGCGACGTGGAACGTGCGTCCGCCGAGCGCGCGCGCGGATCCGAGCTGACCGGAGAGGAGACCGAGGGCGGTCTCGACGCCGGCGTCGTCCTCGGGCGCGAGGACGGTGACGGCGACGCCGGCGACGTCCCTCGCGACGCGCGCGACGTCGGCCCAATCGATCCGGACGGCGTGCACGCGGAAGGTCCGCCGGAAGCCGAGGCTCTCGTAGAGCGTGATCGCCGCGACGTTGTCCGGCTTCACGTTGAGCACCCAGGTCGTGACGCCGCGCGCCATCGCCGCCTCGGCGACGGCCCAGAGGAGCGCTCGGCCGACCCCCGTGCGGCGCGCGGCCTGCGCGCTCACGAGGTGCCGGACGTACGCGACCCCGGCCAGCACGTCGAAGAGGACGTACCCCACGACCTCCCGCCGGGAGGAGACGTCCCGCTCGGCGAGCAGCATCCGTGGGGCCATTTCGGCGGCGAACCGCTCCGGCGACGGCGTGGGATCGTCGACCCCGAGCTCGGGGACGAGGCGGCAGAACGCCTCGTAATCACCGGCGCCCGCCGCACGGATAGTTGCAGCCACAGCGGCATGATACGCGGCGCCGATCGCGGCGCAAACCCGGCCCTTGTCCCCTGGATTTCGGGCGTGGTACACCTCTCGCCCCATGGGAACGACCCTGCGTGTCGCTTCGGTCCTCGGACTCTCGCTCCTCGCTGCCGGCTGCGGTAGCTCCGAGGAGCCGTACAAGCCTGCGCCGGCGTGGTCCGGTCGCAAGCCGAGCCTGCCGTCGCCGCCCACGCTCACGAACGCGCCCGTGAAGGTCGGCGACGCGTACACCGTCGCGGGCGCTTCGCACCACCTCCGTAGTCGCATCCACGACAAGGAGGTGACGAAGTCGAACATCACCATCCAGGGCTACATCGTGGAGGAGAACATCTCCGACGCGCCCGCGTGCGCGGTCCACAAGACCGGCAAGGCGGACCCCGAGGACTGCAAGGCCGAGATCCCCTCGTTCTGGATCGCGGACGAGAAGGGCGCCGGCAAGGACAAGCCGCGCATCCGCGTCCTCGGCTTCGCGAAGAACTACGCCTCGGTCTACGAGGCGATGGAGAAGTACAAGAACCTGAAGGAGGTCAAGGACCCCGCGAAGGACCTGTACAAGGACGAGATCTGGAACGTCGACGTTCCGTTCCCGCTCCCCGCCGTCGGCGCCAAGGTGAAGGTGAACGGCAAGTACGGCTTCACGTTCAGCAAGGCCTCGACGGGCCTCGTCTCGGATCCGGTCAACGGCACGATGACCTACGAGAAGATGGAAGTCGTCGAGCCGGCGCCCGAGAAGGTCACGTTCAAGAACAAGAAGTGATCGTGGCCTGGGGCGAGTGCCACGGACTCGTCGAGGCGTTCCGACCTGGCGACGCGGTTCGGGCCCCCGAGTAGGTCGGACGGTCGGACGCTCGTCACGGTAGGTCAGGCATCGGGAGGAGCGGCTCCGCTCCTTTTCGCGCCGGCGAGGGGGCCTCCGGGCCTCTGCCGCCTGTGCCGATTCGACGGCGTCACCGGCGGGCGACACTCGCGCGCCCCGAGGGGGGTCAGGGCGGGAGGGGGATTACGCCAGTTCGTGGTGGCGCCTGCGCGCGGGCGGCGCGCGCGTAGGCGAGCTCCGCGCGGATGCCGTGGACGCGGGCGTGGAGGACCGGGAGGACGGTGTGGTCTTTCCACGCTCGGGCGGGCGGGGCGTAGGCGCGCGAGGTGATGACCATGCCGGCGAGGCCGCCGACGAGGAGCGCCACGACCGAGGCGAAGGCGAGGCCGACGAGGAGGAGCCGCTGCCGATGGTGCTCGTCGGCGCGGCTCACGTCCCCGGCGACGAGGGCGAGGAGGGCCTCGCTCTCGTCGGCGGAGACGGTCCGGTACGGCGCAGCCATCGACGTCCCGGGGATCTACGCCCGGGCCGCCGGGAGGCTTCCCCGTCAGCCGGCGACGAACGCGAAGAGATCGCGGTTCACGTCGCCGGCGTGGGTGAAGAAGAGGCCGTGGGGGGCGCCGGGGTAGATCTCGAGCTTCGCGCCCGGAATGAGCTTCGCAGCCGCCGGCGCGCTGATGTCGATCGGAACGATCGAGTCCGCGTCCCCGTGCTGGATGAGCGTCGGCACCGTGAAGGCGGCCATGTCCTTGCGGAAGTCGGTGTGGCCGAACGCCTTCACGCACTCGGTCGTGCCGCGCGAGGAGGCCATCATCGCCATCTGGTGGGTCCACGCGAGGACGGGCTGGGGGACGTCGCGCCCCTTGTCGACGCCGTAGAAGCCCTTGCCGAAGCCGTCGAAGAAGCTCGCGCGGTCGGCCTTGATCCCCTTGATCATGCCGGCGAAGACCTCCGCGGGCGCGCCGTCGTGGTCGCTCGTCTTGAGGAGGAACGGCGTGACGGCGGCCATGAGCACGGCGCGGTTCACGCGCTTCGCGCCGAAGGTGCCGAGGTAACGCGCGACCTCGCCGCCGCCCATCGAGAAGCCGACGAGGGCCGCGTCCTTCACGTCGAGCTTCTGGAGGATCGTGTCGAGGTCGGCGGCGAACGTGTCGTAGTCGTAGCCATCGAACGGCTGCGACGAGCGGCCGAAGCCGCGCCGGTCGTAGGCGATCACGCGGTGTCCGCGCTCGGCCAGCGCCTGCGCTTGCCACTCCCACATGTCCGCGTTCAGAGGCCAGCCGTGCACGAGGACCACCGGGCGCGTGCCGCGGGTGTTCCAGTCCTTCACGTAGAGCGTGGTCCCGTCCTTCGTCTCGATGATGGGCATGGGTCTGACCTCCTGGGCATGGACCTTAGCCCCCGTTCCACCGCGCCGAGCACGGGAAGGGCGCACCGCCTCGCGACAGCCTCGCTACCGCGTGGACGGTGCGGCGAAGAGGTCGGTCAGCGGCGTCGCGTTCGCAGCGTCGCGGAGGTACGGCCGCACGCCGAAGATGTCCTGCACCGTCCGGACGAGCGAGCTGTGGGAGTAGACGAGCGCGTTCTGGTAGCCGGGCTTCGCGAAGCGCGACAGGACGATCATCCCGATCGCCTCGCCGTGCTCGCCCTCGTTCTCGTCCCACGTGATGAAGAGCGCACCGGCGTCCTTGTACGCCTTCGACGCGAGGATCTTCGGCACCTCGCGCGAGAGCCAGAGGTCTCCGTTCTTCACGGAGTCGGGCGTCTCGCAGCCCGTGTCGTCGTGCATGTCGTGGCAGAGATCTGGCGTGACGAACACGTACCTCGGGACCGTGTCGGCCTCGAGATCCTTTGCGAGCTCCTCGTACGGGCGCACGTGCCGCATGCACTTGGCCGACCACTGCTGACGCGCGTCGGTCATGTCGTCGAAGTAGATCATCGGGTTGTGCTTCGGCGCGTAGAGGCCGCGGCGCGAGAGCGGGCAGTCCGTGCCGTCGATGCCCTCCTGGTAGCTCTTCCAGGAGATGCCCGCCGCGTCGAGCTGCGCGGTCAGGTGCGCTCTCGTCGTGCGGTAGTTGAGCGCCGGATCGTCGTTGTCCGTGATGCCGAGCGTCGAGCCCGCCTCCATCCAGATGTAGTTCGGCTCGCTGGGATGAACGGGGCTCGTGTACGCCTCGGTGTGGGCGCCGTCGCGGAGGAGCGTGCCGTTGATGTACGGCGCGGAACGGCTACCCGCGATCTCGTGCCAGTCGTGGTTCTCCATCACGATGACGAAGACGTTCTTCACGGGCTGACTCGCCGACGCCGCGGCGGCCTCCTCTGCCGTCGAGGGGCGCGTGCTCTCGAGCGACGCGTAGCGCGGGTCGTACCCGCTGTGATCGCCCTTCGGTAGCGTGCATCCCATCGGGATCACGGTGCCGAGCACGGCGAGGGCCATGGGTACTGCGAGGCGCATCGCCTCACGATAGGGAGCGCTCCGCGCGCCTCCAAGCCGTACGAACGAGCTCAGCCGCCGAGGAGCGCGCGCACGTCCCGCGCGGACGGCGCGTCGGCGGCGGGCTTCAGGATCTCCAGCACCGAGCGACGGTCGCGGTCGTTGAATCCTCCGCCGGTCTGACCGATCCAGTACGTCGCGGCGAGGGCGCCGGCCGAGATCGCGAGGGCGGCATCGGCGCTCTCGGCGGGCGGCGCGAGCGGCTCGGGATCCCTATCGTGCCCGAGCCGCGCCACCGCCGCCGCGAGCGCGCGGTCGCGGAGGAGATCGATCGCCACGAGCAGGGCTCGCGTCGCGCGCGCCGCGAAGAGGGGACGCGTCGCCCGGCCGAGCGCGGCGTCGACGGCCCGGTTCGGCTTCTGCGCGAGCGCGCGGAGCACCGCCGTCCGCCCCGCGTGGGTCGCGGCGAGCGCGAGGTTGTCCCTCGTCCACTGGAAGACGGGCACTTGGCGCTCGAGCGTCGCGAAATCCGAGAGGGGCGTGTGCCCGAGGAGGAGCACCACGCACGACGTGAACTTCGCGAGGTCGATGGCGGACCCCGCCGTCGGGAGATCCATGAGGCCGTGCGGCGTACGCGTCTGCTGGACGCGCCGGATCTCGGGCCAGGCGAGGAGGCGTTGCGGCGGATCCTCCCCCAAGAATCGCTGCGACCCCGTCCACCAGCGCACCTCGACGTCGGTGCGCGTGATCTCGAACATGCGGCCGAGCCACGTGTGGCGGGACAGGATCTCGCCGACGGTGGCAGACTTCGAGATCCGCTCGAGCGTGAGCGCGGCGATCTCGATCATCCGCGCGGGGGCGCTTCGCCGGAGGACGGCGTCGAACGCAGGATGGGTCGCGATCACGAGATCGTGGAGGACGGCCGCGAGCGCCCACTCGGGCCCCGTCGGCGCCGGCTCGAAGCGGTCGATCGGCACGATCCTGCGCGCGACGCGGACGCGCGAGAGCGTCACCCGCGAGAGCGTGTCCACGTCGGCGGGCACCACGCCGTCACCGATCGAGAGGGCGGCTCTCCCTCCGAACGCGTGAGTCGGCCGCATCGGGCCGCCGAGGACGAGCGGCGCGAGGAAGGACTCGAAGAGCCGCTCGGCGAGCGCTCGAGGCTCGTCCGCTGCCATCGCTCAGGGCGCCTTCGGGGGGAGCTGCGGGGCGGCCTTGTCCGCCGGCGGCTCGTTGGGCGGCGCGACGCCGCTCATGGGGAGGAGGCCGATCGACTCGAGCTTGAGGTCCACCGGCGCCTCCGTGAGCGCCCGCTGGATCGCCTCCGCGACGAGCGGCTCCCACGCCTGGGCCTCGAGGAGCGCGGTCTCGAGCGGCGAGAACGCCGCGTCGTCGACGGCCATCGCCTTCGCGCTCGTGTCGATGAAGAGGACCTGCGAGCTCGACGCGCCGAGCGCGCGATAGAGCACCTCGGGCGCGACGGCCGGCGTGACGTCGTAGCCGGCGGGGATGTAGAGGTTCGGGTGGATCTCGACGAAGAACGTCCCGAGCGGGATCGCCTCGATGCCCGCGCTCGAGCGCAGGAACGCGCCGCGCGGCGTGATCGCGAGCTGCGTGCGGAGGATGGTCTGGTGCGGCAGCGCGTAGGCCATGCGCCGGAGGAGCGGGACCTGCGCGGCGGAGATCCACGTCGCCGTCACGTTCTTCCACGGTGCCGGGGAGGGGACGATGCGGAGCGGGACGCGAACGGCCTCCGGCAGGCGGGAGCCGCTCGCTGCGAGCGCCTCGGGCGCCTCGTCGCTCCGGAGCTCCACGCGCGCGAAGGCGCGGAGGTCTCCCATCTGTGGCGTCTTCTCGAGCGTCCACGGCTCGTCCCCGCGCCCGCGGAGGAGGACGAGGCCGGTCGCTTCGAACACGGGGCAGGCGCGGAGCGCGACGGGATGCCGGTAGCCCATCTCGACCGCGACCCCGGGCGCGGCGGGGAGGAAGGTGACGAGCCCCGGCGTCTTCGCCATGAGCGGCCGCATGCGCTTCGGGAGATCGGGGATGCGGAGGACGTAGCGACGGACGGGCCCCTCGTCGAAGGCGCTCTCCGGCGGCCACTCCGCGACGGCGACCTCGCCCTCGACGCGCGATCGCACGAAGTAGTGGATGAGCGCGGGGCCGAGGCCCTGCTCCGCGACGATGATGCGGGGCCCGTTGTCCTCGATCGTCGACGGATCGACGTGCGGCATGAGCCGGAGGAGGAGCGAGCGGAGCGAGACCGTCTTCTCGACCTCGTACACCTGCGTGAAGCGGTCGTGGTAGAGCACGAGCGCCGCGTCCGTCGAGATGAGCTGCGTCGCGTCGTAGCCGAACGGGGCCGCGGCGTCGCGGTACTGGACGAAGTGGCGGCTCGTCCCCGTGAAAGTGAAGCCGCCGACGAGGCGCGCCGTCTCGGAGACGCGATCCATGCGGTCGCTCGACTCGGCGGAGAAGGAGAGCGTGATCTCGCGCGTCCCGAGCTTGCTCTTCACGATCTCGATCGCGAGGCTCGGCATGAGGTCCTCGAGCGAGTGCTCGCGCGTGTAGACGCTGAGCCACGCGACGAGCCGGTCGAGCGACGGGAGGAGGACCATCCCCTTCGCTCCCAGCGCCACGCCCTTGCCCTCGAGCCCGAGGCCCGGCGTGCGGAGGCGAGTCTGGTGGAGCGCGATGCGTTCGAGCACGGGGGTCGCCCATCATACTCCATCGCGGACGCTTGCCGCTCGGCCGTAAGAGGGGCATACGCGGCCCATGCGTTCGTATCGAACCCTCGTCGTGCCGTTCGCCGCGTCGTCCGTCCTCGCCCTCGCTTGCGGAGGAGGGGAGTCTGCTCCGCCGCAGACGCCCGGGGTCACCACCGCGAGGCCGGTGGCGACCGCGAGCGCCGCGCCGGCGCCGAGCGAGCCCTCCGCGAAGATGGACCCGCCGGACTCGCCGGGCGTCGACAAGGCCGCCATCGACGCGAGCACGCCGCCCTGCGACGATTTCTACCAGTACGCGTGCGGCGGCTGGATCGCGAAGACCGAGATCCCCGCCGACGAGTCGAGCTGGTCGCGGAGCTTCCACTCGATCCGTGAGCGGAACGAGGAGCTCCTGAGGGGGATCCTCGAGGGCTACGCGAAGGGCGAGAAGGCGACCGACCCCTACGCGAAGCAGCTCGGCGGCATGTACGCCTCGTGCATGGACGAGGCGGCGATCGAGAAGGCCGGCGCGAAGCCGATCGAGCCGTACCTGAAGCAGATCGACGCGATCAAGGACGCCGCCTCGCTGACGCGCACGATCGGCAAGCTCGAGGCGGACGGCATCGGCACGTTCCTCGGCATCGGCGCGTCGCAGGACTTCGGCGACGCGACGAAGGTCGTGGCGATGATCTGGCAGGGCGGCCTCGGGATGCCCGAGCGCGAGTACTACCTCGAGTCGAACCCGAAGATGACGGAGCTCCGCGGCAAGTACGAGGCGCACGTCGCCGCGATGCTGAAGCTCGCGGGCGACACCGACGACAGGGCCAAGGCCTCGGCGAAGAAGGTGATCGAGGTCGAGACGGCCATCGCCCAGGCGTGGATGACGAAGGAAGACCGCCGCGAGCCGAAGAAGATCGCGCACCACGCGACGAAGGAGGAGCTCCCGAAGCTCGTCCCCGGCTTCCGCTGGACGGAGTACCTCGACGGCGCGAACGCGGCCGGCGTGAAGGAGTTCAACGTCGCGCAGCCCGACTACCTGAAGGCCGTCGCGACGATGCTCGACGGCAAGCTCGCCCTCGCCGACGTGAAGACCTACCTCCGCTGGCACGTGCTCCGCGAGACCGGGAACGAGCTCTCGAAGGCGTTCGACGACGAGAAGTTCCGGTGGAAGCAGACCCTCGTGGGCGCGAAGTCCCAGCCGCCGCGCTGGAAGCGCTGCGTCCGCGTGGTGGACGGCACGATGGGCGAGGCGCTCGGCCAGCCCTTCGTGAAGACGACGCTCGGCGCGGAGGGCAAGGCCGCCGTCCTCGCGATGATCCAGAGCATCGAGCAGTCGATGCACGGGAACCTCGAAGGCCTCGCGTGGATGGACGAGCCCACGCGGAAGGCCGCGTACGCGAAGCTCGCGAAGATCGCGAACAAGATCGCCTACCCCGAGAAGTGGCGCGACTACTCGAAGCTCGTCGTCACGAAGGACTACGTCGCGAACATGCGCCGCGCGTCCGCCTTCGAGCACAACCGACAGCTCGCGAAGGTCGGCAAGCCCGTCGATCGCGGCGAGTGGCAGATGAGCCCGCCGTCGGTGAACGCGTACTACGACGCGCAGCTGAACGAAATGGTGTTCCCCGCCGGCATCCTCCAGCCGCCGTTCTACGGGAACAAGGCGCCGCAGCCGACGAACTTCGGCGGCATCGGCATGGTCATGGGCCACGAGCTCACGCACGGCTTCGACGACGAGGGCCGTCAGTTCGACGCGGAGGGGAACCTCCGCGACTGGTGGTCTCTGGCCGTGAACGCGGAGTTCGAGCGCCGCGCGGGCTGCGTCGAGAAGCAGTTCAGCGACTACACCGTGCTCGACGGCGTCCACGTGAACGGCAAGCTGACGCTCGGCGAGAACATCGCGGACCTCGGCGGCGTCAAGCTCGCCTTCCGCGCGATGCGCGCGGCGCGCACGGCGGCGAAGGCGCCGGCGGACGCCAAGGCGACCGCGCTCGCCGACCAGGAGTACTTCCTCGGCTTCGCCCAGGGGTGGTGCTCGAAGTACCGCGACGAGGCGATGCGTCACCTCGTGGCGACGAACCCGCACTCGCCGCCTCACCTCCGCGTGAACGGCCCGCTCTCGAACCTGCCCGAGTTCGCGCAAGCGTTCGCGTGCAAGCCGAGCGCGAAGATGATGCGGAAGAACCGCTGCGAGGTCTGGTGATCGGCCCCCGGGGCATCGCGCGCTCCGGGTGGATCGTGGTGAACCCAGATCACGCCTGCGAAGGCGCGTAACGGGCCGGAATTTCGCGGGTACCACCCTTGCTTACATCGGCGCCCGAATGCTCTCGCGCGCCCGTTCGGTCGTCCTCCTCGCCGCTCTCGTGAGCCTCGCCGCCTGCGCCACCGCGAGCGACGAGCCCGACCCCGGCGAGGCCGCGGACGCGCTCTCCTGGGAGCCGGTCTCCACGATCCTCGGCGACACCCCGAACTTCGCGCAGGTCGGCAACGGCAACGCGATGAGCGTCGTCTCGCGTGGCGACGGGCGGGGCGCGAAGGCCGGCGCCCTCGTCGAGCTCTTCTACCCCCGGTACACGTCCGACAACCTCTGGGACAGCTACGTCGGCGTCGGCGCGCGCGGTCGCCCTCGCGCGTGGGCGCATGACCTCCGGCTCGTCGCGCAGCGGATGCTCCCCGACACGGGCCTCGTCCAGAGCGACTTCGAGGCGGACGGGCTCCGCCTCCGCATCGAGGACGTGATGCGACCCGACGCGGACGCGCACCTTCGCCGCGTCGTCCTCACGAACGCGAGCCGCGCTCCCGTCGAGGACGTGGACCTCACCTTCTACGCGTTCTTCACCCTCGGCACGTTCCCCGGCGGCGACCGCCTCGTCTGGGACGCCGACGCGAGCGCGTTCGTGCAGACCGATCCGGGCGCGGGCGTCGCCGCTTCGCTCGTCTCCGACCGCGCCCCGGCGGCGGTGCACTGCGGCCATGCGCTCCGCTCGTGGGGCGCCCAGCGCGACGCTCGTCGCGCGGCCGAAGAGGGCACGCTCCGCGGATGTACCGGCGTCGATGCCGGGATCGCCGGCGTGAACGGCGCGATGACCCAGCGCCTCGGCACCCTCGGCCCCGGGGCTTCGACGTCGGTGACGTTCGCGATCGGTCTCGGGGCCGACGCGGCGGCGTCGCTCCGCGAGGCGCGCTCGGCGATCGCGAGAGGCTTCGACGAGGCGAGAGAGGCCGATCGCGTGAAGTGGGCGAGCGCCGTCGCCCGCGCGCGCGTCCCCGCGACGCTCCCGGCCGACGCGCTGCCCGTCTACCGCCGCGCGCTCGTCACGATGCTCCAGCACCAGACCCGCGACGGCGCGTTCATCGCCGCGCCGACGCTGACGAGCCCCGGCTATCGCTTCGTCTGGCCCCGCGACGGATCGAAGACGGCGATCGACGCGCTCTCTGCAGGCTACGTCGACGAGGCTGCGCGCTTCTTCGTGTTCCTCGAGAAGCTCCTCCTCCCCGACGGGAGCTTCGCCGTGAACTACTACCCCGACGGGAGCGGCGCGTTCTTCGACTTCGGACCGTCCGGCAACGAGAACGATCAACCCGGCATGCTCCCCTGGGGCGTCGCCGCGGTGCACGACGTCACGCGGGACCGGACGTGGCTCGAGGCTCGCTGGCCGGCCGTCGCGCGCGTCGCCGACCACCTCGGGCGGATCTCCGAGTCGGGGCTCGTCGATCCCTCACGAGACCTCTGGGAGCTCGAGACGGGCAAATCGTGGACGTACGCGAACGGATCGGCGCTCGCCGGCCTCGAGGCGTCGGCACGGATCGGAGCCGTGCTCGGACACGCGGAGCACGCCGCGCGATGGAGGGCGCAGGCGGCTCGGATCCGCGCCGCGATGGAGACGAAGCTCGTCGCGCCGGGCGGTTTCTTCGCGCGAGGGGCGTCGAACGGCTGGTTCGGCGGGACCCGCACCGACGATCGCGTCGAGATCGCGAACCTCGCGCTCGGCAAGGGCGGCTTCGCCCTCTTCCCCGACACCGACCCGCGCCTCGCGCTCCTCGGCGACCTCGTCGCGGCGCGCCTCTCGACGGAGCGGGGCTCGGTCCGGCGGTACGAGGGCGATCGCTACTACGGAGGTCAGGCGTGGCCGGTCGCCGCCGCGTGGCTGTCCGCGCACCGGGACGCGCGCGGCGATCGCGCCGCCGCGCGCGCGCTCTTCGCGACGATGACGCGCCAGGCACGCTCCACCGAGTCTCTCATGCTCGGCGAGCAGTTCGACGAGGAGAAGAAGACCTGGGTGAGCGCGATGCCGCTCGTCTGGAGCGAGGCTGCGTATGTCCGGACGGCGCTCGCGCTCTACTGAGAAAATGGGCGCGATGAGGTGGCCGAAGACGAGGACTGCCGCGACGCTCGCGATCCTGGCGACGTCGGCGTGTGGCGGCGGAGCGAGCGTCCTCGCTCCGGGCGTAGCGCCGTTGACCACACCATCGTCCTGGCCGCCCGCGCCGGAGGGCGCCGGCGCGCTCGCCACGTGCGAGCACGTCGACGCCGAGCCGCTCGTGTCGCTGGCCGGGCTCGACCAGGGCCTCCGCGACGCCTTCGCCGAGCGCGTGAAGGGCGGAGAGCAGCTCCTCGTCGTCGCCGTCACGGCGCGAGGGTGCGGGTCGGACGTCGCCCTCCTCGGGTGCAGCCGTAAGGCGACCTACCGCGTGACACCGCGGGACGAAGCCGAGGAGAACACCGTCGTCGGCGCCTCGTCGCTCGGCCGCGTCATCGGCGGCGAGCGGCTCGTCACGCGCGCCGACGGGCACGCGCTCCTCCTCGAGGAGACCTGGACGACGCTCCAGGAGGTCTCCTGGCTCGACGACCTCACGAAGGTCCACTGGCCGATGCGCTTCGGCGCGATGCGCGAGAGCTTCGCGCCGCGCGTGGAGAAGGAGGACCTCGTCGGCCCGGACTGCGCGAGGGCGACCCACTACGTCTCGTCTTTCCGCGAGGGCGGCTACGTCGTGAGGCGTGCCCGCCCGGGCGGGCGATGGGACGACGGGGCGCTCGAGACCTCGAGGTGTCGTCCGCCGGCGTGCGCCGAGCCGATCGCCCTCGAGCTCGAGCCGCTCGCCGCGCCCGTCCCGCCGCCGACCGGGCCCGTCCTCGATCCCCGCGAGCTCCCGAAGCTCGTCTGCCCCGTGAGGTCGAAGGGGACGAGCCCGTCGAACGAGGCCGTGCAGGCGCAGCGTCTCTTCGACAGCGGGCGGTGGCGCGAGGCGGCCCCTGCCGTCGCGCGCGTCGCCCGCGGCGAGACGGCGGACGAGCCGCTCATGCGGCATCGCTTCGGCTGGATGGCGGCGGTCGCCCTCGATCGAATGGGTGAGCGCAAGCGCGCCGCGGCGATCATGAACGCGATCGCGTCGACGCCGTGTCACCCGGCCCACGACGAGGCGGCGTACTACATGAGCGTGCTCGAGCGGCGCGGCGCGCCGTGAGCGCCTAGCTGGGCGAGAGGATGCGCACGGCGCCGAGGACGGCCGCGGCCACGGTCTCCGTGCGGAGCACGAAGGGGCCGAGCGACGTCGAGGCGAACCCGCGCGCGACGGCCTCCTCGACCTCTCCGCGCGCGAGCCCGCCTTCGGGGCCGATGAGGAACGCGAGCCCGCTCCCGCGCGCGATCGCCTCCGCGAGCGGGGGGCCGAGCGGCGCCGTGGCCTCCTCCCAGAGGCAGAATCGAGCGGCGGTGTCGGTCTCTGCCGACGCGAGCGCGTCACCGAGCGAAGGCGCGAGCGTGATCGTCGGCGGATCGGCGCGGCCGCACTGGCGCGCGGCCTGCTCGGCGATCTTGGTCCAGCGCTCGACCTTCGCTTCGCCCCGCTTCGCGTCGAGCTTCACCACGGCGCGCGCCGTCGGCGTGAGCACGAGACGCGTCGCGCCGAGCTCGGTCGCGTCGCGGACCACGGCGTCGACCTTGTCCCCTTTCGCGAGCCCGTAGACGACGACGAGCGGCGCCGTCGCGTAGACCGCCGCGGCCCGGGGCTCCGCGAGGCGCACGACCGCGGCCTCGCCGGACGCGATCTCGACGACGGCATCGGCCTCGCGGCGAGGGGTGGCGGAGGGGTCGAACGCGACGAAGGTGTCGCCCGCGCGGAGGCGCAGGACGCGGCAGAGATAGTGCGATGTCTCGCTCGGGAGCGTGCGCGACCCCGCCGCGAGATCAGGGACGGGCGCCCGGACGCTCATCGCCTCTTGCGGAGGGCGAGCAGCGTCCACTCGCCGAGGGACGGATCGGCGACGAGCTCCATGTCGGGGTACGCCGCGCGCACGTCGTCCTTCTGCGGGACGAGGATGCCGGAGAGGAGGAGGAGCCCTCCCGGGGCGACGCGAGCGGCGAGCTCCTTCGCCATCGGGATCAGGATCCGCGCCTCGATGTTCGCGAGGACGACGGGCGACGCCATCGCGAGGGCCTCGATCGGCGTGGTGCTCGCCTCGATCCGGCTCGTGAGCTGGTTCCGCTCGGCGTTCTCGAGGGTGACGTCGATCGCCTCCTGATCGACGTCGATCGCGATCGCCTTCTCGGCGCCGAGCGTGAGCGCGATGAACGCGAGGATGCCGCTGCCGCACCCGACGTCGAGGACCGTCTTCCCCGTGAGCTCGCCCGCGTGCTCGCGCAGGGCCCGCGCGACGAGGCGCGTCGTCTCGTGGAGGCCCGTGCCGAAGGCGCGACCGGGCTCGAGATGCAGGACCTGCTCGCCCGCCTTCGCCTCGTAGGGCTCCCAGGGCGGGCGGACCACGATCCCCTGCGCGATCTCGAACGGACGGAAGAACTCCTTCCACGCGTCGCGCCAGCCGTCGCCGACGACCTCCTCGTAGCGCGGCGAGAGGCCGAGCTCGCCCTGGAGGTGGGCCATCGCGCCCTCGGCGTCCGCGCGGGACTCGAAGCTCGCCACCAGCGTCGCTCGGCCGCTCGCGGCGGTCTTCGACATCGTCGTGTCGTCGCGCTCCTCGACGCCCTGCGCGCCGAGCTCGAAGAAGAGCGCGCTCGTCTCCTCCGCGTCCTCCGCCTTCACCTCGACGTGGACATACGGGTACCGCGGCTCGGCGCTCGTCATCGGGATGCCTCCGCTACGCTTACGCTCACGATCGACGTCCCGGGACCGGACGGCGGCGAGGAGCTCTTGAAGACGCCCGCGAGGGCGAGGCCGCCGACGATGGCCGCCGCGCCGAGGATGCCGCCGCCGATCGCGACGGGCAGCACCCAGCCCTTGCTCGGCTCCGTCACGGCGATGCGGAGCGGGAGCGAGGCCTCGCCGCGCGAGACGATCGGCTCGCCGTTCACGTCCGTGCCGACGAGGTAGTACTCGACGATCGGCGGCCTCACGGAGGCGGCAGGAATCTGGGCCCGGAACCCCCTCTCGGTGCGCTCCACCTCCACGTCCGTGAACTCACCCTTCGTCCCGGTGCGGAAGAAGAGGCGGAGGCTCGTGACGCGGGACTCGGGATCCTCGAAGCGCCCGCGGAGCTCGATCGCCTTGTCGGGATCGCTCGAGGGCGGCGACGCGAGGCGTAGCACGACGGGCTTCGGCGCCTGCTTCTCGACGACCACCCCGGGGCGACCCTCCGCCTCCCAGCGCGCGCGCGCCTGCGCGAAGAAGTCGCGGAAGCGGGGCGACTCGGTCGCCGGGATCTGGTGCTCGGGGTCGATCACGAGGAGGCCTCGGACGGCGCTCTCCGCCTCGTCCGTCCGGCCTAGCGTGATGTAGTCGAGCGCGAGGAGGCGGTAGATCTCCACCTTCTGCTCCTTCGTGTTGCTCGGACGGAGGAGCGCGGCGGAGAGGACCTGGATCGACTCCTCGTACTGCTGATCGTCGAAGAGCGTCTTGCCGCGCTCCACGAGGTCCTGCGGCGGCTTCGCGGGGGCGGGCGCGGCGGGCTTCGGCTTCGTCTGCGCCTCGGCCGTAGGCGCCCACGCCGACGCCGCGAGCGAGATCGCGGCGAGAGCCGCTCGGAGAAGTGCGCCGGTCCTCATGGTGGCGGCAGGGTAGTTCAGGCCGCCGGATCGAACCAGACCCTGCGTGCCGGGATCGTGACGAGGAGCGCTTGTCGTGCGCGGGCATCACGCGGGACGGGCTCGTCGGCCGCCAGCACCATCGCCGTGAGCGCGCGGCCGTAGACGCAGCCCGTGTCGAGCCCCGTCGCCCAGGGGTGGACTTGCAGCCCGGCGAGCGCGTTGTGCCCGAAGACGACGTGCGGCGGGCCCTCGTACTGCGTGCCCCACAGCACGGGCTCACCCTTCACGCGCACGGTGCGGATGCGGAGCAGCGTGTCGGGCGCCTGCGCGTCGAACGGCACGTCCGGCACGAGGCCGGCGTGGACGACCCTCACGTCGTGCTCGGGGAGGTCGATGAAGAAGGGCGAGCTCTCGAGGATCACCCAGTCGACGGGCCTCAGCGCGCGCGCGACGTCGAGGTGCACCTTGCCGAGAGGGGCGACGGGCTCTCTTGGCGCGGCCCCAGGTCGCGGGCGCAGCCAGGCGTCCCGCGCCGTCCGATAGGAGAGGAGCTTCTGCTCGTGGTTGCCGCGGACGACCAGCGCGCCCGTCGTCCGCACGATGTCGAGGACGCCCAGCGAGTCGGGGCCGCGGGCGACGAGGTCACCGACGAAGACGAGGCGATCTCCGGTGACGAACGAGACGCGATCGAGCAGGGAGTCGAGCTCGTCCTTGCAGCCGTGGACGTCGCCGACGAGGATCGTGCGCATGGCCTACGAGCGAAGGAGGTAAGCGAGCGCCCGCCTCGCCGCAAGCGCGAGCGCGCTCTTGCCCCGAACTTCGCGTTCTCCGGCTCGGCTCGTTATCCTTCTCCACGTAGCCAGAGGGGCCATGAAGCTTTCGGACGACGAGAAGCGGGCGTTCTACGAGGGCGGGTTCATCGTGCGGCGCGGCGTCTTCGGCGACGACGAGGTGGCCGCCGCGCGCGCCGCGCTCGAGCGCCTCTATGCGACCGCGCAGACGCTACGCGCCACGGGGGACCACGACGGCGCGTTCTTCGCGCTCGGCGTGCCGCCGGAGGGCCCCGTCGTCGTGCAGCGCGTCGTGTGGGCCGGAGGGGCGGAGCCCCTGCTGCTCCGCCTGAGCGAGGATGCGCGCCTCCTCGAGCCCGCGCTCGATCTGCTCGGGACTCCGCGCTGCGAGCAGCTCTTGTGTCAGGCGCACTACAAGATGCCGAACGACGGCGTGTCGTTCGATTGGCACCAGGACATCCAGCACCGCGACAAGGGCGGAGACACGTGGCGGGACGTCAACGGCCGCGGGTCGTACGTGCAGACCATCCTCCTCGTCGACGACATGACGGAGGAGAACGGCCCGCTCGAGTTCCTGCCGAAGGACGCGGCAGCGCTCGACGCGAGCGGCCGGCTCCTGAAGGAGAACGGCGCGGTGCGCGTCGACGCGTCCCGCGCGGTCTCCGTCACGGGGCGCGCGGGCGACGTGCTCTTGTTCGGTCCTCATGCCGTGCACGGCAGCATGCCGAACGCGTCGACGAAGCCGCGTCGCGTCCTCATCAACGGTTACGCCGCGCCGGGGGCGAACAAGCGCGTCTACCCGGGGCGCGGAGCCTGCAGAGTGCTACCCGCGAGGCCCGAGCCTCCGAGGACGAGCTCCTCGGCGGTCCACGCAGAAGGGCGCTGAGCCGTCACGGCCCAGAAGCGCTCTCCGGGATCCGCCTCCGCCGCGAGCCGCCCCGCGGCGACCGGGATGAACGGCCGCGCGAGGAGGTAGAGACCAGGCAGCGAGAGCACGGCGCGGGCGAGCGCCAGCCCGAGGAACGCGGCCGGGCTCCGCTCGAAGGTGCTCGCGGCCGGATTCACGCCGCGGGTGAGGCGCGCCCAGATGCGGCCGTAGGCGCGGACGGGCGCGAAGACGCGAGCTCGCGCGTCGATGTCGCGGAGCGCACGAATCGGCGTGGGCGCGTCGGCGGCGTCGCCGTCGGCCCACGCGTGCGCGCTCTTCGACGCGGAGAAGACGCCGAGCCAGTACCAACCCCACCCCGTCAGCGCGAGGCGGAAGAGCCACTCGCCGGCCGAGGGAACGAGGACGAGCGGGAGGAAGGCGGGGATGCCGGCGGCGAAGACGAGATAGCCGCGCAGGCGCCGCAGGAGCTTTCGCACGAGCCACCGAAGATCGAACGTGAGCTTCGGCGTGGGCTCCTCCGCGTCCTCGGGGAGGACACCGGAGAGGGCAGAGACGTGGAACGAGAGCTGGTCGTCCCACTTCCGGGAGAGGAAGACGAGGAAGGCCTCGAGGGCGGAGAGGACGCCGAGGACGGCGACGAGGATCGCCCAGTCGGCGCTCGCCTTCCGGACGAGCACCTCGAGGCGCCCAGGCGGCGCGGCGTGCGCGGCCTCGTCTCGAGGCGCGGCGTCTTCGTGGGCGGCGTGCTTCGTCCTCTTCTTCGCCCTCACCTCGATGGTCTTGCCCCCGACGATGACGTCCTTCTTACCGTGCTCGGGATCGATGTCGACGTGGACCCCGGGGAGATCGACCTTGACCTTCTCGCGCTTCTCGCCGGTCTTCTCGTCCGGCTCGAGGGTGACGAGGACGGCGTTCCGGGGCTGCTCGCGCTTTGCGGCCGTCTCCGGCGGCTTCGCGTGGATCGCGAACGAGGCGAGGACGGCGAGCGCGAGGAAGCGCACGACGGCGAGGCGGAGGGTGAGGCGCCGGAGCTTCGGATCGCGGAGCGCCGCGACGACGAGCGAGAAAGGGAGGAGAAAGCCGTGGAGGAGCGTGCCTCGCGGCGCGACGTCGCGATCGCGGAGCGCCCCGTCCCGCCCCATCGCGGCGCGATGCGCGGCGAACGCTTCGCGCTCGCGGGCGAGGAGAGGTGCCGGGCTCACGACGGGCGGCCTCTCACGGGACGCGGAAGTCGAGCTTGGGCATGCGCTGGCGGCGCCGCTCGCGGCTCGCGTGGACGGTCTCGATGACGGGCCCGGCGAGGAGCACGAGCTGGTGCTTCGGGTTCGACGCCTTCAGCTTCAGGTACTCCTCGTGCTTCTTCGTGAGGCCGCGCGCGAGGAAGACGAGCTGGGCCTGCGCGCGCGTGAACTGGGGGTCCTTCGCGACGACCTCGGAGAGCAGCTTCGCGCCGCCGTCGATGTCCCCCTCGCGCTCGGCGAGCGCGAGGCCGCGGAGGAACACGAGCCCGCTCGACTGCGGGTGGCGCTGCTCGACCTGCTTGACCATCTGGTCGTAGCGGTCCCATTCGCCGCGGATGCGGTAGTAGTCCGCGAGGACGCGGTAGCCCTCGTAGTCGTCCGGGTTCTCCGCGACGAGCGCCTGCGCGAGCTTGGCGCCCTTCGCGAGGTGCACGGGGGCGATCCGCGAGAGCGCCGAGACGACCTCTTGGTGGCGGTCGAGGACGGCTTCGAGGTCGTCCTTGCGCTTCTTGTCCTCGGGCGCGAGCCTGCCCACGGCCTCCTGCTCTTCGAGCTCGCGCATCTCGGCGCGGAGGTCGGGGAGGAGGAGGTCCATCACGTTCGCGACGATGCGGAGGTTCTCGCCCCACGCGATCTCGATCTGCGCGGCGAGGGCCTTGCCCTTCTTCGAGGGCTCCTCCTTCGCCTTCTTCGCGCCGCCCTCGAAGAGGTCGATGCGGTCGGACTTGAGGATCGCGAGGACGTCGTCCATCGACTTCGGCTGGTCGAGCGCGTCGGCGCCCTTCGGGTACACCTTCGCGCGCGTCTCCTCGAGCACGCGGGACGCCTCCTCGACGGACATGGTCGAGGCGCGCTGGGGAGCGCTCTGGCTCGGCGTCCTCGGCTCGGAGAGCGTGCGGGGCGACGACGAGCACGCGCCGAGCGCGAGGGACACGACGACGAGGGCAGCGGAGCGGAGCTTCTTGCGCATGAGGTCTCCTGGGGTCGCTTGACGCGCCGGAGTTATTTCAGGTTCGACGGACAATCAGGTGTAGACGGCCTCGGTCATGATCGCGATGAGCTTGCCGCTCGTCTTCGAGATGCCGACGTAGACGTAGTGGACGGTGCCGAATTCGTCCTGATCGCCGCTCGCGTTCGTGCCGAACGTGAAGCCGACGACGCTCTTCAGCTGCGAGCGCATCGTCTTCAGCGCGATGCCGAGCTGCTTGTCATGGCGCGCGTACGTGTAGCTCTCGTCGTCCTTGTCGGCGGGGACCTCCGCGGCGTCGCCGTCGGCGATCGCGCGGCTCACGTCGAGTCGCTGGGCGCGGCAGTCCGCGCGGGAGATGTCGCGCTGCGAGGAGCTCGCGGCCATGACGGCAGCCTTCAGCTTCTCGCGGACGACCTTCGTGGAGAGGCGCGCGCCCTCGAACGTCTCGCCCTCGAGGACGACGTAGCCGTAGTCGCTCTCCGACGTGAAGGAGGCCTCGGCGAGGATCCCGCGCAGCTTGCCTTTCAGGGCATCGTCCGCGAGCTGCTTCTTGAGGTCGGCCTCCTCCGTCGCGCCGGGCACCGGCCCGCCGTCGTCCGACGAAGGCGCTGCGCAGCCGGTCGCGAGGGCGACGAGGATCGAGAGCGCCGCGAAGGTCGATGTCGTCCGGAGGAGCATGATGTGGGAGTGTGTGACCCACGACCCGGACCCGCGCAAGGGGATCTCACCGTCGCCCGCACAAATGCCGAATACGGCAATCCTGTGACGTTACCGGTGCGTAGCCGAGGTCGCGCCGTCGGGCCGACCACTCGTCAGAGGCGCCACATCTTCTCGTCGTCCAGCTTTGCCCGCTTCGGGATGACGACGAGGCCGTTCTCGGTGACGAAGAAGCGCTTCCTGTCGGCCTCGAGGTTGAAGCCGACCTCGACCCCCGACGGGACCTCCACGTCCTTGTCGATGATGCACCGCCGGATCTTCGCGTGGCGCCCGATCCGGACGCGCTCGAAGAGGACGCTCTCCTCGACCTCGCTGAACGAGTTGATGCGGCAGCCGACGGAGAGGACGCTCCGGTGGATGCGACCGCCCGAGATGATGCAGCCGTGGCTGACCATCGAGTCGGTCGCGATGCCGACGCGCGCGTGCGCCTCGTCGCGGAAGACGAACTTCGCCGGGGGGTCGTGGGTCACGCCCGTGCGGATCGGCCAGCGCTCGTTGTAGAGGTTGAAGAGGGGATGGATCGAGATGAGGTCCATCTGAGCCTCCCAGTACGCCTCGATCGTGCCGATGTCGCGCCAGTAGCCGCGCGCGCGCTCGTCCTCGCCGGGGACGCGGTTCGTCGCGAAGTCGTACGCATAGACGTCCTGCCCGTCCGCGACCATGCGCGGGAGGATGTCGTGACCGAAGTCGTGCTTGCTCGACTCGAGCTGCGCGTCGCGATCGAGCTCGTGGATGAGCGCGTCCTTCTGGAAGACGTAGTTCCCCATCGAGGCGAGGCAGAGGTCGTCCGACCCGGGCATCGTCGGCGGGTTCGGCACCTTCTCGTGGAAGGCGATGATGCGGCCGCTCGTGTCGATCTCGAGGACGCCGAAGTCGCGCGCCTCCTTCTTCGGGACCGGGATCGCCGCGACCGTCACGGTCGCGTGGCGCGCGATGTGCGCCTGGATCATCTGCCGGACGTCCATCTTGTAGACGTGGTCGCCGCCGAAGATGACGACGGTCTCCGGCTTCTCGTCCGTGATGACGTGCTGGCACTGGTAGACGGCGTCGGCCGACCCCTTGAACCAGGAGAGGCCCGTGCGCTGCTGCGCAGGGATCGCCTCGATGAACTGATCGAGGATCGGCGACAGACGCCAGACCCGCGCGATGTGCTCCTCGAGCGACGCGCTCTTGTACTGCGTCAGCACCTTGATCCGGTTCAGGCCCGAGTTGACGAAGTTCGAGAGGACGATGTCGATGATGCGATAGCGCCCCGCGAACGGGACCGCCGGCTTCGCGCGATCGAGCGTCAGCGGGTAGAGCCGCTTGCCCTCGCCCCCGGCGAGGATCATGACGAGGACTTGGCTCGGGTCGAAGGTGGGTCCCTGGGAGGCCATGCGAGGCGTTCGAGGATAGTCCGAAGGACCGCCCCGGCATGTAGAATCTCTCGGTCATGCCTCGCTCGGACACGTCGCCCCCGCCCCTCGCGCTCGTGCCGCAGCCCGTGCGCGCGGACGAGCTTGCGGTCCCCGAGGCGGCGGATGCGGCACGCGTGCTCCGCGCCGCCGCGACCTGCATCGAGCGCGGGACGGTCGCGGCCATGGCGACGGTGCTCGCTCGCCACGGATCGGCGCCCGGAACGCCCGGCCAGAAGCTGCTCCTCGCCGCCGACGGGACGGCCCTTGGGACGGTGGGGGGCGGCGCGGTCGAGCGGGAAGTGCTCTCCGCCCTGAAAGGGTTTCTCGCGCGAAACGCGGCGACGACGCCGCACGAGGTGCGGACCTTCAAGCTCGGCGCCGAGCTCGGCATGTGCTGCGGGGGGCGCCTCGACGTGCTCCTCGAGCCGCTCGCCGTCCGCACGCCGTGCCTCGTCGTCGGCGCAGGCCACGTCGGCGCGGCCCTCGCCCCCCTGCTCGGCGGGCTCGGCTTCGCCGTCACGGTCGTCGACGCGCGGGAGGCCTGGGCCGAGCGGCTGGAGGGGACGCCCGGAGTCCGCGCGATCGCCGCCGACGTCGACGAGGGCGGACGCGACGTCGGCGTTCATGGCGCCTGCCTCGTCATGACCCACGACCACGCGCTCGACCAGGCGGTCATCGAGTGGGCGCTCCGCCGTGGCTTCGCCTTCGTCGGCGGCGTCGGGAGCCGCGCGAAGGCGGAGCGCACCCGGCAGCGGCTCGAAGCGAAGGGCTTCGCGGAGGCGGACCGGGCGCGCGTCCGCATGCCGCTCGGGCTCGACATCGGCGCCCGCGCCCCGGCCGAGATCGCCATCGCGATCGCCGCTGAGATGGTCGCCTTCCGGAAGGGCCTCGCGCCGGAGTGAACGCGCGGATTTCGGGTAGGATGACGCCATGTCGTCCTCCTTCGAGCTCGTCGTCGACGGGCAGACCGTCCGCGTCGAGGCCGTCTCGGCGAATACCACCCTCCTCGCGTGGCTCCGCGCGACGGGGCGGACGGGGACGAAGGAGGGCTGCGCAGAGGGGGACTGCGGGGCCTGCACGGTCGCGCTCGTCGACGTGAACGCCCGCGGCGAGACGACGTACCGCGCCGTGAACAGCTGCATCACGCTCCTCCCGATGGTCGCCGGTCGGGAGATCGTGACCGTGGAGGGCCTCGCCCAGGACGGCAAGCTCCACCCCGTCCAGGAGGCGATGATCGCGCGCTACGGCTCGCAGTGCGGCTTCTGCACGCCAGGGTTCGTGGTCTCGATGTTCGAGGCCTACTACCGGACGGACGTCGACGAGGCGGCGGCCGACGTGCGCGCGAAGATCGGCGATCAGCTGAACGGTAACCTCTGCCGCTGCACGGGCTACCGCCCCATCCGGGAGGCGATGCTCGACGCGCTCGCGGCGCGAAAGCGGCGGAGGGGCGAGGACCTGTTCCAGCTCCGTCTCGGAAAGGAGGGCCGCCCCGCCCCTCTGGCCGTCGCGTACGACGGCGGCGGCCAGCGCTTCCTCCGTCCGACGACGCTCGCCGAGCTCCTCGCCCTCAAGGCGATGCACGGTGCCGAGGCGGAGCTCGTCGGCGGCGCGACCGAGATCGGCGTCTACGTGAACAAGAGCTTCCGGCGCTACCCGCTCCTCGTCTCGACCGAGGGGGTCTCCGAGCTCGCGTCGATCGTGAAGGACGACCGCCTGTGGAAGGTCGGCGGGGGGGCCACGTTGACCGCGCTCGAGGAGGCGCTCGGCGGCGAGTACCCGATGATCGACAAGATGCTCTGGGCGTTCGCGTCGCGCCAGATCCGGAACCGCGCGACACTCGCCGGGAACCTCGTCACCGCGTCGCCGATCGGGGACATGCCGCCCGTCATGCTCGCGCTCGACGCGGAGGTGGTCCTCGAGAAGACGGGCAGCTCGCGCACCGTGCCGCTCGCGGACTTCTTCGTCGGCTACCGGAAGACGGTGCTCGCGCCCGACGAGATCGTCCGGTGGGTGGTCTTCCCGCGGAGCACCGCGAGCGCGCGGCGCCGGATGGACTCCTTCAAGGTGTCGAAGCGCCGGGAGCTCGACATCAGCATCACCGCCGCGGCCTTCGTCGTCGACACCGACGCGAGCGACGTCGTCACCCACGCCCGGCTCGCGTACGGCGGCGTCGCGGCGATGCCGTCCCGTGCGAAGAAGACGGAGGCGTTCCTCGTCGGGAAGCCGTGGAGCGAGGCGACGTGGTCGGGCGCGCGCGAGCTCCTCGCCGGTGAGTTCGCGCCGATCGACGACCAGCGCTCCGGCAAGGACTACCGGAAAGACCTCGTCGTCAGCCTCTTCGACAAGTTCACGCGCGGCGTGACGAGCGAGGCCGAGGACGGGACGATCGCCTTCGAGACCGCCCCTGCGTGGGACGCGCGCGCCGATCACGGGAAAGGGCTCTCGCACGAGAGCGCGAAGGGGCACGTCACCGGCGGCGCGCTCTACGTCGACGACGTCGCGCGCCGGAGGGACATGCTCGACCTCTGGCCCGTCACGAGCCCGCACGCGCGCGCGCGCGTCGTCGCGATCGACGCGGCGGCGGCGCTCGCGATGCCGGGGGTCGTCCGCGTCCTCACCGCGAAGGACGTGCCCGGCATGAACGACGTCGGCGCCGTGCGCCACGACGAGACGCTCTTCACCGACGGCGAGGCGAGCTTCCACGGTCACATCGTCGCGGTCGTCGTCGCGACGTCGATCGACGCCGCGCGGGCGGCCGCGAAGATGGTGGCCGTCACCTACGAGAGGCTCGACCCCGTCCTCGGGATCCGCGACGCGATCGCGAAGGGGAGCTTCCACACCCAGCCGCACGTGATCCGGCGCGGCGACGTGGCGGCGGCCCTCTCCGGCGCCGCGCACCGGCTCTCGGGCGAGCTCGACATCGGCGGCCAGGAGCACTTCTACCTCGAGGCGCAGGCGGCCTGGGCGGAGGCAGGGGAGGACGGCGAAGTGTTCGTCACGTCCTCGACCCAGCACCCGAGCGAGGTGCAGGCCGTCGTCGCGCACGTGCTCGACGTGCCGCGCCACAAGGTCGTCGTCCAGGCGCCGCGGATGGGCGGCGGCTTCGGCGGGAAGGAGACGCAGGGCAACGGCTGGGCGGCGATCGTCGCGCTCGCGTCGCACCTGACGCGGAGGCCCGTGCGCGTGCAGCTCGACCGCGACGTCGACATGGAGCTCACGGGCAAGCGCCATCCGTTCTTCGCGCGCTGGGAGGTCGCCTTCGACGACGACGGCCGCGTGACGGCGCTGCGCGCGGAGCTCGTCTCCGACGGCGGTTGGGCGCTCGATCTCTCCGAGTCGATCTGCGACCGCGCGCTCTTCCACATCGACAACGCGTACTACCTCCCCGCGGTGGAGGTCTCCGGCCGCGTCGCGAAGACGAACGTCGTCTCGCACACGGCCTTCCGCGGCTTCGGCGGGCCGCAGGGCATGGTCGTCATCGAGGACATCCTCGATCGCATCGCGCGCCGCCTCGGTGTTCTGCCCGAGACCGTCCGCGAGCGGAACCTCTACCGAGGCGCCGGCGAGACGAACACCACCCACTACGGGCAGGAGCTCGGCGACGAGCGCATCCCGCGCATCTGGACCGAGCTCGCGAGCCAGGCGGCGCTCGCGGCGCGCCGCGAGGAGATCGCGGCCTTCAACACGAAGAGCGCGTGGGTGAAGCGCGGGCTCGCGATGACGCCGGTGAAGTTCGGGATCTCCTTCACGGCGACCTGGCTGAACCAGGCGGGCGCGCTCGTCCTCGTCTACCGCGACGGCTCGGTGCAGGTGAACCACGGCGGCACCGAGATGGGGCAGGGGCTCTACACGAAGGTGCTCGGCGTCGCGATGCGCGAGCTCGGCGTCACGGCGGACGTCGTCCGCGTGATGAAGACCCAGACCGACAAGGTGCCGAACACGTCGGCGACGGCGGCGTCGAGCGGGTCGGACCTCAACGGGGCGGCCGTCCGCGCGGCCTGCGTGCAGCTCCGGGAGCGGCTCGCGCCGATCGCGGCGGAGATCCTGGAAGCGGAGTCGTCGGTGACGATCCCGGAGGGCGCCGTCGTCTTCGAGCGCGGCGTCGCGCGCGCGCCGCAGGCGCCTGGCTTCGAGGTGCCCTTCGAGCGCGTCGTCGACCGCGCGTACATGAAGCAGGTGCAGCTCTCGGCGACGGGCTACTACCGCACGCCGGGCATCGGCTACGACAAGGCGAAGGGGAAGGGGAAGCCCTTCTACTACTTCGCGTACGGGGCGGCGGTGAGCGAGGTCGAGGTCGACGGCCTCACCGGGATGAAGCGCGTCCGCCGCGTCGACGTCCTGCACGACGTCGGCGAGTCCCTCAACGCGGGCATCGATCGCGGGCAGATCGAGGGCGCGTTCGTGCAGGGCATGGGCTGGCTCACGGCCGAGGAGCTCCGCTGGAACGCGGACGGGAGGCTCCTCACGCACTCCGCGAGCACGTACCAGATCCCGACCCTCGGCGATGCGCCTCTGGTCTTCAACGTCGCGCTCCTCGCGGGCGCGGCGCAGGACGGCGTCATCCACGGATCCAAGGCGGTCGGTGAGCCGCCGCTGATGCTCGCGATCAGCGTGCGCGAGGCCATTCGCGATGCGGTCGCCGCCTTCGGCGCGCCGGGGGGCGAGGTGAGCCTCGCGTCGCCGGCCACCCACGAGGCGATCCGCGCGGCCGTGAAGGCGCGCGTGTCCCGCGAGGCGCGTGCGCCGGCCTCACGCGCCGCGGAGTAGCGCCTCTCAGCAGTGCTCGCGGACGACGTCGAGGAACGTGTGCCACTTCACGGGCTTCGTCAGGACCTTCGCGGCCTGGAGCCCGGTCGCTCCTCCGCGGAGATCGGCGGCGCCGGAGAGGACGACGACGGGGATCGCCGCCAGGGCCGGATCGGCGAGGAGGTTCGTGCGCAGCGTCCACCCATCCATCTTCGGCATCATCAGGTCGAGGACGATGAGGCACGGCGCGGGGCTGCCGCGAAGCACCTCGAGCGCGCCCTCGCCGTCGGACGCCGTCAGGACGGCGTAGCCCTTGTCCGTGAGCATCTCGCTGAGGAGCTCGCGGATCTCGTCATCGTCTTCGACGATCAGGATGGTCATGTCGTGGATTCGAGGCGCGGTGGCGTCACGGACGAGGGGAGGATGACCTCGAACGTCGTTCCGACGCCGACGTCCGAGCTGACCGTGACCGTGCCCCCGAGATTGTCCACGAGATCGCGCACCAAGGACAAGCCGAGACCGACGCCGGGCACGTGCGTGTTCCTCACCTGCTCGACGCGATGGAACGGTTCGAAGATCCTCGCCTGTTCCACGGCCGCGATTCCGGGGCCGGTGTCGGTGACGCGGAGCGCCACGCCGTCGGCGCGCGCGGTGAGGGTCGTCGTCACGCTCCCGCTCGGCGTGAACTTCACCGCGTTCATGAGGAGGTTCGCGACGACGACGCGGAGGAGCGTCGGGTCCGACTCGATCGTGAGCGAGGGCGCCTCGTCGTCGAACACGAGCGCGAGCCCCTTCCCCTGCGCCTGCATCCGGACGTCGTCGATCGCGCCCCGGACGAGCGCCTTCACGTCGAGCTCCTGCCGCTCCACCGTGAGCCGTCCGCTCTGGAAGCGCGCGTACTGGAGGAGCGACTCGACGAGGCTCGACAGGCGGGTGACCGCCGACGACAGGCGAGAGGCGGTCGACTGGAGCCTCGAGGGCAAGCTCTCCTTCTCCCCGTCGAGACGATCGACGAGGAGCTGGACCGCCGTGAGCGGCGTACGCAGCTCGTGGGACACCATCCCGAGGAACGCCGTCTTCTGCTGGCTCGCCGCCTCGGCGTGATCGCGGGCGACGCGCAGGGTGAGGATCGCCGTCTCGAGGTCACGCTTTCGCGCCGCGAGCTCGGAGGCGAGCTGCTCGAGGTCCGTCTCGCGTGACGCGAGCTCGGTCCGCAGGAGGTCACGCGCGCGCTTCGTGACGAGGAGGTTCTGTGCGCGGGCGCGGAGCTCGGCGGCCTCGAAGGGCTTCTGGAGGTAGTCGCTCGCGCCGCTCTCGAGGAGCCGCACGCGGAGGGCGTCGTCGGCGCGCGCGGTGAGGACGAGGACGGGGACGTCGCGGAGGCGCTCGTCGGCGCGGAGAGCGGCGAGGAGCTCCTCGCCGCTCCGCCTGGGCATCATCATGTCCGTGACGACGAGATCCGGGGGGCGGCGCTTCGCGAGGGCGAGCGCCTGATCTCCGTCGTGGGCGCGGAGGACCTCGATCGCGTGCTCGCCGTCGCCCGCGAGGGTCTCGGCGATGAAGGCGTTCATCTCCGCGTTGTCCTCCGCGACGACGACGAGCGGGTGGGCGCGCGGGGAGGCGTCGCTCTCGGGGGGCGCCGCGCTCTGGAGGGCGAGCTCCGCGGCCAGGCGGATCTCGGCGTCGACCGTCGCGGCGCGGGCGGTGGCGACCTCGAGGGCGAGCGCAGGGGTGGTCGTCGCCATCCTGCGCGGTCGGTCGGCTTCGACCGCCTCGCCTCGGGGGGCGCGCTCGGGGAGGAGGACGGTGAAGAGCGCGCCGCCCTCGGGCGCGGTCGCGATCGCGACCGAACCGTGATGGAGCGCGACGAAGTCCTTCACGATCGCGAGGCCGAGGCCGGTGCCGCCGTGTGCCCTCGTCGAGCCCTCGTCCGCCTGCGCGAAGCGCTCGAAGACCTTCTCGCGGAGCGGCTCGGGGACGCCGGGCCCGTCGTCCGCCACCTCGAGGCGGAGCTCGCTCGTCCCGCTGTCGAGCGCCACGCGGACGACCCCGCCGCGCGCCGTGAACTTGAGGGCGTTGCCGACGAGGTTCGCGACGATGCGCTCCACCTGATCGGGGTCCACCTCGGCGATGCGCGATTTCGGTACGTGGAGGTCGAGGCGCGTCGCCCGCTCGCGGGCGAGCCCCTCGAAGGGCTCGACCACCCGGCGGACGAGCGCGGCGACGTCCACCCGCGCGTAGCGCGCGTGCACCTTGCCGACGTCGAGCCGCGAGACGTCGAGGAGGTCGTTCACGTGCTTGAGGAGCGTGCGCGCGCTCCGGGTGATGAGCTCGAGCTCGCGGCGCTGCTCGGGATCGGTCGCGTTCGCGAGGAGCTTGTCGGCAGGGCCGAGCACGAGGGCGAGCGGCGTCCGGAGCTCGTGGCTCACGTTCGCGAAGAACTCGGTCTTGGTGCGCTCGAGCTCCTTCGCCTTCTCGTGCGCCTCGGCGAGCTCCTTGTAGGTGCTCTCGAGGCGGAGACCGCGCTCGTGCGCCGTCTCCGCGGCGCGCGCGAGGCCGACCGCCTTCGGGACGAGCGGCACGAGCATGAGCGCGGTGCCGGCGCTGGCGATCGCGGTGACGGCGCGGACGGTCCCGTCGAGCCAGTAGATGGGATGCCAGATCGTCGCGACGTCGAGGAAATGCGTGGCGCCGCACGTCACGATGAAGATGCCGAACGCGGCGTACATCCGGGAGAAGGGGATGTCCCGGATGCGACGGAGGATGACGGCGAGCGCGGCCGAGATCGCGACGTAGGCGAAGGCGATGGTGAGGTTCGACAGGACCTGGAGCCAGACCATGGCCGGCGACCAGAGGTAGCAGTGCCCGTGGGGCATGAAGTTGCCTGCAAACCAGCGCTCGAGGGCTTCCCACATGCCCTACGAGGGGTAGCCGGGAAGCGCGGCGAGGGGAATCGCTTGTCGTCGGGCGCAAGGTGGCCTTTGATGCGCGTCATGAGCCTTCCCCCCGAGGAGTCGCTGCTCGCGAACGTGCCCGCGGAGCTCCGCACGCGCCCCGAGGCGCAGCGAGCGGCGCAGCTGGTCGTGGCGCTGCAGGGCGCCGCTGCGGCGGGGGATCCCTTCGAGACCTTCGCCGAGCTCGACGCCCTCCCGGCAGACGTCGTCCGGGCGGTGCTGTCGTCGTGGACGGGGGCCCCTCCGGATCCGGAGGCGCTCGACGAGGCCACGCGCCGTGCCCACGGGTTTCCGCCGCCGCCGATGCACGTGAAGGTCCAGCGGGCGATGAAGGCGAAGGCGGCGCGATCGTTCGAGGCGATGGGGGCGATCGTCCCCGAGCAGGTGCGGCTCGCGGGGCTCGCCTGGGACGGGCAGGATCTCACGGCGCGCGCGCGGTTCGACGGGGCCGGGGACCCGGCGTTCCTGAAGAGCCTCGAGGTGCGGTGGTTCGTGGACGGGGAGCGCGGCACACGCGTGGCCGACGTCCTCACGTACGGCGGCGACGCTGGGACGGTGTTCCTGGCGAACACGGCGACCGTGGCGGGCGCGCTGGCGTACGGGACCGTGGAGGCGCGGGACGCGCGGCTGCGGACGGCGCTCCAGGCGGCGCTCGCTCTCGCGATGGCGCCCGGTGCGACGGTGGAGGAGATCGAGCCGCTGCCGATGCCGAAGGTCGAGGTCATGCCCGTCAGCGTGGGGGGCGTGGACTGGGCGGAGGCGCCGAGGGCGGTCGCCGCGCGCGGGGTCGGGGCGGCGCGTGGCGGGCGCGAGGAGCGGCCGGCCGTGCGGAAGGAGCTCGTCGAGGAGCTCGACGCGCTCTCGGCCGAGGTCGACGCGCTCGCGGCGAAGATCTCGTCGACGGAGCTCGAGGCGGACGACGCAGACGTCGACTCGCAGGCGCCGACGCCGCGCGGGGCCCCCTCGCGCGGGGCGGCGCCGAAGCAGGCGGCGGCGAAGACGAAGACCGCGCCGGCGGCCGAGGATGCGCCGGCGGCGAAGCCGAAGAAGGCCGCGGCGAAGAAGAAGGCCGCGGCGGCGCCGAAGAAGGCGGCCGCGAAGAAGG
Source organism: Polyangiaceae bacterium (assembly GCA_022842465.1). Lineage (GTDB taxonomy): Bacteria > Myxococcota_A > Polyangia > Polyangiales > Polyangiaceae > Labilithrix. Next base: position 27,828 of record JALHPN010000028.1, on the reverse strand, counting down.
CGGCCGCGGCGCCGAAGAAGGCGGCGGCGAAGAAGACGACCGCGAAGAAGGCGAGCGCGGCGTCGAAGAAGGCGGCCGTGAAGAAGACGAGCGCGGCGCCGAAGAAGACGGCCGCGAAGAAGACGGCGGCGGCGTCCAAGAAGGTCGCGGTGAAGAAGGCGACCGCGAAGAAGGCGGCGGCAGCGCCGAAGAAGAAGGCGGCCGCGAAGAAGACGGCGGCAGCGCCGAAGAAGAAGGCGGCCGCGAAGAAGAAGTAGAGGCGCCCGCGCTCGATGCACGCGTACCTTTTCGATTGGGCCAACCTGCTCCTGCGATGGACGCACGTCATCACGGCGATCGCGTGGATCGGGTCCTCGTTCTACTTCGTCTTCCTCGACTCGAGCCTGACGAAGCCGACGGATCCTGATCTCCAGGCGAAGGGCGTCGACGGCGAGCTCTGGGCCGTCCACGGCGGCGGCTTCTACCACCCCCAGAAGTACCTGGTCTCGCCGAAGCGGCTGCCGGAGCACCTCCACTGGTTCTACTGGGAGAGCTACTCGACGTGGCTCTCGGGCTTCGCGCTCTTCACCGTCCTCTACCTCTTCAACGCGAGCACGTTCCTCGTCGACACGACGGTGCACGACTGGTCGCCAGGCGCCGCGATCGCGGCTGCGCTCGGGTTCCTCGTCGCGTTCTGGCTCCTCTACGACCGCATCTGCCGCGTGCTCGGCGAGAAGGACGGCAAGGTCGGCGGTGACGCCAGGGTCGGCGCCGTCGTGCTCGTCTTCGTCATCGTCGCCGCGTGGGGCGCGTGTCAGCTCTTCGCGGGGCGCGCCGCGTTCCTCCTCCTCGGCGCGATGCTCGCGACCTCGATGAGCGCGAACGTCTTTTTCTGGATCATCCCGGGCCAGCGCAAGGTCGTCGCGCAGCTGAAGGCGGGCCAGCCGGTGGAGGCCATCCACGGGCAGCGCGCGAAACAGCGAAGTGTGCATAATACATACTTCACGCTGCCGGTCTTGATCGCGATGCTCTCCAACCACTACGGCTGGCTCTACCAAGGCCGCTGGAACTGGCTGGTCCTCTCGGTCCTGATGCTCGCCGGCGCCCTCATCCGCCACAGCTTCGTCGCGCGCCACAAGGCGCTGGTGGAGGGCCGGCGCGTCCCGTGGGAGTTCGCCGGCGCGGGCACGGCGCTCGTGCTGGTCCTGGTGGGCGCGCTCGCCCCGACGTCGTCCGGAGCCGCCGTCGGCCCGACCGGCCCGGCGACGTACGCCGAAGCCAAGGCGGTCTTCGAGCAGCGCTGCGTCATCTGCCACGGCGCGCTCGTGCAGAACAAGGGCATCGCCCTCCACACCCCCGAGCTCGCCCAGAAGAACGCGCAGAGCGTCTACCAGCAGGCCGTGGTGCTGCGGAACATGCCCTTGAACAACGCCACGCAGATCACGGACGCCGAGCGCAGCGTGCTGAAGCGCTGGATCGAGGCAGGCGCGAAGGCGGAGTGAGTCAGAGTTCGAGAATGGCGACGGCGTCAGGCTGCACGCCGACGTTACCCGTGCCGAGCGTGCCGTCCCGGCCGCCTTGCCCTGGTGAGCCAGCCTTCAACCTGGTCTGGGTCGGGGCGTCGGTGATGGGTGCGGAGCCGACGTAGAGGATCGCTGTCGAGACGCCTCCCGCGCCCCCGCCTCCCGCACCCCCTTTGCCCCCGGGTCCGCCGTTCCCGCCGTTGCAGGCCATGTTGAAGCCGGTCCCGCGCGAGCCGCCAGGCGTCTGCCCATCCTGACCGAGAATGCCGTTTCCACCGTCGCCGCCGTTCTTCGCGGAGAGCTCGCCGCGCTCGACCTGAACAGCCGCGTTCAAAGAGGCCAACGCAACGCTCGCGCCACCACCCTTGCCAGCGCCGCCCCCGGCTCCACCGCATCCGCCGGCACCGCCGCTGCCGCCGGTCCCATTGGCGCCTCCGCCTCCGCCGCCGCCCTGGCCGGGACCACCGTTCTTGCCGGGCATCCCCGATTCCGGAATCCAGCCATCTGCGGTCAGCTTTCCGAGAGTCGTCGCGCTCTGACCCGGCGTGGGTGAGCTGCCGGGCCCCCCATTTCCTCCACCCGTGTTGCTACCTTCGCAGGCCGCGAGGCTTCCTCCCGCGCCGCCGTCGAGATCGGGCTTCCCGGGCGAACCGGCCGTACCCGCGTTGCCCCCGGCTCCGCCGACGGATGTGGACCCGTCGTCACATGTGATGGTCTTCGCCTCCCCACCGCCACCAGCTGTCCCCGAATTCCCCGCGAGGTCCGAAGATGGCTTGTAGGTGTTGGGCTTGAGCGTCCCGCCTTCACCCTTCGATCCATTCCCCGCGACGAGCCTGACGCCCTTGAGGGCGACGCTACCGCCGCTGACGAAGAGGGCGATGCTGGAGCCGCCGTCGGTGGCGTCCTTGGCTTCGACGGCGATGTCGACGAGGGCGAGGCCGGTGGTCCCCTTGGAGGACATCGGGGTGGCGCTGGAGCCGAGGACGGGTTTGGCGTCCTTCTTGGGCGTCCATGCGCAGTCGAAGCCGCCGATGAGGGAGACGCCGTTCTGCGCGGGCGTGAAGCCGATGTCCTCGGGGTAGGTGCCTTCGCAGACGTAGATGCGGCGGCGCTTGTCGTCGATCTTCTGCAGGGCCGCGCCCACGGAGCCGACGGGGTTCGCGCGAGAGCCGTCGCCGGTGCCGGCCTTCGAGACGAAGATCGCGCCCGTCTCGTCGAGGCACTTCGGGTCGCTCGGGGTGTCGACGCACGGGTCGACCGGGATGCCGCCGTCCCCCCCGTCGCCGGGATTGCTCCCGTCGGGGCTGGTGGTGGCGCCCGAGCAGAGGCCGAAGTCGCAGTCGCTGCCGACGGTGCAGGCCGCGGCGAAGAAGAGGGAGGCCGTGGCGGCCGCCGTCGTGATCAAGAGCCAGGTACGCATCGCCGTCTCCTCAGAACCTGCCGCCGACCGACATGCCCGCGAACCCCGGACCGACGAGGGGCGTCGCCCTGGCGGCGCGCTCCTTCGCCTGGTTCGGCCACAAGAAGACCGCGCCGAGGGCGCCGGCGGCGAGCGCGACGCCGCCGACGAGCGCGACGGTGCTGACGGCCTGGTTCGTGTCGCGATCCTCCTTCAGCGAGGCGGCCTGGTCGCACGCGGGGCTCGTGACGCCCACGCAGCCCGAGCCGTTCAGCGCGGCCTTCGCGTCGTCGACGTTGCCCTGCGCCTGGCTTCGGAAGACGACGAAGAGCACGCCGCCTGCGACCGCGCCCGCCGCGAGCGCGCCGACCGTGACGACCTTCCCGGTCGACCACGCCTTCGTGGTCTCCCCGCCGGGCGGGGGCTCGGTGACGGGGCCGTCGAAGTCGAGCTTGGCCTTCGTGACGACGCCCGCGGGGCAGTCGACGACGACCGACTTCACGCGGCCCTGGTAGGCGCCCTCCAGGGTGTGGCGGCCCGGCGTCACGTGCAGCGGATCGGCGGGGTTGCGGTCGACGGGCTTTCCGTCGACGGTCACGCGCGTCTCGGGCGGGGCGTCGAGCTCGATCTGTCCGGCCTTCTTGGAGAGGTCTGCGATGTAGGCGCGGGTCTTGTCGCGGAGGGCGTCGGTGACCTTGGGATCGTTCTCCGCGGCGCGCAGAAACTGCTTGTAGTGGTCGAGGGCCTCGAGCTCGTGGCCAGTGAGCTGCTCGACGCGCGCGAGGTTGAAGAGGACGGACGGGGCCTTCAGCACCGCGGCCGCCTGCGTGAACTTGAGGCGCGCCTCCTCGTTCTTGCCCGCGTCCGCCAGCGCGACGCCCTCGTCGAAGCGCGCTTGCGCCTCCTTCACCGCCGCGTCGTCGGCGTGCGCCGCGCGCGGGGAGGCGAACATCGTCGAGGAGGCCAGCAGGCACGAAAGCAAGAAGTAGCGTCGCATCTCAGTGCATCTCCCGGATCAGGTCGTCGCGCGGAGGAAGGGGCGGCGTCCCGACGGGAGCCGTCGTCGCCGTGGAAGGGGTCGAGGTCGCCGCCGGCGCGGAAGCCGCCGGCACGGCGCGCTTCGCAGAGGCCGCCGGACGCGCGCTCGGCGCCGCGATGATCACCGCGGTCTCCGACGACGCCGTCACGACCACGGACGCGCCGGCGCCGGAAGGCTCCGGCGGCGGGATGTCGTCCCGAGGCGGCGGCGTGGAGCCGGTCGCGCCCGACGTGATCGTCGTCGCTGCGCTCGGCACCGGCGACGTCCCACGCGCCGTGCCGCCCGCGCCGTCCTCCATCGTGGCCAGGAACGCCACGCCCGTGCCCACCAGCACGAGGAGCCCCGCGGCCGTGAGCCACCCGGCCCACGCCGGAAGCCGCCGCCCGCTCCGCTGACGCTCCTCCCGTGGCAGGATGTACGTCGGCGACTCGGGGCGCATCGGCGGCAGCGGCGCGACCCCCGCGGGTCGCTCGACCGTCGAAGCGTCGTTCGCCGGTCCGTGCGCGGCCCCCGCGCCCGCCATGCCGCGCCTCCGCACCGGCTTCCCGCCCGACGCGTAGTAGTCCACGAAGTCCTTCGTCGCAGGAGAGCTCCGGCGCGGATCGCGCCCCGGGCGATCGAACCCTGCGAGCAGCTCGCTCGCCTCGCGCTTCTCCTGATCCGCAGTCGATTCGCTGTTCACGGATCCCTCCGCGCCCTGGTCCCCGCTCTTGCCCGGCGTGTCATCGGCTCGTGCCATGGGTCGGTTGCTCGGAACGTTCGCGGGAAGGCCCGAAAGCCCCCGCCGTTGCGGCCGGAAAGGGTACTCCAGGCGCCCGGCCTCGGCACCGTTTCCGACTTAACGAAGCGTCAGAGCGGATAGGGCAACGTGGCGCCGAGGACGGTCACGAGGACCAGCACGACCGGCGCGAGCACGAGGAAGACGAGGAACGTGTAGCCCATCACGTCCCGCGCGCGGAGCCCGAACAGACCCAGGATCGGCAGCATCCAGAAGGGCTGGAGCAGGTTCGCGAGCGCCTCGCCGAGGTCGTAGACCGCGACCATCCACCCCAGATGCACCCTCAGATCGTGGGCCGCCTGCATCACGTACGGGGCCTCGATCACCCACTTCGAGCCGCCGCTCGGCACGAACACGCCGAGGACCGCGGAGTAGACGGCGATGACGGCGGGGAACGACGCCTTCGTGGACACCGACACGAACCACCCGGCGATCACCTCGTTCAGGTGCGTCTTCACGACGAGCGCCGCGATGCCCGCGTAGAACGGGAACTGGAGGAGGACGCCCCAGACCCCCGGCGTCGCCTCCTTCACAGCCCGCATGAGCCGCGCCGGCGTCCCGTGGAGCGCGACGCCGACCGTGAGGAAGACGAGGTTCACGGTGTTGAGGTTCAGGGCATCCAGCCCTTGACCGCTCTTCGTGAAGTACGTCAGCAAGTACCCCCCGGCGAGGAGCACGAAGAGGACGTTGAGGATCGGCACGTGCTCGAGCCACTCGCCCGGCGTCCCGCGCCTTGCCGGCGCCTCCGCGTCGAGCGGCGAGGTCCCGAGATCGATCCCCATCGCCTCGGCCGTCCGCGCGCGCGACGCGGGGGGCGCATAGGCGTAGACGAGCGCCGTCACGACCACGATCTCGACCCCCACGCTGACGAGGCTCTGCCAGAGGAAGATCGTCCGCGAGAGCGGGATGATGCCGCCCGGCACCTGCCCTCCGCCGTCGACGATCGCGCGGACGCCGGGCTGCAGCGCGGACGGCGTCGCCATCTGGAGGGCGGCCGATCCCGACAGCCCCTGGGCCCAGATGCTCCCGAGCCCGAGGAACGCGCTCGCCGCGACCGCGCGATAGTCGACGCCCGAGGTTCGCCGCGCGACCTCCTTCGCGAGCATCGCGCTGAAGATGAGGCTGAACCCCCAGTTGAGCCACGAGGATGCCATCGCGAAGAGCGCCACCATCGCGATCGCTGCCCGCGGCGACGAAGGCACCGACGCGAGCCGCGCGATCACGCGGTAGACGGGGCGCGTCGTCGCGACCACGTACCCGGTGATGATCACGAGCGCCATCTGGAGCGTGAAGGGGAGGAGCTCCCAGAAGCCGCCGCCCCAGATGGTCACCGTCTCGACCGCCGCCGCGCCCACGCCGCGCTTCGTCGACAGGCTCACGATCGAAGCGAGGACGACGAGGAACGTGGCGACGAGCGCGAACACGAACGCGTCCGGGATCCAGCGCTCGGCCCAGCGCGTGAACCGCGCTGCCACCCGCGCGAGGAACGAGGCGTCGGGCTCGATCTCCGTCTCGGTCGGGGGCCTCGCCCCGCCGCCGAGCGAGCTCGGGAGATCCGCTCCCGACATCTCAGAGGTTCCGGATGAGATCCGGCCGCGTCGCGCTCGAGGCCGCCGGCGCCGCGTGGGGAGCCGGCGCCGTCGCCGACGGCACCGCCGGGGCCGCCGTCGGCTTCATCGCGCCGGCGCCTGGAGGCCGCGCTGCCGGCTTCGGCTTCGCGGTCGACTCCGTGATCACCGCGGGCTTGCCCTCCGGCGCCCCCGTCGTCGTCGGGATCCCGGCCGAGGCGACCGGTGGCGGCTCTGCCCCGAGCGCCTCCGTCTTCATCACCGGCAGGGGCCCTGGTCCCGTCACGTCCGTCGCGGGCCGTCGCATCACCATCAGCACGACGACGAACGCCACCGCCGAGGCCGCGGCCATCACGAGGGCCGGAAGCCCGATGCGGCCGAAGGCGTCGGCCTTGTCCCTCTTCTTCGCCTTCCGCCCGGCGTCCGTCTCCGACGCCGCGAACGTGTCGGTGTCGACCTTCTTCGCGCTCGTCGGCAGCCGCGGATCGCTCGGCGGCGCGTCCATCGTCACGGCGTCGTGCGCCGAAGGCCGCGGCTTCTCCACCACGACCTCGGGTGCGCTCGGCGACGGCCGGATCACGATCTGTCCGCTCGGCGGCGTCGGCGTGGGCCCCCCCACGCCATTGGGATCCGACTCGCGTGCCTTCCGCGACATCCCTCCGCCACCCGCGCCGACCTGCTCGCGCGCGAGGAGCCCGGCGAGGAGCGCGTCGTCGTCGGGGCTCGTCGGCTCGTGCCGCCCGCCCTCGCCCACACCCACGATCGTCCTGCCCTTGTGCTTCGCCGACTCCGGCACCGCGGCCGCCGCGATCTTGCCCCCCGACGCACGCTCGCCGCTGACCTCGAGGCCGCCGACGTCCGTGAGCACCCGCTGGAGCGGCCCGACCGGCCCCTCCTTCGTCGCGTCGTGCGGATCGTTGCCGTCGCTCGCCCACTCGAGCTCGAAGAGCTTCTCCGCGAACGCGTACGCGTCCTTCGGGCGCTGCTTCGGATCCTTCGCGAGCGCCGAGGCGATGAGCGCGACGATCGACGCCGGCACCCACGGCGCGAGCCCGCTCACGGGCGCGGGCGTCTCGCGGACGTGCGCTGTCGCGACCGCGGGCCCCGTCTCGTAGTGATCGAACGGCCCTGCGCCTGCGAGCATCTCGTACAGCACGAGGCCGACGGCGTAGAGATCGGTCGCCGGCGTCGCCTGCTCCCCGCGGATCTGCTCTGGCGCCGCGTACTTCCAGGTCCCGACGAACGTCCCGTCGTGGTCGCGGTCCGCGATCGCGACGACGCCGAAGTCGATCAGCTTGACGACCGGCTCACCGTGGCGCGGCGCGTGGAGAAAGATGTTCTCGGGCTTGATGTCCCGGTGCACGACGGGGATGACGTTCGTGTGCGCGCAGTGGAGCGCCTCGAGGAGCTGGCGCGTCACCTCGAAGGCCACCCGCGGGGGCATGCGTGAGACCTTGCCGAGCACGTCCCGCACGGTGCTCCCGTGGAGCATCTCCATGACGTAGTAGGGGGTCCCGTCCGAGAGCGCGTCGTAGTCAAAGACGCGCACGATGTTCGGGTGGTCGAGCTGCGCGAGCACGCGCACCTCGTCGAAGAACCGCGTGCGGAACTCCTCGTGGACGGCGAGGTCGGCGGCCATGAGCTTGAGGACGCCGCCGATCTGCGGGGGCTTCGTCACCTGGTAGACGACGCCCATGCCGCCGGCGCCGAGCTGCCGCACGACGCGGTACTTCGTGCCGGGCACGCTCTCGCCGGGCTTGAACAACCGTGCGGCCACCATCACGTATACCCCTGCACCCTCTCCCAGAGCCGACCGGCGGCGGCGCGAGCTCGCGGGAGGAGCTCGCGCTCGTCGACGTTCACGAGCTTTCGATCGCGCACCACGAACTGACCGGCCACCATCGTGTCCCGCACGTGGCCGCTCGTCCAGCCGCGCGCGACGTGGTCGAGCAGGTTCGACGGGCTGGACGGGGTCGCCCCCGCGTACTCCAGCACGACGAGGTCGGCGCGCGCTCCCACCTGGAGCTTGCGCGGGACCGTCTCCTCGAAGGCCATCGCGGCGAGCTCTTGACCGGCCACGATGCGCGCGCCCGTCTCGCGGGCGAGGTTGTCTCGCGCTTCGGCGTGACGGAGGGCGTACGCGCGGGCCTCGGCGAGCACGTCGTGATCGAGCCCGTCGGTCCCCAGCGCGATGCGCGCGCCGCCGCCGCCGAACAGGCCGACGCCGTGCGCCATGTTCGAGCGGGGGCACGTCGCGACGAACCCTCCGGCCTGGACGAGCTGGTCGACGTAGACGGACGGGAGATGCACGCCGTGGGCGGCGACCGATCCCCGCCGCGCGAGCCCGAGCCGATCGAGCCGCGCGAGGAGGGTGGACTTCCTCGTCTTGATCGCGTCGACCTCGTCCGTCCCGTCCTCTGCCGCGTGGACGTGGAGCCCGGCGTCGTATGCGTCGGCGAGCTCACGGAGCCCGTCGAGCGTGTCGTCGTTCAACGTCATCAGGGCGTGGGCGCCGACGAGCGCGCGGTGCCGCGTCGTCTTCGCGCGCACCTTGTCGAGGAAGCGCCGGTTCTCGCGGAGCCCGCCGTCGCGCCGGCCCTTGCCGTCGCGATCGCTCGTCTCGTAGGAGAGGACCCCGCGGAGCCCGACCTCGTCGAGGGCCGACGCGATGCGATCGAGCGAGCCCTCGATCGCACGCGGCGAGGAGTGGAGATCGACGACGCAGCACGCACCTGCCTTCGCCGCCATCGCCGCCCCGACGAGGGCGGAGGTCTGGACGAGGTCGTCGTCGAGCGCCTTGTCGAGCGCCCACCACACCCACTGGAGGTGATCGGTGAGCGTCCGGGGAGGTGTCGCGGGCGGCGGCATCCCCGCGGCGAGCGTCATGTAGAGGTGCGTGTGGGCGACGACGAACGCGGGCGTCACGATGCAGCCCGTCACGTCGACGCGGGGGAGGGACTCGGGGACCGTCCCGCCGACCTGGGCGATGACGTCGTTCTTCACGACGATGTCGGCCTGCCCCATCCGCGCAGGGTGGAGCTCGGCGAGCGTGCCGCCCGCGAGGACGACGATCCCCGCCGCCCGCGACGAGAGCACGTCGTCGATGGCCGGCGCGGCCGATCGGAGCGTGCTCTCGGACGATTTCATCGCCCCGAGTATAAGCCGCTCGCCCGGGAGAGCCGACTTCTAGGCACGTTGTCCGCGTTCCCCGCGGTACCCTGCCGTCTCATGTCGATCGATCTCGTCGTCGTCGGACGTCGCGTCATCACGCCCGAAGGCGAGCGCCCCGCCGCGGTCCACGTCGCCGGCGGCGTCATCCAGGCCGTCACCGGGCTCGAGGCCGTTCCTCCCGGGTCCCCCGTCCTCGACGCGGCGGATCTCGTCGTCCTGCCCGGCCTCGTCGACACCCACGTCCACATCAACGATCCGGGCCGCGATGCGTGGGAGGGCTTCGAGACGGCGACCCGCGCCGCGGCGGCGGGCGGCGTCACGACGGTCGTCGACATGCCTCTGAACAGCATCCCTCCGACGACGACCCTCGAGGGGCTCCGCGCGAAGCTCGATGCGCTCGAGGCGCGCGCGACGATCGACGTCGCCCTCTGCGGAGGGCTCGTCCCGTCGAACCCGCGCGGGCTCGCCGAGCTCTTCCGCGAGGGCGTCGTCGCCTTCAAGTGCTTCCTCGCCGAGAGCGGCGTCGACGAGTTCAGCCACGTGCAGGAGAAGGAGCTCCGCGAAGGGATGCGCGAGCTCGCGAAGATCGACGCGCCCCTCTTCGTCCACGCGGAGCTCCCCGACCCCCTCTCGGACGGCGAGAAGGCCGCGCGCGGGCTCGATCCGCGCGCGTACGCGACGTACCTCGCGTCCCGCCCCCGTCGCGCCGAGGACGCGGCCGTCGACCTCGTCCTCCGCGTCGCGAAGGAAACGGGCGCCCGCGCGCACGTCGTGCACCTCTCGTCGTCCGACGCGCTCAACACCTTCCGTCGCGCGCGCGACGAGGACACGCTCCTCACGGTCGAGACCTGCCCGCACTATCTCACGTTCGCCGCCGAGGAGATCCCCGACGGCGCGACGGCCTTCAAGTGCGCGCCCCCGATCCGCGAGGCGTCGAACCGGGACAGGCTCTGGGACGCGCTCCGGCAGGGGCTCATCGATCAGGTCGTCACCGATCACTCGCCGTCGACCGTTCTCTTGAAGTGCTCCGGCTCCGGGGACTTCATGAAGGCCTGGGGCGGGATAAGCTCCCTCCAGCTCGGCCTCGCTGCGGTATGGACGGAGGCGAAGCGGCGCGGCGGATCGATCCCAGAGCTCGCGCGCTGGATGAGCGAAGCGCCGGCGCGGCTCGCCGGGCTCGCCGGGCGAAAGGGGCGGATCGGCGTCGGCTACGACGCGGACCTCGTCTTCTGGGACCCGGAGGCCACCTTCTCCGTCGACGCGCAGACCCTCGAGCACAAGAACCCGATCACCCCGTACCAGGACCGGGTGCTCTACGGCGTCGTCCGGCGCACGATCTTGCGGGGGCACACGATCTACGAGCGCGGGGCGGCTTCTCCTTTCGGATCGTCGCGTCGAGGCGCGTGGGTGAGACGCCGCTGACCTCCTACCGATCCGACGCGGGCGTGACGGGTTCGTTGCATCGCGCGGGACGGGCCCTCTAGGGTGCATCGTGCGGCTCTCCGTCGACGAGACGCCCGCGACCCGAGGAGGGAATGCGAATGGTGCGTGTACAGAACGGTCTCAGGCCGACGACGGCAGCTCTGATCTTGTCGAGCCTCGCCGCGCTCGGCGTCGCCTGCGGCGGCGGCGACGACGAAACCGAGGTCCCGTCCGCGACCGTGACCGGAGAGGGCGACGCCGGGACGTCGGCTCCGCCGGCCCCGAACGCCGCGCCGACGGCCGACGGCCAGACCGTCGTGACGACGAAGGCTGCGCCCGTGAAGATCGCGCTCGTCGGAAAGGACCCCGAGAACGACGCGCTCACCTTCGCGGTCGTGGACGGACCGAAGAGCGGCGCGCTGAAGGACCTCGATCCGAAGACGGGCGTCGTCACCTACACGCCCTTCGCCGACTTCCTCGGCGACGACGCGTTCACCTTCACGGTGCGCGACGGGGCGTCGACGAGCGCTCCCGCGAAGGTCTCGCTCTCGGTCGTCGCCGCAAGCCTCGCGGTCGCGCAGGGGCAGGCCGTCACGACCGCGGAAGACACCGCCAAGGAGATCGTCCTCGTGGCGACCGGCGGCGTCGCCCCCGTCAGCTTCGCCGTCGTCACTCCGCCGGCGCACGGCACGCTCGGCGCGATCGCGGCGGGCAAGGTCACCTACACCCCCGCGAAGGACTACGCCGGCCCCGACACGTTCGCCTTCTCGGCGCAGGGCCTCGGCGCCGCGGCGACGAACGCGAACGTCTCCCTCACCGTCACCGCCGTGAACGACGCGCCGGTCGTCGACGCGAAGACCGTCTCCGGCTTCGCAGGCGTGCCGCAGACGATCAAGCTCACCGCGAAGGACGTCGACAACGCCGGGCCCTTCACCTTCGCCGCCAACACGGCGGTGAACGGCACGCTCGGCGCGGTGACGGGCGACACCGTCACGTTCACGCCCACCGCGGCCGGAACGGCGTCCTTCATGGTCACCGCGAACGACGGCGCGCTCACCGGCGCGGCCGCCAAGATCACCGTGGAGGTGAAGACGACCGGGACGAGCTGCACCGAGCTGCTCGCCGCCGGCGTCGTCACCTCGGGCGTCTACCCGATCGACGCCGACGGCGCGGGTGCCGCGTACCCGACGCTCTCCATGTACTGCGACATGACGAACGACGGCGGAGGCTGGGCGCGCATCGTCAACCACGACACGGCCAGCGGCTTCTTCGCCAACGCCGGCGCCGCCGCGCTCTCGAACGCGAACGACCCGACGAGCGGGCTCTACTCCGTCCTCACCCACCTCGAGGGATTTCGTGCGAACGGGCGCTTCGAGCTCCGCATGACGTGGCCCAACGCGCCGACCAAGGTGAACGTGTGGCAGCAGACGTCGAATCCGACCGTCGCCGGGCGCGTCACGGGCTACCGCGGCATCCGCGCCGATCTCTCGTCACACCAGTGGGGCGGCCTCGAGCTCTCGACGAGCGGCTCCACCTATCTCGACGGATCCGTCACCCACCCGGACTGGTGGTACGCGGTCGGATCGTTCGGGCAGTTCGGAGGTGGGATCCCGGCCGGCGACGAGATCGGCGGCAACGGCACGACCACGCGCGTCGAGCTGTGGGTGAGGCCGTCCGCGATCTGCGGGAACGGAAAGAAGGAGAGCCTCGAGACGTGCGACGACGGGAACGTCGCCGGCGGCGACGGCTGCAGCGCGCAGTGCGCCGTCGAGCGCACGGCCTACAAGACGTGCCGCGAGATCCTCGCTGCGGCGCAGTCCGTGGGGGACGGCACGTACGTCGTCGACGCCGACGGCGCGGGCGCGATGGCGCCGTTCGCCGTCTACTGCGACATGACCACGGACTCCGGCGGCTGGACGCTCGCCGGCAAGACCGGGCAGGGCAACTTCCTCGCCCTCACGAGCGCGGAGTACGTCGACCTCGTGCTCAATCCGACGGACGACGTCAACACGGGGGCGCTCACCGAGGGCACGCTGCCCGCGAGCTCCAGCATGGCCTTCTTCAACAAGGCGCACACCGACGCGCTCTTCACCGCGAGCGGCAAGACCGTTCGCGTCGAGCTCGCCAACAACGTCAGCAACGGGGGCGCGAACGGCACCTACTTCCAGCGGAAGACGAACCCCGGCGCGAACTGGAGCTTCTGGGCCGGGCTGCGCGACGCTCGGCTCTGGAACGACGCCGGCGCCCTGGCCGGCGAGAGCGTCGCGGGCTTCGGGACGCAGTTCGTCCTCAACAAGGCGGCCGGCTACGATCCGGCGACCGACGCCGTCACGCACGCCGGCGACGGCACGTTCGGGTGGTGGTCGACCTACACGCACACGCTGAAGGACGCGACGACCTTCACGGTGAGCCGTCACGGCGGCCTCCTGAACGACGGTCACGCGAACCAGGGCTGGCAGTGGCTCCTGACGCTCGACGCGAACGACGCGCGCTGGCGGAACGATCAGTCCTGGACGAAGAGCCGCATCTGGCTCCGCTGACGAGCTGACCGGTTGATCCTCGCCCCGCTCTTCCCCCGAGGAGCGGGGCGCGGCTTCGTGTACCCTCGCGGGCCGAAGCCATGTCGAACTTCCTCGAGCTCGTCGACCTCGCCGCGGAGCGCCTCGGCGGGTCCGTCCTCTACGCCACCGACGATTTTTTCGCCAGCAAGGACAACCTCCTGCACGCGGACGAGGCCGTCTTCATCGCCGGGAAGTACACCGATCGCGGCAAGTGGATGGACGGCTGGGAGTCGCGCCGGAAGCGTGTCTCGGGCCACGACTGGGCCATCGTCCGCCTCGGCCTCCCCGGCATCCTCCGCGGCGTCGTCGTCGACACGGCGCACTTCAAGGGGAACTACCCGCAGGCGTGCGCGATCGAGGGCGCGAGCATCGCGGGCCATCCCGACATCGACGCGCTCACCTCCGATGCCGTCCGCTGGACGGAGATCCTCCCGCGGTCGGAGCTGAAGGGCGACTCGAAGAATCGCTTCTCGATCTCGTCACGCGAGCGCTTCACGCATCTGAAGCTGCACATCTACCCGGACGGCGGCGTCGCGCGCCTCCGCGTCCACGGCGAGGTGCTACCCGATCTGCGCTGGATGGGACCTCGCGCGCGGCCGCAGCTCGTCGATCTCGCCGCCGCCGAGCACGGCGCTCTCGTCGTCGCGTGCAACGACATGTTCTTCGGGTCGCGCCACAACCTCGTCATGCCCGGGCGCGGCATCAACATGGGCGACGGCTGGGAGACGAAGCGGAGCCGCCGCCCGGGGCCGGACTGGGTCGTCCTCCGGCTCGCGGCGGAGGGGGCGATCGAGCGCGCCGTCCTCGAGACGACGCACTTCAAGGGCAACTCGCCCGAGAGCGCGTCGATCGAGGTCGCGCACATGGCGCCCGGCGCGCCGGACCCCGACGGGGCGAGCGATGCCTCGTGGGTGCCGCTCCTCCCGCGCACGAAGCTCCAGCCGCACACGGCGCACGTCTTCGAGGAGGAGCTGGCGGAACAGAAGGGCGCCGGCATGCCGGCGACGCACGTCCGCATGCGCATCTGGCCCGACGGCGGCGTCTCGCGGCTCCGTCTCTACGGAGAGGTGACGAAGCACGGCCGCGAGCTCGCGGGCATGTACGCGCTCCGCGCGATGCCGGAGCCCGAGCTCGAGTCCGCGATGCGCGCCTGCTGCGGCTCGACCGCCTGGGTGTCTGCGATGACGCACGAGCGCTCCTTCGCCTCGCTGGCGGATCTGCAGGAGCGCGCCGCCGACGTGTGGAACAGCCTCGCGCCCGCGGACTGGGACGAGGCGTTCCGCGCGCATCCACGGATCGGCGAGACGAAGGCCGCGGCCGCGCAGAGTCGGGTCGCCGCGTCGTGGAGCGCCGGCGAGCAGGCGAAGGTCTCCCAGGCGAGCGAAGCCACCCTCGCCGAGCTCCGCGCCGTGAACGCGGACTACGAGGCGAAGTTCGGGCGCATCTACATCGTCTGCGCGACGGGGAAGACGGCGGAGGAGATGCTCGCCATCGCGCGCGAGCGCATGGGGAGCGACCCGGAGACCGAGCTCCGCCGCGCGGCCGCCGAGCAGCTCGCGATCACGAACCTCCGCCTCGAGAAGCTGGTGCTGCGATGAAGTCGATCTCCACCCACGTCCTCGACGTCTCCCGGGGCAAGCCCGCGCACGGCGTCCCCGTCCACCTCGAGCGGAAGGACGGCGATGCCTTCACGTCTCTTCGCCACGCGCTCACCGACGTCGACGGCCGCGTGAAGGATCTCGTCCCGTCAGGGCAGCTGACGGCGGGGACGTATCGCCTCACGTTCGACACGAGCACGTACTTCGGAGACCTCGGGATCGAGGGCTTCTACCCCGAGGCGGCGATCGTCTTCCTCGTGCGCGACGCGGAGGCGCACTACCACGTGCCGCTCCTCCTCTCGCCGTTCGGCTACTCGACGTACCGCGGAAGCTGAGGAACGAGCTCGCTCAGTCCGAGAAGTCGTTCGTCATGTACATCTTGCCGCCGGCGTCCACGAAGCCGACCCCGATCCGGCGGTAGCGCGGGTTCATCATGTTGTCGTAGTGCCCGCCGCCGGGGCCCTCGTCGAACATGAGCTTCAGCATGATGTCGACCTGCTTCCGCCCGTTCGTCGCGGGATCGGGGTCGAGCGAGGGGACGCCGTTCGGATCTCCCTGGTTCTCGGCGTTCCGCGGGCCGAACGCGGGGTGGCCCTTCGCGTTGGCCATGAAGTGCGCGTGCGCGACGTGGTCCTTCGAGAGGCGCTCGGAGCCGCTCTTCGCGAAGGCGCTGATCTTCGCGTCGTAGAGGAGGGGCTCGAGCCCCTTCGTCGCGCGGTAGGCGTTCACGCGCTCGACGTTGTACCGGACGCGCGGATCGGCGGGGTAGGGATCGGCGGGGCGCGGCGGCGGCGACGGCGCCTCCACCACGCGGCGGGTGGTCGTGATCGTCGTCTTCTTCGTGCTGCCGTCCGGCATTTTCTCGACGATCACCCGCTGTTCGGTCGTCGGGCCGTCCGCCGGCTCGGCCCCGCTTCGGCTTCCCGGGTGGCCCGGCGCGCGCCGAGGCTCCACGGCCGCGCTCCCGCATCCGAGCAAGAGCACGAGGAGCAGGCCGCGGACGAGGAGTGCGAGCGCAGAGGGAGGGCGATGACGCATCGGGTCGCTTTCGGTTCGAGGGGATCAGCGCGGGAGGTTGCTCAGGAGGAGGATCGCCACGCTCCCGATGTAGAGCGAGAGCCCGACGATGAGGAGCGCCAGCGAGCGCGAGAACGCCTTCGTCTTCCGGTTGCGGAGCGCGATCACCTGGAGGATCGCGTCGCGCGGCGGGCACGGCGCGAGCTGCGTGGTCCACTCGAAGCGGAGGATCCCGCCCATCGACAGCGACGCCGCGACGAGCACCGTCACGAGCCCCGAGACGACGAGGACCGCGGCGAGCCACCCCGAGCGCGCGATGTTCGCGCCGCTGAAGCCCGTCACCGTGATCGTGAGCCCGGCGAGCTGGAGGAGCATCTGCGCGCGCGAGGCGAGGTTCGTGAGCTGTTGCTCGAGCCGCGTCATGACGCGCGGTGCGTCGTCGCCGTAGAACGCGAGGAGGTGGTCCGCCTCCTCCGCGGCGTTCGCCGCCCGCCGGACGACGCTCATCGCGAAGACCGCGCCTCGACGATCTTCGCGAAGGAGCGGGACGCGAGCTCCTCCCTCCGGAGGCCCGTCGCCTCGAGGTCCGAGGCGTCGAACGCGCCGCACGCGAGGCCGCGGAGGAAGAACACGAGGAGCCCCTGGCCGGTCGCCGCGTCGTCGAACACCTGGCCGACGCGGGTGGCCCTCGTGGCCTGCTCGACGAAGCGCGCGAGCCGCTCCGTCATCGCCGCCCGCGCCTCGAGATAGAAGGCGAACACGGCGCCCCAGCGCGCGGGGAGCTGCGCGGGATGGAGATCCCACCCCGCGTGGATGCCCATGGCGAGGGCGCGCCGGACGTTCAGCGCGTGGAGGTGCCACCCGTCCCGGACGGCGTTCTCGTTCTCGAGCTTCTCCGTCGTCCCGAGCGCCTCGCCGGGCGCCGCGCGATGCGGCGCGAGCGGCAGCTGGGTCGTCGCGCCGTCGACCACCGCGACATCGAGGGGTGACAGCGTGAGCTGCATCATCGTCCGCGCCTGATCGCAGAGCGGGTGATCGAGCTGCTGGTCCGGCGCTGCGACTCCGCACGAGGCGGTGAGGTCGTACGCGCCGAGATGGGCGGCGACGACGCGCGCTCCGCCCGCTTCGACGAGGCGCCGGACAGGGTGGGACCCGTCGGCGGCGACGAGCGCGAGGGGCGACTCGAACATCAGCTCCATCCCGATCGCGCCCGGCGTCGCGCCGAGCGCCTCCTCGAGGTCCTGGAGCATCGCGGCGAGGGCGAGGACCTCTCCCGTGCTCGTCGCCTTCGGGAGCGTGACGGTGAAGCCGGGCGGCACGACGCCCGCGCGCGCGCGGAGGAGCGCGGTCACGAAGAGGTCGAGCGTCCGTGCAGCGCGCGCGCCCGAGTCCGCCGTGAGGGGCTTGATGCGCATCCCGATCGTCGGGCGCCTCGCCCCGGCAGCGACGGAGGTGGCGAGCGCCTCGGCCGAGCGCACGGCGTCGGCGTCCTCCTCGGCGTCCGAGCGCCAGCCGTAGCCGTCCTCGAAGTCGATGCACATCGCCTCGATCGGCGCCTCGTGCAGCTTGGCCCGCACCCGCGCGAAGAGCTCGTCCGCGACGTCGTCCAGCGAGAGCCCGACGAGGCTGCCGAACGTGCTCGCGTCCCCCGCGTGCGCCTCGAACGCCGCGAGCGCGAGCTTGCCGAGCTTGGCCGGGCTCTCCGCCTTGAAGAGGTGAGCGCCGCCGTAGAGCACGTGGAGCGGGCGTCGACCTCCGCCTTCTGCTTCACGGTGGGTGGCGACGGAGCCCGCCGCCGCCGCGGCGAGGAGGGAGGAGACACGCGCGGCCGAGAGCGTCGTGGACATCACGGCTCCTTCTAGAGGAACGGCCGGCGTCCGTCACGCGCGGTAGGTGTCCTTGTCGCCCCGCCGGACGTGCTCGAGCATCTCCTCGAGGCGCGCGGCGACCAGGCGCGCCCTCTCGGGGCTCGTTACCCAGACCTTACGGTCCGTGCCCTTCCAGACCATGTTGAAAGGGTCGACGTCGATCGGGAGCACCTTCTCGTCCGACGGACCGAAGAAGACGACCACGTCGGTGCCGTTGGTCGTCGAGTTGTGACGGGCGGCGAAGGAGCGGATGTCTCCCACGGCGAGCGAGAGCGTCGCGTCCCCTCTCCACGTCGACGACACCGTGAAGACGCCACGCTCGAAGCGGAGCGTGGTGCGGACGAGGAGCGCGCGCACGAAGAAGAGGCCGAAGACCGCGCATCCCAACGCACCGGCCAGCCCCATGGTGAGATTCGTCGTCGCCCCGACGAGCCCGGAGACGAGGAACGCCCCGTTCCAGCCCATCCCGACGAGGTGCGCGACCGGCCAGGTCCAGTGCCATCGGAGGACCGCCCGGGCCGGGGTCTCCTGCGTCCAGCGCACGCCATGCATGGGCGACATCGTTAACCACCGCGCCGGGCGCCACCAGGTGTAAGAAGGCCCCGCGCATGAATCGGATTGTGCACGGCGAGTGCCTCGAGGTCCTCCGTACCCTCGACGACGCGTCGGTCGATCTCGTCTACGTCGATCCTCCGTTCAACACGGGGAAGGTCCAGCGTCGCGAGCGCGTACGAACCGTCCGCGACGAAGACGGAGGGGACCGCACGGGATTCCAGGGCCGCCGCTACCGCACCGAGCGCCTCGCGAGCGACGCCGGCTACGCGGACTCCTTCGACGACTACCTCGCCTTCCTCGAGCCGCGCATCCGGGAGGCGCATCGCGTCCTCGCCTCGACGGCGAGCTTCTATCTGCACCTCGACTACCGCGAGGTGCACTACGCGAAGGTCCTCTGCGACCGGATCTTCGGGCGCGACGCGTTCCTGAACGAGATCGTCTGGGCTTACGACTACGGCGCACGCACGACGAGGCGCTGGCCCGCGAAGCACGACACCATCCTCTTCTACGCCCGGGATCCGGATCGCTATCACTTCGACGTCGCCGAGGTGGATCGCATCCCCTACATGGCGCCGGGGCTCGTCGGTCCCGAGAAGGCGGCTCTCGGGAAGCTCCCGACCGACACGTGGTGGCACACCATCGTGAGCCCGACGGGGAAGGAGAAGCTCGGGTACCCGACGCAGAAGCCCCTCGGCGTCCTCCGCCGCATCGTGCGGGCGTCGTGTCCACCGGGCGGGCTCGTCCTCGACTTCTTCGCGGGCAGCGGGACGAGCGGCGCCGCAGCGCTCGAGAGCGGCCGGCGCTTCCTCATGGTGGACGAGTCTCCCGAGGCCATCGCGACCATGCGGCGCCGCTTCGAGGGCAGGGCGGACGTCACCTTCGAGGCGCACGTCGGCGCCCGCACGCTCGACTGAGTCTACGGTTCGATGAGACTCAGGCGCGGAGCGCATCGGAGCCGTACGTCTCCACGTACACGCCGCGTCAGGCCGCGGCGACGCCGGCTTCGAGCTCCTTGAAGAGCGTCTGGAGCTCGGGCCGCGCGCGAAGGGGCGTGCAGAAGCGCGCCGTGAGATCGAGGAGTTGGCTCTCGAGCCGCTCCGTCTCCTCCCCGTGCGCCTTGAGCTTCTCCTCGCAGCGACTGCGCGCCTCGTCGATCTCCGACTCGTGCTTCTGGAGCGCCGCGCGGAGCTCGCGGATCTGGAAATCGAGATCCGCCACGACGCGCTCCGCGGCCTCCGACGCCTCCGCCGTGCGCCGCTCCTCCGATCGGTAGGCGTTCCACTCGTCCAGGCAATCCGCCGCCGCGCGATACGCCGCGGCGAGATCGGGCCACGGCTCGAGGAAGCCCGCGCGGCCCTCCCAGATCACGATCTCCCGGAAGCACTCCTGGTAGCGGTTCTTGGCCTCGCCGACGTCCTTCTCCGCGCGACGCTGCGCTTCGCGCACGTTCCGGAGCTCGTCCTTCGCCTTGGAGGAGTCGACGCCGAGCTGGTCGACCGCGAAGCCGAGCTGCGTTCGCTTCTCGCGCCCCCGGACGTCGATGGTCTCCACCTCGCGCTGCGCCCCGACGGCCTGGGTGCGCAGCTCCTCGACCTGCCGCCCGAGCGCGTTGACCTCGTCGAGCAGCTTCCGGAGGTCGCCCGGCGCGCGGCCCTTCTCGCCGAACGCCCGCGCGAGCATCTGCTCGAGGACGAAGATGCGACGCGCCCAGGGGTCGACCGAGTCGGCGCCGATCGTGACGGGCGAGCGCGTCGAGAGCGCGGCCTGCTCCTCCTCGTCCGCCGTCGGCGGCGCGACCATCTCGCGCTCGCGCACGATGTCGAGGAGATCCTGGTGGATGCGATGCGCGTCGACGGGGCGCTCGGCCGGCGTCTTCTTCAGCATCGTCTGGACGAGCGTGTCGAGGCTCGCCGGGACGCGCGGGTTCAGCGAACGGACCGGCGGCGCCGGGTCGTTCATGTGCTTGATGAAGAAGGTCGTGACGTCGGGCGCTTCGAAGGGGAGGGTGCCCGTGAGCATCTCGAAGAAGACGACGCCGAGGGCGTAGAGATCGCTCGAGGCGTTCGTGTCACCGCCGATGATGCGCTCGGGAGCCATGTACTGCGGCGTCCCGAAGAGCTCGCCCTGGTTCGTCAGCCGCGAGTCGTGCCGGCTCTTGGCGATCCCGAAGTCGAGGAGCTTCACGAGGTCCGTCCCGTCGTCGCGGGCGCAGAGGAAGATGTTCTCGGGCTTGAGGTCGCGGTGGATGACCTCGAGGTCGTGCGCGCGCGCGATGCCGCGTGCGATCTGGATCATGCAGCTGATCGCGCGGTCGACGTCCATCGCCCCGCGGGCGATCACGGCGGCGAGCGACTCGCCGCGGAGGAGCTCCATGACGATGAAGGCGGTGCCGTCCTCGGTGTCGCCCTGATCGAAGATCTCGATGATGTTGGGATGCGCGAGCTTCTGCGCGCTGCGCGCCTCGCGACGGAACCGCTCGCGGACGACCGGGTCCGTCGCGAGCATCGGGTTCATGATCTTCACCGCGACCGGGCGATCGACGAGCTTGTGTCGCGCGCGGTACACGGTGGCCATGCCGCCTTCGCCGATCACCTCTTCGATGACGTAGCGGCCCGCGAGCAGGGTGCCGATGCGCGGGTCGGGCAGATCCATGAGATCCGACCCTTCGACGAAGCAGAACTCTGCCTCGTTCGGGTACCGCATCTTGCACTGCGGACAGGTCTTCAACTCCTCGCGCGCCTCGCGCCGGCGATGATAGCCAAGGCCGCGTCCTTCACCAGGTGAGAACGACTTGCTGGAGGTACGGGTCGGGGAGCGGGCCCACGGAGCGCCGCGGGAACGTCATCTCGGCGAGCTCGGGGCACGCCCCGACGACGGCCTCCCGCACCTTCCCCGCGCAGCCGCGATCGAGCGGTCCGAGCGCCGTCTCCAGCGAAAAGAGCTGGATCCACGTCGTGAGCGGCACCCGATGCGGGGACGTCGCCATCGACGCATGGCCCGAGCACCAGATCACGGTAGGGTCCTCTTGGCCCAGATCCGCCAGGGGGAGCACCCAGACCTCGCGCGAGCCCGGCGTGCGCGGAGGCGGGTAGTCGCTCAAGAGGAAGACGTCCGGCGGGGACGAGACCCGCTCCTCCGAGGCGAAGTCACGCCACGTCCACTCGCGGCGGACCGGGGTGACGAAGCCGAACCGATCGTCGTTCCCGAGCTCCGCCGAGCGGGCCATGGCCGCGCGGAGCAGCTTCGGGAGGCCGGCGGGGAGGTCGACGAGGATGTCGTCCTCCGGCTCGCGGGTCGAGCGCCGATCGCGGAGCATCTCTTGCAGATCGCGGACCGCGAGGTCTCGGCCGCGTACCCGGGCGAGCAGGGCGTCGAGGGCATCCTCGGGCATCGGCGCGAGCGGCTTCCCGTCGAGCCGCGCGGCGAGGGCGGGAGCGTGTCGGAACGTGAGCGCGCCCGCGCCGCGGGCGAACGTGCCGATGCCGGGCACGTGGACGGGGGCGCCCTCGAGCGACGTCGCGAGCGCGCCGACGAGGGCCTCGACGGAAGGCTGGGACGGCGCGCGGGCGATCGGGTCGACGACGGGGATTCGGCGAGGCGGGGCGCCGGGGTAGGGCGAGTACGTCTTCGTCGACAGAGACCCGAGGTCACCGAGCCCGACGCTCGCACCTTCCCCCTCGAGCGCGCGCGTGATCGTCTCCGCAGCCTCTTCGTGGCCCTGGAGCTCCGTCGCGAGCACGGCCTGCTCCGTCCGGGGGTCGCTGCGCATGAGTGCAGTCTAATCCGTCCCCGGGGGGGAAGGGCCCTCGTCTACTTCAGTTCCGCCGCGGGATGACGGATACTCGGGCGGGCGTATCCCTTCGAACCCGCGATGTCCTTCCCCCCTCCGCCGCATCCGTACACGCCTCCGCCGCGGCCCCAGCCCGGGCAGATCGTGGGCCCGCCGCCGGGAGCCTACCGACGGAGCTCGCCGCCGGCAGAGAGGCCGCGCGCGCACGGCTGGGGGATCCGCACGGGGATCGTGGTCTGTCTCCTCGCCGTGCTCGGCGCCGGGGCGGTCTACGGCAAGACGCGCTGGCTGCCCGTCGGCGCCGTCCTCCCGGGCGTGCGGATCGACGGAGAGCGGGTGGCGGACGGGGCAGATGCGAGCGTGGTGAAGGCGCTGGTCGTCAGGCATGCGCAGGCGCTCGAAGCGCGCGCGGTGAAGATGACGCTCGCGAGCCGCGCGGAGCCCGCGCTGACGAAGACGCTCGGTGAGCTCGGCGTGACGGTCGACGTCGACGAGACCGTCGCGCTCGCGATGCGCGTCGGCCGCTCGGGGGATCTCCTCACGCGGGCGGAGGTCGCGGACGAGGCCCGCGCCGGCAGCGTGGACGTTCCGCTCCGGCTCACGCTCCGGCGCGAGCTCCCGTTCGAGGCGCTCCTGGCGATGAAGGAGACGGACGACACGCAGCCCGTGTCGGCGCGTCTCGATCTCGAGAAGCACGCGACGATCCCGGAGAAGGAGGGCCGCTACGTCGACGCGGACGGCGCGGTGGCGAAGATCGAGGCCGTCGCGCGCGACGTGCTCTCGGCGGCGCGCGCGCCCGGGTCGAGCGTGGACACGATCGCGCTCGAGCTCCCCGTCGCGACGTTCGCGCCGCGCATCTCGTCCGACTTCCTGAAGGCGCTCTCGATCGAGACGGTCGTGGCGGAGTACGAGACGTTCTTCGGCCGCGGCGGCGATCAGCGCATGCGCGGCAAGAACATCGACAACGCGGCGCAGAAGCTCGACGGCCTCGTCATCTCGCCGGGGGAGATGATCAGCTTCAACGAGGTCATTGGCGAGCGGAGCGAGTCGAACGGCTTCGCGAAGAGCTGGGAGATCTTCAAGGGCGAGATGGTCGAGGGCGTGGGCGGGGGGACGTGCCAGGTCGCGTCGACGTTCCACGCCGCGACGATGTTCGCGGGCTTCGACGTTCTCGAGCGCCTCCCGCACTCGCGTCCGAGCGCGTACATCCCGATGGGGCTCGACTCGACCGTCGTCTACCCCGCCGTCGATCTGAAGGTCCGGAACCCGCACCCGTTCCCCGTCGTCGTCCACGCGAAGACGGAGGGCTCGAAGCTCCGTGTCGAGCTCCTCGGGAAAGCGAAGCCCGTGCAGGTGACGTTCGGGCGCGAAGTCGAGAAGATGATCCCGTACAAGCGGAAGATCGTCGAGGACGCGACCCTCAGCGGCAAGAAGGTCCGCGTGAAGCAGCACGGGATCAAGGGCTTCAAGGTCAAACGCGAGCGCGTGCTCGTGTACGCCGACGGGACGCGGAAGAAGGAGTCGACGACCGACTTCTACCCGCCGACGACGGAGATCTATCAGGTGCCCGTCGGCTTCGACGTGGCGCTCCTGCCGGAGCTCCCGGGCGGAGACGAAGAGGACGCGGACCTCGGCGCCAACCCGAGCCCCGCGCCCGCCGCCGCGAAGACGACGACGGCGACGAGCGCGTCGCCGGTCACGGCGACGAACGACGCGACGCCCGCGCCGTCGAGCGACGTCGAGTTCGTCGAGGCGCCAGGCGCGCACGCGCCGACGACCGCGCAGGCGAAGCCGCCGCGGTCGATGACCCTGCGGCGCTGAGGGCCGTACCGCGGACGGGCGCTAATTTGACGCCCCGCGGGGGCTGTGAGCATCGTTCGCCCATGGCGCGTTCCAGGCGACACCCGTCCGTCCTCGTGCTCGTCCTCGGCGCCGGGCTCGCGGCCGGCGACCTCGCACACGCCGCGCCGCCGTCGTCGTCGCCCGCCGCTCCCGCCGGGTCGACCGCGCCGACGAAGACGGCAACGAAGCCGCCGGCCGGGGCGACGCCGAGGGGAGCGCCTGCGAAGGGGAGCGCGCCGGCCGCGAAGAACGCCGTGAGCGGGACGACCGCGCGCGCCGCGAAGGCGGAGACCGGGATCCGTCGCAGCGTGGCCGGTGGCCCGACCCTCGACGACACCGCGGTCGGCGCGGACACGCCCGAGCTCCGCGCGCTCCATGCCGCCGAGCGCGAGCTCTTCCCGCCGGCGTCCGCGCAGGGTTTCTCGCCGTGGCCCTCGGAGCTCGCGTTCCCGGTCTCGACGTCGCCCGAAAAGCCGCGGGTGCACGCGTCCGGTCTCCCCCCGGCGCCGGTGACGTCGTCGCCACCCGTGACCGAGAGCGGCAAGGACACGAGCTGGCTCGCGAAGCTCGATCTTCCGGACATCCCCGTTCGCTGGGACCCGCGCGTCGTCCGCTACCTCGAGCTCTTCAAGGACGACCCACGCGGCCGCGCCACCATGACGACGTGGCTGCGGCGCTCGGGGAAGTATCGCGACACCATCCGGAAGGTCTTCCGTAAGAAGGGTCTCCCCGAGGATCTCGCGTGGCTGTCCATGATCGAGAGCGGCTTCGAGCCGGTCGCGCGCTCGCCGGTCGGCGCCGTCGGCCTCTGGCAGTTCATGCCGGAGACGGGGAAGATCTACGGGCTCTCCCAGGATCGCTGGTGCGATCAGCGTATGAGCCTCGTCCATGCGACGGAGGCCGCGGCCGACTTCCTCCTCGATCTGAATCGGAGGTTCGGGAGCTGGGATCTCGCGATGGCCGCCTACAACCTCGGCTACGGCGGGATGCTCTCGGTCGTGCGTCGGTTCAACACGAACGACTTCTGGGCGCTCTCGAGGCTCGAAGGCTCTCTCCCGTGGGAGACGACGCTCTACGTGCCGAAGATCATCGCCGCGGCGATCGTCACGAAGAACCTCGCCGCCTTCGGCTACCAGGACGTGACGCCCGAGCCGCCGCTCGAGGGCGAAGACGTCGCCGTCGCGCCCGGGACGGCGCTCGCCACGGTCGCGCAGGCGTGCGGCGTGGGGACGAAGGAGGTCGAGGCGCTGAACCCCGAGCTCCGCGCCTCGCGGACGCCGCCAGGACAGGACGACTGGCGGGTGCTGGTGCCGGCGGGCAAGGCGGCGGGCTGCTCGCAGTCGCTCGCTCGCACGCGGAAGGACGCGGCGGCCACCGAGCGCTACGTCGTGCGCTTCGGCGAGTCGCTCGAGCAGATCGCGCAAGCGCGTAAGGTGCCCGTCGCGAAGCTCGTGGAGCTGAACGCGATCGCGCCGGGTGAGGTCGTCCGCGGCGGGACGGTGCTGCTCGTCCCGAAGGGCGAGGGGACGACCCCGTCGTCGACGTCGACGTCGACGTCGGGGAAGACGGCATCGCTCGACGACAAGCCCACGGTCGTCGTGCCGCCGGACCTCTTCGTGTATCCCGATCGGCGCCGCGTGTTCTACCGGGTGATGCTCGGCGACACGCTCCGCGAAATCTCCACCACCTTCAGGGTGCCCCTCGACGATCTCCGTCGCTGGAACGAGATCGACCCGGCCGCGCGCCTCGTCGAGGGGATGTCGCTCCAGCTCTACGTCGCGCGTGACGCGGATCTGTCGAGCGCCGTCGTCCTCGAGGAGAAGGACGTGCGCGTCGTCGTCGCCGGCAGCGAGGACTTCTTCGCGCGCTTCGATGACAAGGGGCGGCGGCGCGTCGTCGTCACGGCGAGGGCCGGCGAGACGCTCGAGACCGTCGGCAAGCGCCACGGCTGCACGCCGGGGCTCATGGAGCGCATCAACCGACGCGGGCGCGGCGACGTGCTTGCGGAGGGCGAGAGCGTCGTCGTCTGGACGCCGGGCACGCCGGGCGCGAAGTCCTCCGCCGTCGCGACCAGCGGTCACGACGGCAGCGGCGCGGTCGCTTCGCGTGCGTCCGAGCCGACCCCGACGCCTCCGCTCGGAACGCCTCCGGCGCCCGACCGGCTGCCCGCACTGCCCTGATCATCACGTCAGGGGAGGGCGGCGCCTCCTCGGAGCGACGTCCGGCATCCTAGGAACCCATGCCCACCATCCTCGTCACGGGTGCCACCGACGGTATCGGCCGCGAGACGGCGCGGGAGCTCGTTCGCCGCGGCGCGACGGTCATCGTCCACGGGCGGAGCCGCGAGAAGGCCGAGGCGGTGCGGGCGGAGCTCGAAGCAATCAAGAGGGGGTCGACGCTCGCGCCCGCCCTGGGAGACTTCGCGAGCCTCGCGTCCGTACGCGCCCTCGGGGAGGAGCTCGCGTCACGCGCCGAGCGCATCGACGTGCTCCTCAACAACGCTGGCGTCTACATGAATGAGGTCGTCGAGACGGAGGACGGCTTCGAGGCGACGTTCGCGGTGAACCACCTCGCGCCGTTCGTGTTGACGCACGCGCTCCTGTCGAAGCTGCGCGACGGGAAGGCCGCTCGGATCGTCAACGTGAGCTCGGTCGCGCACGCGCGCGGCGAGCTCGACATGAAGGCCCTCGGGACGGCGGAGGGCTTCGACCCTTACCGTGCCTACGCCGCTTCGAAGCTCGCGAACGTGCTCTTCACCGCCGAGCTCGCCGAGCGGCTCGGGCCAGGTCCGGTGACGGTGAACGCCCTCCACCCCGGCGTCGTCTCGACGAAGCTCCTCACGGAAGGGTTCAAGACGCGCGGGAAGGACTCCGTCGCCGAGGGCGCCGCGACCTCGGTCCTCCTCGCGCTCGCGCCGGAGCTCGAGGGCGTGACCGGGAAGTACTTCGCCTACGAGAAGGAGACGCAGCCTTCCGCGACCGCGCGCGACGCGGACCTCGCGCGGACGCTCTACGAGAAGAGCTGCGCGCTCGCGGGTGTCTCGGGGCTGCCCGCACGGCGCTGACGCCGCGTGGCGGGCTGCGCCGGAGCCCTCAGCGCGGCTTCTGGATCCGGATGCGATCGACGACGTCGATGACGCCTCGGACGGCCGCGGCATCGACCAGGGCGCGTCGTCGCTGCTCGTCGTCGCTCACGGTCCCGCCCAGCGTCACTTCCCCGTGGTGGACGATGACGTCGAGGTCGCGATCGTCGAGGGCAGGATCGGCGCCGAGACGCGCGCGGACGCGCTCCTGGACGCGGTCGTTCGGCCCGAGCTCGGGTGAGCTCGACGACGGCACCGCCAGCTCGCCGAGGTCGTCCCCCAGGCCGACGCGATCGACGCCGCGAGCCCAGCCGCCGTCGACGTGGTCGACCGCCTCCTCGTGGCCAGGGACGACGTAGGTCGCGAGCGCGACGCCCTGCTCGCCGAAGCTCTCGTAGCGTCGGTCGCGAACCGTGAGATCGTCTTCGTCGGGGTCGACCCGACCATCCATGCGACGCATGAGAGCTCCTCCTCGTCCGCTCACCGCGAGCGGGCTTCTGCCGAGGTCCGTGCACGACGCGTTCCGTCGTCGCGCCCTCGGCTGACGCCGGCTCCGTCGGTCGAGGTCACCGCGTAGGCGTCGGTCCGGCCCGCGCGCGCGAGGTCGGCCGCGACGCGGGGGCGCGGCTCGGGGCC
>JALHPN010000027.1 GCA_022842465.1 Polyangiaceae bacterium | reverse complement strand
CGCCGGCGCCGGCGCCGGCGCCGGTCGCCGTGGCCGAGGCACCGTCGATGAACGTGGGTGACCTCCCGTCCGTCCCGTCCGGTACGAGGGCTTTGCCGGTCGTGAAGGCGGATGCGTACGCGGGAATGTCGGCGTCGGATCTGTTCCGCGACGCGAACGCCGCGCGGCGCGCGGGCGACGTGCCCAAGGCGACGGAGCTCTACCGGGCGCTCGAGGCGCATCATCCGGGCGCCGCCGAGACGAGCGCGGCGCGGGTGAGCCTCGGGCGAATGCTCCTCGATCGCGGCGGAGATCCGGCGGGAGCGCTCGCGGAATTCGACGGGTACTTGAAGGGAACGCCGCGGGACGGGACACTTGCCGAAGAGGCACGCGTCGGTCGTGCCCTGGCGCTCCAGCGGTTGGGGCGCGCAGCGGACGAGCGGCGCGCGTGGCAAGACCTCCTCGAACAGCATCCCGCGAGCCTCTACGCCGACCGCGCGCGCGCGCTGCTCACGGCGCTCGGCGACGCGCCCTAGGCGCAGGGGCGGCCTGTGCGCTGGCGCTCGCGGCGTCGAGCGGAGCGGGGCGGGCGGCCGAGGCGCGGCCCGGATCGATCGCGCCGGCGGCGGTGAAGAACGTCGACGTCCACCTCGCGGGGGAGCCGAGCTCGCTCGAGGCGCTCGAGGCCGTGCTCCGCGAGCGGCTCGGCGGCGAGGGGGTGCGGGCGCGCTTCGACCGCCTGGCCGCCGTCGATCCGGCGACGGTCGTGACGCCTGGCGCGACGAGCGACGAACAGCTCGCGCGGATCTGGATCGATCTGCGCGGCGACGAGCGCTTCACGGTCTACATCGTCGATGGCGCGTGGGAGCGTGTGCTCGTGAGGCACCTCGCGCGACGCGCGAACCCCGAGGTCGCGTTCGAAGAGATCGGGCACATCGTCGAGCTCGCGGTGTCGGCGCTCGCGGCAGGCGAGCGGATCGGCGTCGTGCGTGACGTCGCGCGCGCGGACCTGCTGGAAGGGGAGAGTCGCGAGGGAGCGCCGGCGTTCGCGCCCCCGCCGCCCCGCGACGTGGCCGCGCCACCGGCTCGAGAGGCCGGCCGAAGGGTGACGGTCGGGGGCGGCGCGTACTGGGGCGCGAGCGCGTACAGCGGCTCGCTCGAGCTCGCGTCGGGGCCCGGTCTCGTCGTCGACGGGCGAACGCCGATGGTACGGCGCGTCGAGCTCGGCGGCGTCGTGATGGGGCAGCTCTTCCTTCCCTCACGCGCCGAGGCGCGGTCCGCGACGGTCCGCCTCACGGGCTTCGCCGTGCACGCCCTCGTCGAAGGGACGCTCGCGCTCGGCGCGCGCGACGCCCTCGCGCTCGGGCTCGGCGGCGGCGTCCAGCTCGAGCGTGCCTCGGCGGAGGGCACACCGGGGGCGGGGGTGCGCTTCGCCGAGGACGTAGAGGTCCTGGTGCCGTCGGTTCGCGCGCTCGTGCGCTACCGTCATGCCTGGCCGTGGGCGGGCACGTTCGTCGGCGTCGGCCTCGACGTTCCCTTGCGTAACACTCGCTACGTTCTCTCACGCGAAACCGACCGCCAGGTGCTCTTCGAGCCCTGGGCTGCGCGCCCGTTCGCGCTGGCCGGCATCACATTCCCGTGAGCCGCGTGGCGTTCGCGTGACCCGTTCGGGGAGCGCGGACGACAAGAGCACGATCCGCTCGTGCGAACCATGAAGCATCCTACGTCATCGCTCCTCGCGCTCGTGTCGGCCTTCCTCTTCACCGGTGCGCTGTCCGGCTCCGGGGGGTGCGCGACGGACGACCACGTGCTCGCGTTCGAGGACCCCGTGTCCGACGCCGGCCTGAACGTCCTCCCCGAGTCCGGGTCGTCGTCTGCGCGCTGCGGGGACAGGCGCCTCGACGACGGGGAGGAGTGCGACGACGGCAACACCGCGAGCGGTGACGGCTGCAGCGCCACCTGCCGGAGCGAGGCGGCGACGCCGAGCGGCGCCTGCCCGGGCACGGCGCTCGTGCTCGCGGCTCCCGCGGCGAACCGGAGGACGGCGAGCGTCCAGGCGAGCACGGCGCAGACCGGATCGTCGTTCGAGAGCACGACGTGCGGCGGCAAGGGAGGCAACGACGCGGCGTACTCCTTCACGTCGGACCTCGACGGCGTCGCGACGATCCGCGTGACCTCGACCTTCGACGCGATCGTCTCGGCGCGCGCGACGTGCGTGGACGCGGCGAGCGAGATCCGCTGCAAGGCGACGCCGAGCGGCGCGGGCAGCGCCGAGATCGCGGTGCCGGTCGCGAAGGGGCAGACCACGTACGTGGTCGTCGACGGCGCGCAGGGGACGGGCGGGACGTTCCGGCTCGACGTGTCGATCGGAGAGACGCGCTGCGGAGACGGCGTCGCCGAGGTGCCCGAGCAGTGCGACGACGGGAACGAGACGAGCGGTGACGGCTGCTCGGCCGCGTGTCAGCTCGAGGCGCTCGGGGCTCTGCCGGGGAAGTGCCCGGGGCAGCCGTACACGCTCGTGGGGGACCCGAACGGGGCGAAGACGGTGAGCTTCTCGGGAGACGTGTCGAAGCTCGCGAACACGATGGGGACCTTCGGGTGCACGAGCGCTTCGGGCAGAGACCAGGTCTACGCGATCACGCCGACGATCTCGGGCGCTATCACCGCGAAGCTCGTGGCGGCCTATCCGCTCGCCGCCCTCCACGTGCGCGGCGAGTGCTTCACGAGCTCGACGCAGCTCGACTGCAAGTCCGAGCCGCTACCGAACAAGCCGCTCACGACGACGTTCCCGGTCGTCGCGCAGAACACCTACTTCGTGTTCGTCGACAACGACACGGCGGTCGCGAAGGCGATCGCCGACGGGACGTACCGCCTCGACGTGACGCTCGCTCCGGCGACGTGCGGGAACGGCGTACACGAGATGCCAGAGGCGTGTGACGACGGAAACACGGGGGCCGGTGACGGGTGCTCGGCGACGTGCACGCTCGAGGCGCCGCCGGCGGGGATCGACACGTGCCCCGGCGCGCCGCTGGCGCTCGCGTCCGGCCCGAACGACACGTGGTCCTTCCGCACGACGGCGTCGACGGCGCCGCTCACAGCGGCGGTGAAGACCTGCGCGAACAGCTCCTCGGCGCGGAAGGACGCGGTCTACTCCTTCGTCGCTCCGTACGACGGCTGGATCGAGGCCAAGGCGAAGGGGAGCTTCGACGTCGTCCTCGACGTCCGCTCCGCGTGCACCCTCGAGGGACAGACGCTCCCCGCGGGCGGCAGCGTCGGGGCCTGCGGAAACAAGGCGAACGGCGACGACGAGGAGGTCGTTGCGGGCCCCATCGCCTCCGGCCAGACCTACTACGTCGTCGTCGACGGTCCGACCTCGAACCGGGACCTCGAAGGGCCCTTCACGGTCGAGGGCACCATCCGGCGCTCCGTCTGCGGCAACGGCATCATCGAGGGCGGCGAGAGCTGCGACGACGGTGCGAACGACGACGGCGACGGGTGCAACGCGAGCTGCGTGATCGAGCCCACGCCTGCGACGCGGACGACGTGCGCGACGGCGGAGCCGCTCGTGCTGACCGAGGCTCCGGCCGGCGTGTACACGGCGCAGGTGAAGGGCGGTAACTGGCACCTGCCGGGCGGCGGCTTCTTCACGGCGCCCTGCGCCGCGCCGGGGCGCGAGGCCTACTTCACGATCACGCCGCCCATCTCCGGCGTCGTCACCGCCAAGGTGGACGCGACCTACAACATCTCCCTCGGCGTCCGGCCCGCTTGCCCGCCGAACACGAGCTCGGGCTTCTTGACGTGCTCGAACCGCTCGGCAGGTGCCGGCGGCGAGACGGTGTCGTTCGCGGCGACCGCGAACACGACGTACTGGATCATCGTCGACGCCGCCACGACGACCGCGCGCGGGAAGTTCACGATGGACGTGACGCTGAAAGACGCGGCCTGTGGCGACGGCCTCGTCAGCGGCGGCGAGCAGTGCGACGACGGCAACACGGCCGCGGGCGACGGCTGTTCCGCGACGTGCGCGCTCGAGCCCCTCGCGGGCGCGGACACGTGCCCGGGGACGGCGATCGCGCTCGCGGGGATCGGGACCGCGACGCGAAGCAGGGTCCTTTCCCTCTCGACGAGCGCGCTCGCTTCGAACTATGGCGGCTCGTGCGGCGGCAGCGGCCGTGACGGTGTCGTCGCCGTGACCTCCGACATCGCGGGCACGGCGACCGCGCAGCTCACCGCGAGCTGGGGAGCGGTCTTCTACGCGCGCGGGACGTGCACGGACCCCACGGACGAGCTCGACTGCGACGACTCGGATCCCACCAAGCCGAACGAGACGGTGCGCGAGCTCACGTTCCCGGTCCTCCCGAACGTGCCGGTCTTCCTCTTCGTCGATGGGATCGGCGCAGCCGCCGGCCCCGCGACCCTCAGCGTGACGGTGACGCCATGAACAACGCGATGAAGCTCTCTCTCGGGATCGCCACCCTCGTCGGGAGCGCGCTCCTCACCGCGGCCTGTGGAGGGGGCCGGCGCGGGCTCCTCGCCGAAGAAGGAGAGGCGCAGCAGTTCACGGGCGC
The DNA here is from genome assembly GCA_022842465.1 of Polyangiaceae bacterium. Lineage (GTDB taxonomy): Bacteria > Myxococcota_A > Polyangia > Polyangiales > Polyangiaceae > Labilithrix. The sequence continues at coordinate 55,676 of JALHPN010000027.1, read as the reverse complement.
GGACGCGGGGGCGCTCCCCGAGGCGGGCGCGTGCCTCAGCGAGATCGTGAAGGCGGAGACGGTGCCGCTCGCGATGCTCGTGCTGCTCGACCGCTCGGGATCCATGGCGGGCGAGAAGTGGACGTCGGCGACGAAGGCGGTGCGCGCCTTCGCCGATCGCTCCGAGGTCGTCGGAATGCAGATGGGCCTCCAGTTCTTCCCCCCGCTCGCGGGCGAGGACTGCAACGCGTCGGCGTACAAGGCGCTGCCGGTGCCGATCGCGAAGCTCCCCGACAACGTGCTCTCGATCAACGACAAGCTGACGTCGACGGTCGTGAGCGGCGGTACGCCCATGAAGTCGGGCCTCGAGGGGGCGATCGCGGCGATGCAGGATTTCCTCGCGAAGGCGCCGCCGCACGAGGGCGTCGTGATCCTCGTGACCGACGGAGACCCGAGCGGGTGCGGGAACGTCGCGAACGTCGCGTCGGTCGCCGCGAGCGGCGCGAGCCCCCCCGCAGGGGCTCCGCGAGTCCGCACGTTCGCCGTCGGCATGGCCGGCGCGACCTTCTCGAACCTCGATCAGATCGCCGCGGCCGGCGGCGGGGATCCGAAGGCGTTCGACGTGAGCGGCGCCGGCGCGGGAGACGCGCTCGCCTTGGCGCTCGACAAGATCCGCATGAGCGCGATCGGCTGCGAGTTCGTCCTCCCGCTGCCGCCGCCGGAGAAGGGGAAGCTCGATCTCGACAGCGTCGAGGTCGAGTTCACGCCCGGACAGAACGATCCCGAGGTCCGCATCCGCAAGGTGGCCGGGCCCGAGGCGTGCGGCGGCAGCACGGGCGGCTTCTACTACGACGATCCGAAGGCGCCCTCGCGCGTCGTGCTGTGCCCGGCGTCGTGCGCCGCGGTGAAGGGCGCGCCGATCGAGGCGAAGATCGATCTCGTCTTCGGCTGCATCCAGGGGGCGAACTGATGCGCGCCGTCTTGACGAATCTCGTCACCGGGCTCGCGATGGTCCTCGCCTCGGGCGCCTGCTCGACCGGCGAGGACGACGACGTCGTAGGGGCGGACACGACGTCGGCGCCCGATGCCGGGACGAGCTCGACGAACGACGGGGGCGGGACGGGGACGGGGGCCGACCTCTGCGGGAACGCGAAGGTCGACCCGGGCGAGACCTGCGACGACGGCAACCGTGACGAAGGGGACGGCTGCTCGAAGACATGCGCACGCGAGAGCGCGGGGCCGAACGACGTCTGTGGAGGTGCGCCCGTCGCCCTCACGCAGATCGGCCAGACGACGCGCTACGGCGCGCGAATCAGCGGCTCGACCGCGGCGCTCTTCAACCACTACGGCGCGAGCTGCGGCGGCGGCTCGGGTCGCGATGCGGTGTATGCGCTCGAGGCGCCGAAGACGGGGCGCGCGACGGTGCGGATCGCGGCGGGCTTCGCGGCGGTCGTCTCGGCGCGGAGCGGCGCGTGTGAGGACACGAAGTCGGAGATCGCGTGCGCGGACGCGTCGCTCTCCGGCCTGGGCGGTGACGCGGGCGCGCCGACCGAGATGGCGTTCCCCGTGTTCGCGGGCAAGAAGACGTACCTCTTCGTCGACGGCTACGGCGGGGAGAGCGGGGAGTACGCCCTCGACATCGAGGTGCAGACGGCCGTGTGCGGCAACGGGCAGGCGGAGTCGCCGGAGGCGTGCGACGACGGGAACACGACGGCCGGCGACGGCTGCTCGGCGACGTGCACGCTCGAGGACGCGGCGAGCCCGTCGGACTGCCCGGGCATGGGCTACCGGCTCGCGCCCGGGAAGGCGAGCTTCGCCGGCGACACGACGGTGCTGGAGAACGCAGGCGGGAGCGCGACGGGCTGCGAGACGACCGGCGCAGGGCCGAACGCGACGTATGCGATCACGCCCACTGTGAGCGGGAACCTGTCGTTGAGCTTGCTCGCGGACTTCGCGGGTGCGTTCCTCCATGTCCGCCGGGAGTGCGCGGTGCCGGCGACCGTCGCGGACTGCCGCGGATCGACGGCGGCGGCCGCGCGCACGCCGCTCGCGATCGACGTGCCGGTGACGGCGGAGCAAACGGTCTACGTCTTCGTCGATGGCGCCGCGTCGGCCAACAAGGGGCTCTTCGTGCTCGACGCGACGCTCACGGCGGCCGCGTGCGGGAACGGGAAGGTCGACAGCGGCGAGGAGTGCGACGACGGGAACGTCGCGGCCGACGACGGCTGCTCGGCGATCTGCACCGTGGAGCGCGAGACCACGACCTACACGTGCCCGGGTCGGTCGGTCCGGCTCGAGGCGGTCGCGGCGGGGCCGAGGACGGCGAAGGTGCGGGGGACGACGGCGCCGCTCGCGGGCGAGTCGTTGCCCGCGAGCAAGCTCTCGTCGTGCGGACACAGCGGCGCGCCCGACGTCGTCTACCGCGTGACGAGCGACATCGACGGCTGGCTCACCGCGAAGGTGAAGGGCGGCTTCAACGCGACGCTGCAGGTCCGCGATGCCTGCCCGGGGACGAGCGACCTCGCGTGCGCGAAGACCGCCGGCGGCACCGGGGTGGAGACCCTGAGCGTCGCGGTGGACAAGGAGAAGGACTACTACCTCGCCGTCGACGGGATCGCCCCGGCGGCGAGCGGCGCGTTCGAGCTCGAGCTCGAGGTGAAGCCGTCCGTGTGCGGGAACTCGGTCGTCGAGGGCGGCGAGACCTGCGACGACGGCGCGGCTGCCGGCGGCGACGGTTGCGACGCGAGCTGCACGCTCGAGACGGACAAGAGCCGGGACGAGTGCGGTACGGCGCCGGCGCTCACGCTCGCGGCGCGCGCCGGCGGCGCCTGGGGCGCGACGGTCGTGAGCGGGACGACGAACCTCACGAAGCCGGGGAGCCCGACGCACTCGATGTCGCCGTGCTCGAGCAACGGGCCGGACGGGTTCTATCCGTTCGTGGCGCCGATCGCCGGCGTCGTGACCGCGCGGATCACGTCGGCGACGTTCCGGTCGACCGTCGGCGTCCGTGCGGCATGCGGCGGGGCGCTCGTCACCTGTGACGACGCCAACAGCAAGGGCGGACAGGAGATCGTCTTCCCCGTCGTGGCGGGCGCGACCTACCCGCTCCAGGTCGGCGGCGGCTTCGTGAGCGGCGCGACGCAGCTCGGGCGCTTCACGATGGACGTGAACCTCGTGCCCTCTGGCTGCGGCGACGCGATCGTGTCGGGCGCGGAAGCGTGCGACGACGGAAACGTGGCGAACGGCGACGGGTGCTCGTCTACCTGCACGCTCGAGGCGCTCGCAGGGGTGAACGCGTGCCCCGGGCGCGCGGTCGCCCTCGCCGGGGTCGGGAGCGACGCGCGGCGCGCGGTGCTCACGATCGACACGACCGGGCTCCCGAGCAAGACCGGGAGCGCGTGCGGAGGGAGCGGGCCGGAGGGGATCGTCGCGATCACCTCGGACATCGACGGTGTGCTGGCCGTGAAGAGCACGGCGGGACACGCGGAGATCCTCCACGCGCGGACGACGTGCGCCGATCCGGCGACAGAGCTCCCCAAGGGGAGCTGCGCGTCGAGCGCGGAGCTGACGAGCGTGACCGCGCAGATCACGAAGAACACGCCCGTCTACGTCTTCGTGGACGGTCAGAACGGCGCCGCAGGCGTCGCGAAGCTCCAGATCACGGTGACGCCATGAAGCTCGTGCGAGTCGCAGGTTCGGGGTCGTCGCTCGGGCTCGCGGTGCTCGGCATCGGGCTCGCCATGGTGGGCGCTTGCTCGGTCGGTGAGGTCGACGCAGACATCCCGAAGGACCCGATCGCAGAGACGCCGTTGCCCGCGCCGAGCGCGGTGGACGCGGGGGGCGGCGCGGACGCAGGCGGGAAGGCGGATGCCGGCGCGGTGTGCGGCAACGGCAAGCGCGAGGGCGCGGAGGCGTGCGACGACGGGAACGTGTCGAACGGGGACGGCTGCAAGGCGGACTGCACGCTCGAGGCCGCGTTCGAAGGGGACATCTGCGGGGGAAAGGCGATCGCGCTCGCGGCGCAGGGGTCGCTCCTCGTGGGATCGGTGACCGGGACGACGAGCGGCGCGTTCAATCAGTACGCGAGCGGGTGTGGGGGCGGATCGGGGAGGGACGTGGTGTACGCGTTCACGCCGTCGTCGAGCGGCAAGGCGACGATCACGATCGACGCAGACTACGCGGCGATCGTGTCGGTGAGGTCCGACTGCGCGAGCGCTGCGAGCGAGACGGGGTGCGGCGATATCGCTGCAGCGGCGGGCGGGACGAAGTCGATCCAGGTCCCTGTGTTCGCGGGAACCCCGGCGTTCGTGCTCGTCGACGGCTACGGCGGCGCCGCGGGCGCCTTCACGCTCACCGTGGAGGTCTCCACCGCCCTCTGCGGAAACGGTATCGCCGAGCTCCCCGAGAGCTGCGACGACGGCAATACCGTCGCGGGCGACGGCTGCTCCCCGACCTGCACGCTCGAGGCGGGAGGTCTCCTCTCGCAGTGCCCCGGTCAGCCCTTCGAGCTGAAGGGCGCCACGCCGACGGCCATCCGCTCGATCAGCTTCGCGGGCAGCACCCAGACACAGGGCGCCGACACCCAAGGGTCGATCGGCTGCTTCCACTGGTCAGGGCCGAACACGGTTTACGCGGTGAAATCGGACGTGAACGGCGCCGTCCGCGCCGAGCTCCTCTCGGGGTATGCGAAAGCGAACCTCCACGCGCGCTCCGAGTGTGGATCGTCGAGCTTCCAGCTCGGCTGCACTCAGCTCGAGGCCCCCGGCAAGGCGGCCCTCGAGTTCCCGGTCGCGAAGGATCAGTGGTTTTACCTCTTCGTCGACGGACACCAGGAAGTGGCCAAGGACTTCGCCGGCCCCTACACACTCGACGTGAAGGTCACGCCTGCCGCCTGCGGCAACGGCGCGCTCGACGGCGACGAGACCTGCGACGACGGCAATACCGTTCCGGGCGACGGCTGCTCGGCCACCTGCGCCCTCGAGCCCCAGCCCGCCACGAGCGCGTGCCCCGGCCATACCGTTCCGCTGACGGCAAAGCCGGATGGCACCCGCACGGGCGTGGTCTCCGGCACGACGGTCGGCAACCCCAACACGGTCGCCGCCTGCAACGCTATCGCCGGCAACTCGAGCGACGCGATCTTCGCGGTGACGCCCGACATCGACGGCCTACTCGAGGCGCGTGTCCGCGGCGCCTTCAACACGACCCTCGGCGTCCTCTCCTCCTGCGCGGCGCCCGTCGGCGCGCCCGCCGCCGTGCTCGCCTGCAGCTGGAACGGTAACGCCCTCACCGTGCCCTTCGGCATCGACGGCCTGGGGAGCACGCCCAAGACGGTGACCGCACCCGTGGTGGCGGGCACGACCTACTTCGTCGTCGTCGACAGCCACACCACCAGTGGCACACCCGCGGCGGGAGCGTTCACCGTCGATCTGAAGGTCACCACCTCCGTCTGCGGCAATGGCGTCCTCGAGGGCGGCGAGACCTGCGACGATGGCGCGACGGACGGCGGCGACGGCTGCTCCGCCATCTGCCAGCTCGAACCGATGACGTCGCGGAGCTCGTGCGCCGACGCCGAAGTCGTCGCGCTGACGGAGGTGGGGGGGGGCGTCTACGCAGCCACGCTCGCCCGCGGCACGACAAACCTCCTCGCGAACGGCGACCTCGCCACCTCGGCCTCCCACCCGTGCTCGGCCCCGGGCCGGAACGCGTTCTTCGCGGTCACTGCCCCTGCCGCGGGTGTTCTCCGCGCCCAGGTGAAGTCGTCGGCCTTCGACGCCGTGCTCGGCTTCCGCAAACCTGCCTGCGCCCTCACGGGCACTCCGTTCTCGTGCGCGAACGACGCCCCGTCCGGCGGCGCCGAAACGCTGGCTACCCCGATCGCCGCCGGCGATACCGTTTGGATCGTCGTCGACGGAGCCGACGCCGCCCACTTCGGCCGCTTCACCCTCGACGTGACGGTATCGCCGAGCGGCTGCGGGGATGGCTTCTTCGTTCCGGGCCCCGCTGAGGCCTGCGACGACGGCAACCTCGCGAACGGCGACGGCTGCAGCGCGACGTGCACGCTCGAACCCACAGTCGGCCTCGACGCGTGCCCGGGCGCGCTCCTGGTCCTGAGCGGCGCCGGCTCCAATCCCCGCAAGGGGTCGATCACGTTCTCCACGGACGAGCTCTCCGCCGACTACGCCGGCGCCTGCGGAGGCAACGCGAAGGACGGCGTGGTCCGTGTGGTCGCGCCCATCGCCGGCACGCTGACCGCTCGCGCCAGAGGAATGCCGGGCGTTACGGTCTATGCCCGGACCATGTGCCTCGACCCGTCGACGGAAATCCTCAAGTCGAACGGCAGCACCTGCCCGAGCGTGGTCCACGACACCGTCACCGCCGTCGTCTCCGCGAACCAGGAGCTCTTCCTCTTCGTCGACGGCCTAGACGGCGCCACAGGCATCCCCACCCTCGACGTCACCGTATCGCCCTGAACGTCGCGCTCCCGTGTCTCGCGAGTCCTTGCGCTCGGCAGGGCTCCGATGGCACGCGAACGGAAGTGCCGAAGCGCTGAAGCGCGACGAGGTGAGTGCGCCGGAAATCGCCACGCGATGCGTGACCCGTTCTCGCTCCGGCTGACGACAGAACGAGGGTAAGCAGTATGGCCGACCGGACGCCTCGGAACGAGAACAGCGGGCTCATCGACCTCGACGCGCTCATGCGCGAGGCCGAGAGCTCACGGACGCTGGCGTCCGCCTCACCAACCCCTTCGCGCGCGGTGCCGGGACCAACCCCCCAACCCGCACCGCGCGCGGAGGACTCCCTCGAGGGGGTCGCGACGACCCTCCCGGCGAGTCCTCCGAGTGAAACCGCAACAGTGGAGGACATCGGGCTCGCCCCGCGCAGCGAGCGTCCGACCCGGCCGGAGGGACTCCGACCGCAGGGCACCCCGCTACCGACGGCGCCGTGCATGGCCAGCCGTGGCCGTTACGGTCGCATCGCACTCGCTGCGATCACGCTCGTCTCGGCCGGTGTCGTCGCATTGCGCTCGAGCCGCGGGACGACGTGGGGTGCAGGCTCGGGGACGGCCACCTCGCCGACCGCGTACGCGGTCGCTGCTGCGGACACGTCGGTGCAGGGCACGGTGCCGGCGCCGCTCCCGGTTCCCGCCGTGAGCTCACAAGGGGCGCCTGTCTTGGCGGCAAGTCTGGCCGAATCACCCCTTGCCGCGGTGGCCGCAGGTCCTCGCGTCCACGGCACGCGCTCCGTCGCGCCGGCCCCGCGGAGCTCGCACGACGCGGTGTCGGCGGAGGGCCCGACAGGGATCATCGCTGCCGACGTCGAACCTCTCGCCATCGTGGGGGGCCCCGACCTCGGGGCTGCCATGCGAGGTGCGGTCGGTGCGCGCGACAGCCGTGACGGTGACGGGCCGGCCGAGCCGATGACGAACGCGCGGCAGCTCCGGCCCTCGCCCGGCGCGGTCGTCGGCGCGATCAACGCCGTCCTCCCTCAGGCGCGCGCCTGCCTCGGACCGGACGATCCCATCCGCAGCGGAGCCATCCGGTTCACGTCGGACGGCACGGTCGCGAGCGTCTCGCTCCAGGGTGAGAAGCCGGTCGACGGATGCATCCGCATGGCGTTGTCGAAGGCGCGTGTCGCGGCGTTCGTCGACCCCACGTTCACGACGCGCGTGACGGTGAGACCCTGAGGCGAGGAGTGTCCGTGGTCCGGAGCGCGCCCGCCTTCCTCCAGCCGATGCCGAGCAGCCATGTCCGCGGCGCGAGCCCATCGTTCACGGGGTCCCGCGGCAGATCGGCGAAGCAGGCGAAGCTCCTCGCGCTCGAGAAGTCATCGAGCTCGTCCGCCGCGACGCGGCCGTGCCTCCTGCCGTTGTGCAGGACGTAGACGAGCGCGTTCCGCACCTCGCTCGGCGACGCGAGGTCGTGACGGTGGTAGCGGTCACCCCAGATCTTCCCCTTTCTCGAGCGCCGGAGGACTGCGTTGATCCGATTCGCGAGCCGGATGACGAGCCGGCGCATGCCGCAAGACAACGCGCGACGATCGGTTGCTTCGACGAGGAGGTGCACGTGATCGTCCTGCAGCGAGTAGTGGACGACGTCGAAGCCGAGGGCGATTGCATCCGTCTTCCGCGGCTGCCGTAGCCACGCGTGGCGTCGCCGCTGTGGATCGGTACGGCGCTGCAAGCCCATCCGCGCGATGGCTTGGTCCCGTGCACGTCGGACGGCCCGCGCGCTGCGCGCTCGCGCGAGTCGGAAGAGCCGCGCTGGATCGCGTATCTCGCCGCTGCCGATCTTGTCTTCGTCGGGGTTCGGCGGGATGGAGAGCTCCTCGAAAACACCCCAGGCGATCAGCTGAACGAGCTGGCTTCGGAAGGAGGGCGCGAGGCGATGCCCACGGAGCGTGACGTGGATCGGGTGCCTAGCGTCGACAGGAGGACGTCTTGCATGCGTGACGTTCACACGACCTGGTCTCGTCTTCTTCGCGCTCCGCCTCCGACGGTCGCCCCGGCCCCCATCCTCGCGTGCCTGGAAGGGAAGCATTCCCTGTTGACCGCGTCGTGGGAGCTTCTCTGCGCGCGACGTGTGCTCGGTCCTGGCAGGCTTGGCGGGGTGGCCCGCATGGGTTCGCCCCGGCCGCCGAGCGGTGCCAGAGGCGGGAATCGAGGTCGAGAGAGTGCGACGCATCGCGGGCCCTCTCGTCCAGCCTCCGCAGCGCGTTTCGCACGACGAGTCAGGGGTACGGTGACGTGGACGGTCGCCGACCCACTCTCGTGCAGACACACGGCACGGGCTCTGGAACCTGCAAGAGAGGGCCCAGGAGGGTCAGGGAAGGGCTCCGGCGACACCGTTCGAGCGTGCCCCTCATGAGCGCGCGGGGACAAGGCGCGTCGAGGGCGAGTGGCCCGAAACAGGGAAGCGGGCGGAGCGGGACGTCGCCGGCGCGTGCGCAAGGCCGTCTGACACGCTGGGCGTCACGTGGGGCGAGAGCGTCGAGCGTCGATTCGATGTGCTGGCGCACGCGCGTATGCCAGCGCGCGCCGGAGCGATACCGTTCCGAGCCCCTGTCGAAGTGCGGCGCCACGGCGAAGAGGGCTCAGCGATCTCAGAGTGAGGCCACGATGTCAGGTCACTGGCGGCGGAAGACCGCCAATGGCGGCGATACGATGAGGACGTCCGCTCGCGAGATGAAGAGGCCCGTTTCGACCACACCCGGGACGGCACGCAGCGCTGCGTCCAGCGGGCGTGGATCGAGAAGGGGGCCCGTCACGAGGTCGACGAGGACGTTCCCGGCGTCGGTCAGCACCGGCGTTCCGTCCGCGGAGGTCCGCACCTGTGGCGTTCCGCGCGTGGCCAGGCGCTGCAACGTCGAGCCCAGACCGAATCGCAGCACCTCCAACGGTATCGCCCGGCGCTCGCCGAGGAGGCGAGAGCGCTTCGTGGCGTCGACGATGATCACGTTTTTTCGCGACGCCGCGTTGACGATCTTCTCTCGCGTGTGCGCGCCGCCGCCGCCCTTGATCACGTCGAGCGCGTCACTCACTTCGTCGGCGCCGTCGACCGTCACGTCGATCGACCACGGCCCGACGTCGTCGAGGAGCGGGATCCCGAGGCGCTCCGCGAGCGCCCGAGACGCCTTGGAGGTCGGCACTCCGACGTAGCTTGCGCCACTCCGTACTCGAAGCGCGAGAGCCTCCAAGAAGAAGGCCGCCGTCGAGCCGGTTCCGAGCCCGATCACCCCGCGGGCCGGGAGCTCGGCCAGCGCGGCGTCGGCTGCGGCGCGCTTCTCGGCGGCGATATCGTTCACGCCGCCGAGCATCGCGCAGTTCTGTCCTCGTGTGGCCTCTTGCGACGGTATCGCCGCGAGGACGGGTGGGCTCGCCGGCCGCACGTGCGATCGGGAAGGGCAGGGGCTTCCCGTGGGCTCGCCTGGTGAGCTTCGTGCTTGTGCGCTCGCCCATGCGACAGACCCCAGCTTTGGCGCTCGCCACGGTCGCCCTCGTCACGGCGATAGCGTGCGGGGGTAGCGACATGCCCTCCGCGGACCTCCCCCTCCCCGGGACGGAGCGGCCGGGGGTGGATGGTGGTGGGGTCGACGGCGATACCATCGGGGGGCCCGTGGCGGCCGAGCTGGGGTTGGACGTGCGGCCTGCGAATTCGACCTGCAAGGCGCCGGGGCGGCCGCCGCCGGCGTCGGGGGCTCGATTGGTTCGCGTCTGGGACACGCTGACGACGACGCGACCGATGGGGCTTGCGCAGCCCCCCGGCGACAAGACGCGCTGGTTCCTCGCGAACCGTGGGGGGGTCTTCTCCACGTTCTCCGCGACGAGCCCGACGGGAACGCCGACGCAGGTCGGCTCCGTGACCGCCCTCTCCGGCAAGCCCGTCCTCGAGGACTTCGAGGGGGGCTTTCTCGGGTTTGCTTTCCATCCGAAGTGGGCAGAGAACGGTCGGATCTACGTCTCGTTCACGACGAGCGGGGATGCAGGGGGGCTCGCCTCCGAGGTCGGCTACATCACCAGCACGGACAACGGTGTGTCCTTCGCGTCGTACACCCGCGTCCTCGCCTTCGCGCGTCCGAAGCTCGAGCACAATGGAGGCGGCGTCGCCTTCGGGAAGGACGGCTACCTCTATCTCTCGTTCGGCGATGGCGCGCTCGACGGGCAGTACGGCCAAGTGAAGGACACGTTCTTCGGGAAGGTCGTTCGCATCGACGTCGACAACGTGCCGGGCGGCAAGACCTACGGCATTCCTCCGACGAACCCGTTCGCGAACGGCGGCGGGGAGCCGGCGACCTTCGCCTGGGGCTTCCGAAACCCGTATCGGATCTCGATCGATCGCGAGACCGGCGAGCTATGGCTGGGTGACGTCGGCGACAACCAGTACGAGGAGGTGAATCGCGTCGCGCTCGGCGGCAACTACGGCTGGCCGTGTCGCGAGGGATTTCACGACACGCCGTACGCCACGAATCCGCAGAAGTGTCCGAGCAAAGCGGGGCTCATCGATCCGCTCGTCGAGCACCAGCACCCGACCCCGAACTCGCGGTCCGTCACGGGTGGCGTGGTCTACCGCGGCTCGGCGATACCGGGATTCCAGGGCACCTACGTCTATTCCGACTTCATCCAGCTCGAGCTCCGCGCGCTGACGTTCGACCCCGTGACGCTCGCGGCGAAGAGCGAGATCCTCAACGCGAACGGGCCACAAGCGGGCTTCTCGAGCTTCACCGAGGACGCGGACGGTGAGATCTATGCGCTCGCTCTGTTCCAGGACGCGGTCTTCAAGCTGGTGCCGACGGACACCGGGCCCGCTCCGGCGATACCGTTCCCCGAGACCTTGGCGAAGACGGGGTGCGTCGATCCGGCGGATCCGAAGAAGCCCGCGCCGGGCCTCATCCCCTATGGGGTCAACGCGCAGCTCTGGAGCGACGGCGCCGACAAGGAGCGTTGGTTCGCGTTGCCCGATGGGGCGACGATCGGGACGAAGCCCGATGGCGACCTGGATCTCCCGGTGGGCAGCGTCGTCGTGAAGACGTTCTCGCTGGGCGGCAGGCGTGTCGAGACGCGCCTCCTCGTTCGCCACGACGACGGCGAGTGGGGCGGCTACTCGTACGAGTGGAACGAGGAGCAGACGGACGCGGTCCTCCTCCCCGGGGCCAAGACACGGCAGGTCGGGGGGCAGGTCTGGAGCTATCCGAGCCGCATCGACTGCGTGAGGTGCCACACGCTCGCGGCCGGACGCACGCTCGGTCTCGAGCTGGGCCAGCTCAATGGCGATACCGTTTATGCGAGCACCAATCGGAGGGCCAACCAGCTGAGGACGCTGGATCACATCGGCATCTTCTCCGCTCCGCTCGGCAAGCCCCCCGGCGAGCTCCCCGTGCTCCCCGACCCCCTCGCCGAGGGCCCGCTGGACGGGCGCGCGCGCGCCTACCTCCACTCGAACTGCTCGAGCTGCCACCGCCCGAGCGGCGGGGCGGCGCGCTCGACGATGGACCTCCGCTTCACCACGTCCCCCGCCGACACGAAGACCTGCAACGTCCCCTCTGCCATCGACGACGACCTCGGCGTCGCCGGCGCGAAGCTCGTCGTCCCGGGCCAGCCCTCGCAGTCGCTCCTCTCTCTCCGCATGCACGCGGTCGGCGCGAGCATGATGCCCCCGCTCGGCCGCTCGCTCGAGGACCCCGCCGTCTCCGCGGTCATCGACGGCTGGATCAAGGGCCAAAGCGCCTGCCCGTGACGTCTCCCTCGCGCCGAGCGCGCCGACCTCACGTCTTCCGCGGCAGCGGTCCGACGAGGTGTGGCGACGCCGTCGACCCCTCGTCGCGGAGCCGCAGCGCGCGGTCGATCCGGAGCGCTGCGTTCACGAGCCCGAGGTGACTGAAGGCTTGCGGCAGGTTCCCGAGGAGCGTCTTCGTCTCGGGGTCGATCTCCTCGGTGAGCAGCCCGACGTGATTCGACGACTCCGCGTGGGCGACGAAGACGCTCAGCGCCTCGTCGAGGTTGCCCTGCAGCGCCAGCGCCTCTGCGAGCCAGAATCCGCAGAGCAAGAACGCCCCCTCGGGCCCGCCGACCCCGTCGTCCGCTTTGTAGCGATACAGGAAGGGGCCGGCACCCAGCCGTTCGCGGACGAAGGCCGTCGTCCGCCGAAGGCGCTCGTCGGCGTCGGGGAGGAACCCGTGCAGCGCGAGCAAGAGCAGCGTCGCATCGGCGTGCTCTTCGCCGCCGCCGTACGTGCTCACGTAGTGTCCCTTGCCGTTGCCGATCATCGCCTTCGCGCAGATGTCGGCGTGGATCGTCTTGGCGACGGCGGTCCAGCGCGCGCACAGATCGTCCCGCCCGAACGACAGCGCCAGCTGCGCCCCGCGATCCATCGCGAGCCAGTTCATCAGCTTCGAGTGGACGTTGTGCGAGCGGCCCGTCCGTGGCTCCCAGATCCCGTGGTCGGGCTCCTGCCATGAGGACTCGGCGCGGTGGAGGAGGCTCGCGAGGGTGTCCCAAGCCCGGAGCGTGAGGGCCCCGCCGAACCGCTCGTAGAGGTGGGCCGCGTCGACGACGGCGCCGGTGGTGTCGAGCTGCACTTGGTCACGCGCGCCGTTTCCGATACGGACGGGCCGCGATCCCATCGCCCCGGCGAGGTGCACGAGCGACTCTTCCTCCGGCACGGGCTGCCCGTCGATCGTGTACATGAGCTGGAGGCCGGCCCCCACGTCGACGGCGTCCCGCAGGAAGTGGTAGAAGTTTCGCGCCTCGGACCGGAAGCCGATCAGGTTCGCGGCGCGCACGGCCATCGCGGAGTCGCGTGCCCACGCGTAGCGGTAGTCCCAGTTGCGGGCGCCGCCGGGCCACTCCGGGAGCGAGGTCGTCGGCGCCGCGACCACGGCGCCCGTCGGCGCGTACATGAGCAGCTTCAGTGTCAACGCGGAGCGCTCGACGTGGTGCCGGTACGGTCCGTCGTAGTCGAGCTGCGCGGACCATGTCCGCCAGGCCTTGCGCGTCGAGCGGAGGTGCTCGAACGGACGATGCGAGCGGTAGTGGCAGATGTCCGAACGTCCCCACGCGAGCACGGTCCAGATCTGCTGCCCTGCGCGCACGAGCAGCGTCGCGCGCGCCCCTCCACCCGGCAGCATCGTCCAGCTGACGTCGGCGCCGACGGACAGCGAGAGCCTCTCGCCGTTCGCGCCCTCCGCGATCACGCCGTGGTCCCCCGTGAGGATGCGGGGGACGTCTCGGCCGTAGTCGAAGCGCGGGTCGAAGACGATCTCGATCTCGATCTCGCCTCCGGGGCCCGGCACGTCGATGCGCCGGTGGATCTCGTGGACGCCTGCGCGCGGGTCGTCCTCCCACGGCATGAAGTCGAGGACGCGAACCGCGCCACGTCCGTCGGCGGTGAAGAGCGTCTCGAGGACGTTCGTGTTCGTGTCGTAGCGCTGGATGCTCGCGTACGGGAAGGCGGCGGGCCTTATCGCGAAGCACCCGCCTCGCTCCGCGTCGAGCACGCGCGCGAACACGCTGGGACTGTCGAATCGCGGCATGCAGAGCCAGTCGACCGCTCCGTCGAGCGCGACCAGCGCGGCGGTGAAGCCGTTTCCGATCACGGCTCGCGCCGCGATCGGCATCGCCCGGACGTCGTCTTGCGAGCGGAAGACCGCGGGGGAGCGGAGCGCGCGTGCAGCGCTGACGATGTCCACCCCGCGAGCCTATCGTGTTCGGCGCGCCCGCGACCTCGTGGGGCGTCTACGCACGAGCTCGCCCTCGACCGCCCCGGAGCGATTTCGACGCCAATCCGCCTTGACGAGAACATTACATGTCGTAGAGAAGCGCACCTTTCAGCACTGACCCGGCCTCCGCCGGGGGGAGCTTCGCGATGTTCGTTCTCCGCGCCGTCCACGCCGCCCATGTCGCCCTCGTCGTCTCCGCCCTCGGGCTCGCCGCCTGCGCCGCGGACGCCGAGTCATCCGATCCCGAGGTCGGGACCGGCGAGGAGGCGCTCGCGGCCAAGGCCGACGACCACTGGTTCTACGGCGGGCCGCTCCCCGCCCTCGCGTCTCCTTCCGCCACGGTCAGCCTCGCGGGCCACACGGTGCGTGTCACGGGCTACCTCCCCGCGGGGAGCGCGGTCCCTGCGCTGCCGCACCTGCGGACGACGGACGCCGGCGGTCGCATCCAGGTCGATCTCGTCTATCCGATCGCCACCGCCCGCCCCGGCAAGAGCAACGCGCGGCCTGGCCTCTACACGATGGCACAGGCGAAGCCGTATCGTCCGCACGGCCCGGCGTTCACCCGCGACGAAGGCTGGCACGACGTGCCGTGGGGAGGTTTCCCGTTCCTCGCGTACAACGGCGGTATCGCCCTCCACGGCCCGATCACGGACAAGGACAACAAGTCCGGAAACGATCAGGACGTCTGGTATCTCGAGCGCGGCCAGGTCTCCGGCGGCTGCAACCGGATGATGGGCGAGCACGTCGTCGAGCTCGCGCACGTGATGGGCGTCGACATGCGCCGGGTCTACGAGCCGAACAGCTTCGTCCGCGTGGCGACGGCCCCCCGCGTCCGCGTCGTCTCGGACTACGACACGTTCGGCGGAAAGTTCATCGACGTCGACTACCCGACCTCCACCGGCGCGACGCGCCCGGCGAAGGTCCACGGCGCCGAGAGCGTCGAGATGTTCGGCTCGTGGCTCGCCTCCGAGACGCCCGACGGCAGGGATCTCCCGCCCGACATGAAGTGGCGGGGCGGCGTGAGCGGCTCCTACTACTCCTTCGGTGAGCACGTGCTCCCGAACATGGTGTGCTCCGTCCCGAAGTCGGACCTTCGCGCGCTGAAGTCGTTCGCGTCGCGCTGGGGTGGGAGCTTGCCGGCCTCGTTCTGCGCGAACAAGGCCTGCGTCGTGTCGGAGCTCCGCGCGGGGCGCGACGCGTCGACCTGCGGTCTCTGAACTCCGTCGCTCAGCTCACTCGCAGGCCGTCCACGGGGCCTTCATGTCGCCGAGGCGCATGTAGGTCTTTCCGTCGCGCGTTCCGACGGTCGCCGTGTGGGCGAGGAGATCAGGCTCGCTCTTCACGTCGTCGGCGAAGAGGAGCGAGCCTTCGCGCTCGGCGCGAACCTTCGTCTCGGTCTCCATCCCGCTCGGCGCGGTCTGCCGGAGGACACCCTTGCCCTCCTTGCCCGACCACGTGATGTAGAGGGCGGAGGCGACGCCGAACGCGTCCTTCGCGCGGCAGACGAGCTGCCCGGGAGCGGCAGACTCCGACGTCTCGGACGAGCCGACGTCGGCCGCCGGCGCCTCTCGCGCCGTCACGGGCGCGACGACGTTCGCTTCGCGCGCCTCGTCCTGCGCGACCTCGGCGGACGCGGTCGTCGTCGTCATCCCCGCGCGCGGGCCGGCGCAGGCGACGAGGGCGCTCCCGACCACGCACGCGAACGAGCCGAGGAGGACGGAGCGGACGAGACCGGAGCGCGACGACATGATGACCACCCGGATGCACGACGAGTGCCATCACCCCGATCACGGCGTTCCGCGGCGAGGACGCGACTGCACGATTCCGACAGGGCGGTTTTCGGATCGTCCGTGATCCGGAGGCGGCGAACGATGGACCGGCTCAGCCCCTTCGCACCGAGGCCGGCGGGTGCTCCCCGCGGACGGCCACCGATCGGTTCCGCCCGAGCGCCTTCGCCTCGTAGAGGGCGCGATCGGCGAGCTCGACGAGGTCCGTGCGCGCCCAGGCGCCGACCACGGTGGCGACGCCGATGCTGATCGTCACGATGCCGTGCCCGTCGTTCTCGTCGTGCTGGATCCGGAGGGCCCGCGTGCCCTCGAGGGCGGCCTCTGCCACCCTCGCGGCGCCTTCCTCACTCGTCTCGGGGAGGACCAAGGCGAGCTCCTCGCCGCCGTAGCGCGCCGCGACGTCGGCCGGCCGGCGCGCTGCGTCGGCCAGAGCCCTCCCGATGGCTGCGAGACATTCGTCGCCCGCCGCGTGGCCGTACGCATCGTTGAAGTCCTTGAAGTGATCGACGTCGCAGAGGAGGAAGGAGAGCGGCTCGCCCGTCCGCGCGGCGCGCGCGATCTCCGTCTCGAGGACCTCGTCGAGCTTGCGGCGATTCGCCAGGCCAGTGAGAGCGTCCGTCGTGGCGTGGCGCTCGAGCTCGCGTTCCATCTCGATGCGATCGGTCACGTCTACGGCGAATCCGCATACGCCCGCCGCCTCTCCGTCGGGCCCCGGGATGGGGAACCGGACGCCGCGGAAGTGGCGCGGTCCGCCGAGGACGGGGATCGCGTACGAGTCCTCCTTCACCGTGTGCCCCTGGAGGATCCGCTGGTCGCTCGCCTCGAAGCGCGCGGCGAGCTCGGGCGGGAAGATGTCGCGATCGGTGCGGCCGTACGCCGTGCGCCAGTCCACGCCGAACATCGCGAAGCCGTAGGGGCTGCCGTAGCGGTATCGCCCGCTCCGGTCCTTCACGTAGAACGTGGCGGGGATGTTCGCGAAGATCGTCTCGATGCGCGTTCGCTCCCGCTCGAGCTCGGTCTCGAGCTCGAGGACGCGCGCGCGGAGCCGGGCGATCTCGTCGTCTTCGTCGGTCATCCGGCCCCCGCTGCCCTCCGCATCGCGCGCGTCTGCTTGCGCAGGACGGCGGCGTACATCCGGCGAGGGAGGAGACGCTTCAGCATCCACGCCGCCCGTCCGTCCTTGTGCGAGAGGACGTAGAACCTCCCGTGCTCGACGGCCTCGTAGACGTCGTTCGCGACGTCCTCGGCGGTGAGGGGCGAGCGCGAGAGGAAGCGCTCGGTGGCGGCACGGAGGCCGGGATCCGTCGCGCGCATCGAGGCCGCGATGTTCGTCTTGAAGAACGAGGGGCACACCACGCTCACGCGGATCCCCTCTTCCTCCAGCTCGTTCTGCAGCGTCTCCGAGAGCGAGACCACCGCCGCCTTCGTCGCGTTGTAGCTGCTCATGAAGGGCACGTCGAGGAGGCCCGCCATCGACGCGACGTTCACGAGATGTCCGCTGCGCTGCCTCTTGAAGACCGGCGTGAACGTGCGGCAGCCTCGCACGACGCCGAGGAGGTTGATGTCGACGATCCACTTCCAGTCGTCCATCGGGACGGCGTCGATCGGCCCGGCCTGCGCCACGCCCGCGTTGTTGACGACGACGTCGACGCCGCCCCAGCGCGCCTCGAGCTCGTCCCTGGCGTGCTCGAAGTCCTCGTCCTTCGTCACGTCGCAGCGGAGGAAGAAGGCGCCGCCGCCCAGGCGCGCGGCGACCTCGTTCCCGGCCTCCTCGTCGACGTCGCCGACGCAGACGCGCGCCCCGGCGCGGGCGAAGCGCTCCGCGATCGCGCGGCCGAGACCGCTCGCGCCGCCGGTGACGAAGACGCGGCCGGAGCTCACGACTCACCCCGCACGTGGCCGTGGCCTCGCTTGGCGAGCTCGATCCGGGCGATGAGCCCCTTGTGGACCTCGTCGGGGCCGTCCGCGAGGCGGAGGCTCCGCGCCTGCGCGAAGAAGCCGGCGAGCGGCGTGTCGTCGGACACGCCCGCGCCGCCGTGGATCTGCATCGCGTCGTCGACGACGCGCTGGAGCACGTTCGGGGCGACGACCTTGATCGCGGAGATCTCCGTCATCGCGGCGAGCGCCCCGACCTGATCGAGCTTCCACGCGGCGTAGAGGGTGAGGAGACGGGCTTGATCGATCGCGATGCGCGCGTCGGCGAGGCGCTCGCGGTTGCCGCCCAGGTTCAAGATCGGCTTGCCGAAGGCGGTGCGCGCCATGCCCCGATCGACCATGAGCTCGAGGGAGCGCTCCGCGGCCCCGATGCAGCGCATGCAGTGGTGGATGCGCCCGGGGCCGAGCCGGCCCTGCGCGATCTCGAAGCCCATCCCGAGCCCGGCGACGACGTTCGCTCGCGGCACGCGGACCTCGATGAAGTGGACCTCGCCGTGGCCGTGGGGGGCGTCGAAGCTGCCGTACACGGGGAGCATGCGCTGGATGGCGACGCCCTTCGCGTCGAGCGGGACGAGCACCATGCTGTGCTGGTGATGCCGCCCCTTCTGGTCATCGGGCGTGCGCCCCATGAAGATGGCCACCTTCGCGCGGGGATCGCCGATGCCGCTCGACCACCACTTCTTGCCGTTCAGGACGACGTCATCGCCGTCGAGGACGGCGGTGGCCTGCATGTTGGTCGCGTCGGACGAGGCGACGTCGGGCTCGGTCATGCAGAACACGGAGCGGATCTCCCCCGCGAGCAGAGGCGCGAGCCAGCGCTTCTTCTGCTCCTCGGACCCGTACCGGAAGAGGACTTCCATGTTGCCCGTGTCGGGCGCGTTGCAGTTGAAGACCTCGGGGGCGAGGAAGCTCCTGCCCGTCTCCTCCGCGAGCGGGGCGTACTCGAGCGTGGTGAGGCCGGCGCCCAGCTCCGCGTCGGGCAAGAAGAGGTTCCAGAGCCCCTCCGCGCGCGCCTTCGCCTTCAGCTCCTCGACAAGGGGGTGGATCGTCCACGCGCGCCAGTTCCCGTCGGGGTTCGCGGCGCGGACCTCGGACCAGTAGCGCGCCTCGACCGGAAGGATGTGCTCCTCCATGAAGCGGCGGAGGCGCGGGACGAGAGCTTGGGTCTTCGGGCTCGGCGTGAAGTCCATGGGCTCGGCCAATGTCCCCGGCCGCGAGGGGTTCGTCCAGAGAGGACTGCGCCGTCAGTCGAGAGAGGCCGAGGGTGTGGGGCGGGACACGCAGGGACCTCCGTCCGGCGTCGCCCATTCCGGCCACTCCGACGACGCCACATCCCGCGCGCGGAGCAGCGGGGGGGCGAGGGGCACTCGCCTCTGACATCGGGATCCTACGCAGGCCCGGGTTTCGCTATCGTGCCGATGGCACATGGCGGTCCCCGTCGGCATCGATCTCGGCACCACGAACTCCCTCGTCGCTCGGCTCGAGAACGGCCAGCCGACGATCGTCCCCAATGCGCGCGGCGGCCGTTCGACGCCGTCGGTCGTCGGCCTCGACGCGAGCGGTCGCCTCCACGTCGGCGCGAGCGCGCGCGCGCAGCTCCTCACGCATCCCGACCGCACCGTCGCGGAGGTCAAGCGATCGATGGGGACGACCGAGCGCGTGCGGCTCGGCGACCGGACCTACACGCCCACGGAGGTGAGCGGCCTCGTCCTCCGCGCCTTGAAGGAGGACGCTTCGCTCGCGCTCGGCGACACCGTCGAGGAGGCCGTCGTCACCGTCCCCGCCTATTTCACCGATGCCCAGCGCCAGGCGACGAAGGACGCGGGGGAGCTCGCCGGTCTCCGCGTCGAGCGCATCCTGAACGAGCCGACGGCGGCCGCGCTCGCCTACGGCATCGATCGACTCGACGCAGAGGAGCACGTCGTCGTCTACGACCTCGGCGGAGGCACGTTCGACGTCTCCGTGCTCGAGATGTTCGGCGGCGTCCTCGACGTGAAGGCGACGGCCGGCAACAACCGTCTCGGCGGCGGTGACTTCGACCGTCTCCTCGTCGACCATCTGCGCGCGGAGATCCTCCGCACGCACGGAGCGGACCTGCGAGGCGATGCCCGCGCGATGGCGCGTCTCCTCGCCGCCGCCGAGCGCGCGAAGATGGAGCTCTCCGACGCGCGCTCGGCGGTGATCGATCTCCCGCTCCTCGCCCCGAACGTCTCGTTCCGCACGGAGGTGTCGCGGGCGACATTCGACGCGCTGGTGGAGGAGCTCGTGCGCTCGACGCTGACGTGCCTCGACGCGGCGCTCGCGGACGCGAAGATCGCGAAGGGCACCGTCTCCGAGATCGTCCTCGTCGGGGGCTCGTCGCGCGTGCCGCTCGTCCGGCAACGCGTCGCCGAGTACTTCGGGAAGGAGCCGCGGACGCACGTGAACCCCGACGAAGCCGTCGCGCTCGGCGCGGCGATCCAGATGGGGCTGAAGACCGGCGGGATCTCGGCCGAGACCGGGATCATGATCACGGACGTGGCGCCCTTCACGCTCGGTGTCGAGACGCAGAGCCGCGCCGGCTCGCAGACCGTCTACGGCACGTTCGCGCCGATCATCCCGCGGAACTCCACAGTCCCCGTCTCGCGCACGGAGCGGTTCTCCACCACCGCGGACGGGCAGAAGTCCGTCACGGTGCGCGTCTTCCAGGGGGAGTCGCGCTACACGAAGAACAACGTGTTCCTCGACGAGTACACGATCGACGGTGTGCCGCCGTCCCTCGCGGGGCGGGAGTCGGTCGCCATCACGTTCACGTACGACATCAACGGCATCCTCGACGTGACGACCGAGGTCGTGTCGACGGGCAAGAAGGCGTCGCTCGTCATCGACAAGTCGCCGCGCCGCATGACCGACGAGGAGCGCTCGGCCGCGCGCGCGCGCCTCGACCGCGAGTGGGGCAGCGCGCCGGCGCCCACGCCCGTCGCCCCGTCCGCCGCGGACGAGGGCCTCACCGCGCTGGTCGCCGTCGCGAAGGAGAAGCTCTCTGCGACGTCGAGCGCATCTCTCGAGGCCCTCGTCGCCGAGGCGGAGCGCGCCGTCGCGGCGGGAGACCGCGCGAAGATCGTCGAGCTCGACGCCAAGCTGACCGAGGCGCTCTTCGCGCTCGACGGCTGAGCCCCGATGCTGAGCGATCGCAAGCGCGCCGTCGTTCTCCGGCCCGACGATCCCGAGGCGCGCTTCGCCCTCGGCGAGGCCCTCTTCACCGAGGGCCATCGCGAGGAGGCCGCCGCGCAGCTCGAGCGCTGTCTCGAGCTCGCCCCTCGGCACGCCAACGCGCGGCGCATGCTCGCGCGCGTCTACGTCGCGACCGACCGCCTCACCGCGGCCGAGAAGCTGCTCGTCCCGGCCGCCGAGGCAGGCGACGCCTCCGCGTGCGACGCGTTGGGCGAGCTCTACCGCGGCCTCGGCCGGCCGGACGACGCCCTCCTCTGGCTCGTCGCCGCCACCCGCGTCGAGCCTGATCGGGTCGACCGGCGCGTCGCGGTCTCGGCCGGGCTCCTCGCGTTCGGCCTCCTCGACCGGGCACGCGAGCACCTCGACGCAGCGGCGAAGCTCGCGCCCGAGCACCCAGGCGTCCGCGAGGTCCGCCGCGAGCTCGCCGTGCTCGAGGGAGATCTCGTCGGCGCCACGGTGCCCGCCCTCGACCGCGAGGAGGAGTTCCTCCTCGGCCGATGCCTCTCCGAGCTCCCCTCCGAGGCGCGTCCGCTGACGAAGGTGACCGACGCCCTCCGCGGCGGTGACGTGCTCCTGGCGAAGCGCGCGCTCGTCACCACGACGGAGCGTGGGCCGGGCTTCGCGTGGCTCCGTGCCGAGGTCGCGATGCTCTCCGCCGATCTCGAGCTCGCCGCCCGCGCCTTCGCGGACCTCGCCGCCGCTCCTGGGATCCGTCCGGAGCTCGCGGTGCGGGCTCGACTCCGCGGCGCCGAGATCGCGATTCATCGTGGCGACCCGGAGGCGGCCCGGAGGGCGCTCGAGACCGCGCCGCAGGGCACTTCGCTCGATCACGAGGTCTTCGACGCCCTCGGCGACGCGTGCGCGGCGGCCGCCGATGCGCGCGCCGCGGAGGACGCGTACGGGCGCGCCGCGAGGATCGATCCGACGAGCCCCGCCGGGGCGAAGGCCGCCGCGCTCCGGGCGAAGCGGAAGCACGCAAGCGGTCCTGCGCGGCGCACGGGCCTCATCGGCGTCCTCGGCTGGAACGAGCGCGGCGGACGGGTCTCGCCGGTCGAAGCCGTCGTCGTCCCCGGCAAGGGTGAGCTCGTGTTCACGGGGAACGTCGGCCCGAGCGGACGCGAGGCCGCGAGCGTCGCCTTCAGCTGCGCGAAGGCGCGCGCGAAGGAGCTCGGTTACGAGGCTCGAATCGGCGGCGTCGACGTCCACGTCCACTTCTCCGACACGGAGTTCCAGAAGGACGGGGCCTCCTCGGGCCTCGCCCTCACGCTCGCCATCATCTCTGCGCTGAAGGACGAGGAGCTCGTGCCGCGCCTCGCGACGACGGGGGAGATCACGACCCTCGGCGTCGTACGACCCATCGCCGGGCTTCGCGAGAAGCTCGTCGCCGCGTGCCTCGCGGGCACTTCGCTCGTCCTGGTCCCGCGGAAGAACCTGCTCGATCTGCGCACGCTGCCCGCCGAAGTGCGGCGGCGCACGGCCGTCCACGGCGTCGACTCGCTGGTCGAGGCGGTCGAGCTCGCGTTCGGCATTCCCCCGTCGACCGAGAACCGCTAGCAAGAAATCCTGCGACGACGGCGTGAGCGCGAGCTCCGTGAGGGGGCGAGGTCTCAGATGAGCACGGCGGAAGCGAACCCGTACAAGGTCCTGGGGGTCGAGCGGACGGCAGACGTGCGCGCGATCAAGAAGGCGTACGTCGCCCTCATTCGCAAGTTCACGCCCGAGGCCCATCCGGAGGAGTTCAAGAAGATCCGTGCGGCCTACGAGCTCTTGTCCGACGAGGACGCGCGCGCGCGCTTCGACGACGGCGAGAAGGGGTACGCCGAGTACGGAGAGGACGTCGCGAAGCGGATCGCGGACGCCGACGAAGCGCTCGGGAAGCAGCAGCCGGAGCTCGCGCGCGAAATCCTCCTGGAGCTCGCGGGGAAGGCGCCGGAGACGGTCGTCGTACGCGAGAAGCTCGCCTTCTCCTTCCTGAACGGAGGCGAGCACGAGCAGGCCCTCGCCGAGTTCGACTTCCTCGCGAAGAAGGAGCCCGAGAACGCGCGGCATCATCTCCATCGCGCGCTCGCCCTGAACCGCCTCGAGCGCCAGGCAGAGGTCGAGGTCGCGCTCGAGGAGGCGCGGCGTCTCGACCCGAAGGACGCCCGCATCGCGCTCGCGACGTGCGACTACTACGCGGCGACGGGTCGCTCTGCAGAGGCGCTCGCCGTCGTCGACGCGACCGTGCCGCTCCTCCCCCCGGGCTCCGGGCCGGTCTTCATCCTCGTCCTCCGCAAGGTCGAGACGTGCGCCCTCGAAGGGAACGTGTCGGGGGCAGACCGCGCGATCGAGGAGCTCGAGGCGCTGGTCTCGAAGGCGTCCGACCCGGAGCTCGGCGGGTTCGTCGCCTCGCAGCTCGGTTCCGTCGCCGCCAAGCTCTTCGGCTCGTCCCGTGCGTCGCTCGCGAACCACCTCCTCCGGCGCTGTGAGCGGTTCGACGCGGCGTCGAAGCTCCTCCGGCCGGTCGCGAGCGAGACGGTGATCGCGACGCGCGATCTCCCGACCGAGCTCCGTGCGTGGCTCGAGGACGTGGCGCGTGACGAGACCCATCCGTTCGCACTCCGGGGTCGCGGATGGTTCCTCCCCGCGCTCGCCGTGCTCGTCTCGGTCGGCGCCTGGGCCGCGGCGTACGAGACGCTCCGCGCGCCGGACGCCTCGTTCGGCGTCGTCGACGTGCTCTTCACCTTCTTCCTCCTCGCCGTGCCGATCGCGTTCCTCCTGATCTCGGGGCGGTGGGTGCTCCGCCTCCTGTCGACCCCGCTCCGGTCGCTCACGACGCTCCACCCGCTCTACGTGATCCACGCGACTCCGTCGCGCACGAGGGTCTTTTCGCTCTTCGCGCTCGACGACGTGAAGGGCGTGCACCAGCACACGAACGGGGTCTACACCGGGACGCAGCTGACCTTGATCTTCGGCGGACCGGAGGAGCGGCGCTCCTTCACGCTGAGCATCCGCGGCAAGGAGCTCGCGCAGCGCTGGCTCGAGATGTTGTCCGCGGTCCGCGCGCGTGGGCTCGAGCTCCTCGCGGAGGGCGCGCTCGAGGCCGAGCCGCTCGTCGACGTGCTCCCTCCGGGTGTGCTCGCCTCCCTGCCGACGGGGGAGCGCTTGTCCGCGCGCGAGCTCACGAAGCCGCTGCTTCTGGCCTCCGCAGTCGCCGCGTTGCTCGTCCCCGTCGTCGGGTGGTCGAACACGCGCGCGGCGGAGGACGCCGCGTTCGGAGCGGCCGCGAGCAAGGACACGGTCGCCGGGTACCGCGAGTACGTCGCGGCGCACGCCGGATCGAGGCACGCGCCCTTGGCGAAGGAGCTCTTGAAGGCGCGCATCACGAAGCTCGCGGACGAGATCCCGTTCCGGAGCGCCGACCCGGGCCGCGACGCGCTCGCGCGGGCCGCACTCCACGTCCGCGAGCACGGCGGCGCCATCGTGATCGAGGATCTCTCCGAGACGACCCTCGCGAAGGCGCACGTCGAGCGCGCGCTCGGCGCGTCGGGCCTCAGCGAGCTCGTCGCGAACGACGGAGACGTCCGCGTGAAGGTCTCGATCCGCGCGAAGGACGGCGTCTCGCTCGCGCGGGTGCCGAACGCGGACGCCGTCCTGCCGAAACCCGCCGTCCTCGGATCGCTCGTCCTGGCCTCGGCGGCGGGGAGCGCGAAGTCGTCTCCCGTCGCGCCCGCCGAGCTCACCGCGCGCGCCTACGAGGTGGAGGTGACCGTCGAGGTTCCGGGAGACCCGCCGTTCGTGGCGAAGCGCGAGACGGTGCCGGAGAAGGTGACGCATGCGACGAGCGCCCGCCCCGAGGCCGCGCAGCGCATGCTCGATGCCCGCGCGATGGAGGCGGCGCTCGACGCCGTCACCGATGCCCTCGGCCTCCTCGGGCCGAAGGCTCGCCTCGCCTCCGGGAGTCGCCCGTGAAGCCGTGGCTCTCCGATGTGCGGAGGAACGCCTCTCGGAAGGACCTCGCCGTCCTCGCCGTCCTCGTCCTCGTCGTGTGCGGGGTGGTGACCGGCGTGCTCTTCCGCCCGCGTCGCGTCGCGATCCACGTCGTCAACGGGCTCGACACGCCTGCCGTCGTCTCCCTCGGCGGTCGCGACGAGCTCGTGATGCCGCAGACGCACGTGAAGCTCGTCGTGCGTCCAGGGCTCGTGAACGTCACCGCGAAGGTGCGCGATCGCAACGTCGAGTCGTTCGTCCTCCACGCCGACCCCCACGCCGGCGCCGTCGTCTACAACATCCTCGGCGCGGCGCCCGTGCTGCTCGTCGACGTCGTGTACAGCGCCTCGCGGAGCGCGAAGCCCGACGTGAGGGTCCTCGCCGGCGATCGCGTCTTCACGACGCCGTCCCTCGACTTCGCGTTCTCGCGGCCCCCGCAGACCGTGTCGACGAAGTCCCGCGCGGACGTCCACAAGCACGGCCTCCTCCTCGGTGGCATGGAGAACAAGGGCAACTGGACGATGACGGTCGGTCACCTCCTCGGAGAGGGGAGGAGCGACGACGCGCATCGCATCGTCGGTCGCGTCATGGCGACGGAAGCGGATCCGACCGTCGCCGCGTCGTACGCGAGCCGTACCGCGGCGCGCGCGCACGGCGACGGCGGCGGTCTCCCGCTCCTCGCCGGCGTCCTCGAGCACGGGACGAAGGAGGGCAGGGAGGTGGCGGCGTCGGGGCTCACCTGGGAGGGCTGCCGCCTCGGGCTCTGCCCGCGCGCCACGAGGCTCGTGGCCCAGGCGGATCTCGACGACGCGTCACGCGCGCTCGCGGAGCTCCGTACGCTCGGCGGCGACGCCTTCGAGGCGCGTCTCGCCGCGCTCGAACGGTCCCAGCCGACGGCGTTCGAGGTCCAGCGCAGCGTCGCGCGCCATGCCGCGGCGCGCGGCGACTGGACGACGTGCCTCGCGATCTACGAGAAGCTCGGCGCGGCGCTGCCGGCGTACCGCGTCCCCGACAAGGCGCTCTGCGCCTTCGGGGCGGGGCGGGAGGACGACGCGAGGGCCATGCTCGAGAAGGTGGCGACCGGAGGCGGCGAGTTCGCCTGGGGCGCCGGGATGATGCTGGCGCGGCTCGATCGCGCGCGCGGCAAGCCGCTCCCCGAGAAGGCCGCCGACCGGGTGGCGGGGAAGCTCGAGGTCGCCGGCGTCCGGACCCTCGCCGCGCTCGAGGCGGCTTCGCTCGCGAAAGGGAGCGGCGTCGGCCACGACGGCCTCGACAAGGACTCGCTCGCCTACATGAAGCCTGCGGTGGACGCAGCCCGCGCCGCGACGACCGGCGCCGATGCGGCGATGGCCGCCTTCGACCGCCTCGGGCCGGACGTGGGGCATCTGCCCGAGCCGCTCCTCGTCGTCGTGGCCGGAGAGGCCGTTCGCGTCGGGGACTTCGCGCTCGCGTCGCGGCTGCTCGAGGCGGCGAAGGGGTTCGGCCTGCCGACGGACGAGGTCATCGCGTGGATCCTCGACGGGACCCCGCCCGCGCACGGCCACCGTCTCGACGCCGAGGAGCGCGCCGCGCTCGACCTCGCTCGCGCGCGGCGCCTCGCCTCGCTGGGCAAGGACGTCGTCTCCGACTACGCCTCGATCCGGCGGCGTGACGTGCTGAAGGGCTGGGTCTCGCGTCTCCTCGCGGACTGGGCCGCGCCCTCGAGCGGCAAAGACCCCATCGCCACCTATCGCGCGCGGTGAGGCTCACTCGATCTCGCGACCGGTCTCGGAGTTTCGCCCGTCGCTTCGCTCCGAGAAGCAGAGCGCGGTCGTCCCCGCGAAGCCGTACGACGGCGCGACGTAGAGCGTCCCGAACGGGCGGACCGCGAGGTTCGGGTAGCTCCACCCGCCCTCCGCCACGGCCCCGCCGTACGTCCACCTCCGCGCGGCGTCCCCCGGCTGGCACCCTGCCCGCGTCTTCGTCGCGAGCACCCGGTGGATGCCGAGGTGCCCGACCGGCCCGAAGGCCGTGAACGCGCGGTCGCGGCCGACCCACGTCGCGATGCGCAAGGCGGCGCCGCCCGTCACCGCGACGGCCGCCGGATCGGAGACGTAGATCCCGCGGAGGCCGAAGTCGGCGCCGAAGACCGCGCTCCCACGCCCGAAGTCGTACCCGGCGAAGAGATCCACGGCGGCAGGAAAGGAGAGGCCGACGTGGTCCTCCTGCGCCTCCTCGTGCGGCGTGAGCTCGAGACCGGCGAGGCTCGAGCCCTTGGCGAGGATTCCCACGTTTCCCGCGGTGTCGAGGGTGACGCCCGCCGACCCGCTCACCCCCGCGATGCACCCCGAGGTCCCGAGACACGCGAGGACGGCGAGGGCGCGGCGCACGCGCGTGTGACGTGCGAGGTGCGCGGGACCTTCACGGATGCCGCGCCTGCGGAGCCGATCACGCAGTCAGAGGCCGAGCATCCGCTTCACCTCGGCGACGGGCTTCCCCGCGTAGAGGGCGCGCGCGTGATCTGCGGTCGTGAAGGACCGGGTGAGCATCCGATCGACGTAGAGCGTGCCGTCGACGTGATCGACCTCGTGCTGCAGGATCCGTGCGGGCCATCCGCGTACGCGCCACGTCTGCGCGACGCCGTGCTCGTCCTTGCCCGTCACCTCGACCTCGGCCGCGCGTTCCACGAGGGCCACGTAGCCGCTCACGCTGAGGCAGCCCTCGAAGAAGGTCCTCGTCTCTTCGCCGACCGCGCGGAGCACGGGGTTCACGAAGACGCGCGGTCCGAAGGCGGTCCGCTCCCGGTCGATGCGCTCTTCGGGCGTCAGCTTGGTCATCAGGTCGGCGCGGTCCTCGAGGACGATCACCCGCAGGGGGACGCCGATCTGCGGCGCCGCGAGGCCCACGCCGGGCGCGGCGCGCATCGTCGCGATCATGGTCGCGAAGAGGTCCTGCATCTCCTTCGTCGCGATCTCTTCGGGGCCCACGTCTCGGGCGCGACCGCGGAGGACGAGCGCGCCCGTCTGGACGATCGCCGGGGTCTCGGGCTTCATGACGGGGCTCCGGGGGGGAGGCGGGGCAGGCGTCCGGCCGCACCCCGCGAGGAAGAGGAGCGCCGTGAACGCAAACGTACGTGCTACGGCCTTCACGCCGCGCATGGTGCGTCGACCGTCGCCGCGCGTCCAGACGATCGCGCGCGCGAGCGCGCTCCGGGGTTTCGTCCTCGCGGCAGATCTGCTCTTGTTCTCGCGTGCTCCTCGTCGACATCGAACCGCTCGTCGAGCGCCTCCCGAACAGCCGTACCCTCGCGCCTGCGAGCTCCTTCCCCCCGGCCAGCGCGGAGGTCCCCGACGCGCCGGCGGGGCCGACGATCGATCCGCGCCACGCGGCCCTCGCGGCGCTCCTCGTCGCGGAGCAGAGGCCCAAGGGGGCGGACGAGCTCCAGAAGCAGGCGCGCACGCTCCTCAGCGCGATCGATCTCCTCGGGGGGGCGTGGCTCGCGTCTCCGCCCGTCGCGGACGTGCGGAGCGTCGTCGACTCGGTGCGGTTCCGAGACCAGGTCATCGAGGTGCTCCAGCCGCTCCTCGCCCGCGACGCCGCCGCCACCGCGTGGCTCGACCTCCTCGTCTCGACGTCACGAGGCGTGGGGAACGAGACGCGCTGGCTTCCCTACGACCTCCGCATCGTCGCCAAGCTCGCGGAGGCGGCCTCGGCGATCGAGCCCGAGCGCCTCCCCGAGCGCGACGCGCGACGGCTCGCCGTGGCCGCGTACAACGCCGCGCTCGCCTGCGAGCGCAGCGTCACGTGGGCGGAGGGGAGCCACGAGCGGACCGTGCGCGAGAACATCCAGCGGGCCTGGCCCGACTTCCTCGGATCCATCCAGGCCCAGATCCGCCTCGCGCGCGGGGACGCCGACGCGCGCTCGAGCGAACGTTCGCTCGCGACCTGGAGCCGGACGAAGGGGCCTGCGCTCCCGGAGGTCGTCATGACGGCGGCGCGTCGGCCCGTGGAGGTCGTCGTCGACATGACCTCTCCCTCCACGTTCTGGGAGGGGTTCACGGACGGCGGGCCCTTCGGCGGCGTCTTCGTCGCGACCTACAACCAGCGTCGCGAGGGAGAGCGCGTGGTGCTCGAGCTCTTGATCGAGGGCTCGGGGCCGCACCGCGTGCTCGGGATCGTCCGCTGGGCCCGCGCCGCGGCCTCGAACGTCGAGCCGGGGCTCGGCGTCGAGCTCGTCGACGCGAGCTCCGCCCTGGAGGCGATGATCCGGACGTTCACCCGTCGGCGGGCGCCGCTTCGGAACTTCTGACGCGCGCTTCCCCGGCGCGCGCGACGAGCGCGAGCAGCTCTCCGTGGAGGGGCGGCTTCACGAGGTGGTGGCGGAAGCCTGCCTGCTCGCTCTGGACGCGGTCGTTCGGCTGACCGTACCCCGTGAGCGCCACGAGCACCGGCGCTCGCTCGCCGAATCGCTCGCGGATGCGTGTGGCGAGCTCGTAGCCGTCCATCCCGGGGAGGCCGATGTCGAGGACGGCGATGTCCGGGGCATACTCCTCGAGCACCGCGAGCGCCTCGAATCCGTCGTGCGCGCAGCGGACCTCGTGGCCGGCCGTCGCGAGGAGCTCGGAGAGGAGCTCGGCCGCGTCCTCGTTGTCGTCGACGACGAGGACGTGCGCGCCGATCGCGCGTGCGGCCGAAGGCGCGCGCGACTCGGTCCTCGGCAGGTCGGCGGCGGGTGCCGCCGAGCGCGGCAGCGTCACGCGGAACGTGGCGCCGCGCGCGACGCCCCCGCTCGAGGCCGCGACGCGGCCGCCATGCGCCTCGACGAGGCGTCGGACGAGGGTGAGCCCGATGCCGAGGCCGCCCTCTTGCCTCGCGGACGAGCGCTTCCCCTGGACGAAGGGATCGAAGACGCGCGCCAGCAGGTCCTCGTCGATTCCGTTCCCGTCGTCCTCGACACGGAGCTCGATCTCGTCGCCGTCGGCGCTCGTCGCCACCGCGACGTTTCCGCCGGCCGGCGTGTACTTCGCCGCGTTCGCGAGGAGGTTCCCGAAGACCTGCGTCAGGCGATCGGCGTCTGCGTCGACGACGAGTCCGGACGGGACGTCCACCACGAGGGAGTGGCCACGATCGACGAAGAGGGGCTTCGTCATCTCGACGGCGCGGTCGACGACAGTGCGTAGCTCGATGGGCTCGCGCCGGAGCATGATCTTCCCGCGCGTGATGCGTGAGATGTCGACGAGGTCCTCGACGAGGCGCACGAGGTGCTGCACCTGGCGCTCGACGATGGCGAGCTCGCGCCCGAGCCGGCCGGTCCGGATCTTCTCCACCTCGAGGGCGGCGACGATCGGCGAGAGCGGGTTCCGGAGCTCGTGGCCGAGCATCGCGAGGAACTCGTCCTTCGCGTGGCTGGCCTCCTCGGCGAACGTGCGCGCGACCTCCACCTCGTGGAGGTGCCGCTCGCGCTCGCGCTCGTGTCTCCCGAGGAGCTCCGACGACCGCGTGAGCGCGCGATTCAGGCGGACGATCTCGTCGATCGACGAGTCGGTCGCGGGGAGCTCCTTTCCGTGCGCGAGTGACTCGGCCGCGTCACGCGCCCCCGCGATCTCACGCGACAGCCGTCGACCGAGGAGGAAGGCGCCGCCGGCGCCGACGATCAGGAGCGAGAGCCCGGTCGCGGCGACCAGGAGGAACGAGCGACGCACGGGGCCGTCGATCTGGTCGCGTAGGATGACGACCGCCGTGACCCAGCCGGCGAGCGCCGTCCGCCGGAACGCCACGAGCGACTCGACGCCTTCGAGCGTGGTGCTCGGGAACAAGCCCTCGACCCCGCCGGTCGTCTTCGACACGAAGAGCGGCGTGGCGGGGCGGCCGACGAACTCCTCGCTGCGACGTGTCCGCACGACGACCGTGTTCGCGTTGTCCGTCACGCTCCGCGTCCAGTCCTCCTTGGCGAGGCCTCCGGCCGCGGCGATCCGCGCGACGGCGCGAGGCCGGACGACGGCGGAGAGCACGTAGCGGACGTCCTGGTCGCGGATGACGGGCACGCGGACGGCGAACGCGAGCTCACCGTCCGGATGGCGCGTCAGGTCGCCGATCGCGGGACCGCGCGTCGTCACGGCGCGGACGAGCGACGGGCGGTCGAGGGGGCCCTCGCGGGGCTGTCCTCGCGTTCGGCTCGTATCCTCGAGGGGGGCACCCTCCGGCGTGAGGAGGACGATCGACAGCCAGAGGGGCTGCGTCGCGTGGACGCGCTTGGCCTCCGCGTAGAAGCGCGCAAGGTCTCCTCCCTCGTCGAGCTCCTCGGACGCGGCGAGCGCCTCCAGCGCGCGTATGGTGGCGCCCATCTCCGCGTCGATCGCGTCCGCGAGCGTGCGGGCACGGTGGAGAAGGCGATCTTCTGCCGCAGCCCGATCGGCGCGCGCGAGCTTCACCACGAGGACGCACGAGAACACGACGACCGGGACGAGGAGCCCGATCGCCAATCCGAACAGGATCCATCGGAGCGGTACCGGACGCCTCACGCTCCGTCCTCTAGCACCGTCACGGCGTGACCATGTGCGGCGATCGACCTCCTCCCTCGGGGAGCCTGGTCTAGGCGGGCGGTCGAGCGATCGCCGCGAGCAGGCGAGCCAGCGCCTCCGGCTCGACCGGCTTCGTCATGTGGTGATCGAAGCCGGCCTCCCGCGATCGCCGGCGGTCCGCCGCCTGACCCCAGCCCGTGACCGCGACGAGGAGGACGCCTGCGACGTCGCTCCGGGCCCGGATGCGCCGCGCGAGCTCGTAGCCGTCCATGCCGGGGAGACCGATGTCGAGCAGCGCGGCGTCGGGCTGGAGATCGCCGATCACCTCGAGCGCCGCCGCCGCGGTCGTGACCCGATGGACGACGTGACCGTCGAGCTCGAGCACCGCCGCGAGCATGGCCGCACCGTCGACGTGGTCGTCCACGAGGAGGATCGTCCGCGCGCGCCGTACCGCACGCGGCGGCAGAGGCCGCGACTCGGTGGTGCCTGGGAGCGCGACGCCAGCCGGGAGGCGGACGACGAAGGTGCTCCCGCGCCCCGGGCCCTCGCTCTCGGCCCAGACGCGTCCGCCGTGGAGCTCGACGAGTCGGCGCACGAGCGTGAGGCCGACGCCGAGGCCGCCGTGGCCGTCCGTCGTCGGCCGCTTCACCTGGACGAACATCTCGAAGACGGCGGCGAGCATGCCCTTCGGGATGCCGATTCCGTCATCGCGGACGCGCAGGACGACGCCGTCGCCGTCCCGCTCGACCTCGAGCGTCACGTGGCCGCCGGTCGGGGTGAACTTCGCGGCGTTGACGAGGAGGTTCGAGACGATCTGCACGAGGCGTGTGGGGTCGCCGCGGAGGACCACCGGGGTCTCCGGCACGCGGACGTCGAGCGCGAGCCCGCGGGCCTCGAGGACCGGGCGACCCACTTCGAGCGCGGCGGAGACGATCACGCTCGCGTCGACCGCCTCGGAGTGGAGCTCGATCTTCCCCTGTGTCACCCGCGACACGTCGAGGAGGTCGTCGACGAGGCGGACCATGTGGGCCACCTGGCGATCCATGACCTCGCGCGCCTCCGTCGCCTGCGCTCCCGCCGGCGTGATCCGGAGCACCTCGAGGCCGCTCCGGATCGGGGCGAGCGGGTTCCGGAGCTCGTGCGCGAGCGTGGCGAGGAACTCGTCCTTGCGGCGGTCCTCGTCGCGGAGCTGCGTGTAGAGCCGCTCGTTGTCCACCGCGGCCGCCGCGCGCATCGCGAGATCGTGGGCGAGGGCGACGTCGTCTCGCGAGCACCGGCGGCCGCTCTCCAGCTGCGCCAGGAGCAGGACGCCGAGCGGCACACCGCGCGCGACGAGGGGCACGGCGACCCACGACGAGAACCCCATCCCGCGGAGGAGCGCGAGGTGCTCGGGCGAACGCGCGACGAGCTCGAGCATGCCGGAGGTGACGATCCACGCCCACTCGGTCTCGCCGTCGGCGAGCCGCCGGAACGGGCCGTGGGGGAAGCGGTCGAAGAGCTGGCGCGTCCGCGCGACGACGTCAGCGTCGGCGTGGAACACGGCCACCCGCTCGTGTGCGCCGTCTGCCCCTGCGAGCGCCACCGCGCACAGGTCGGCGAGGCGGGGGACGACGACCCGCGTGAGCTCGTCGAGGGACAGTCCGGCGTCGAGCGAGCCGCCCAGCGTGCGTCCCGCGTCGGCGAGCGCCTGGAGCTGCTCCGTCGCACGAACGTGGCCCGTCACGTCCTCCTGCACGAGCACGACCTCGCGCACGGCGCCCGCGTCGTCCTTGATCGGATACGCGAACGTCCGGACCCAGCGGAGCGGATCGTCGTGACGGGACCGGTCGCGGAGCGTCGCGTTCGGGTCGTACCGCGTCGGGGGGATCTCCACCGACTCCCCCGCGAAGGCCCGACGCATCACCGGGGTGACCCCGAGCGCCTCGAGCTGGGGATCGGCGAGGAGGTTGTAGTCCGGGATCTCTGCGAGCGTGACGCCCCAGAGCTTCTCCCACGCCTGGTTCACGCGCACGAGCCGACCGCTGGGCTCCACCATCTGCATCGCGAGGGGCGACTGATCGGCCACGGCGCGGAAGCGTCGCTCGGAGAGGGTGAGGGCGCCGTGGAGCCGCGCGTTGTCGACCGCGAGCGCGGCCCTCCGCGCCAGCTCGAGCGCGAGGCGCATGTCCTCCTGCCCGTACCTCCGCGTCGACTCCGTGATCGCGACGCTGATCGCGCCGAGCGTCAGCCCTCGCGCGACGAGCGGGACCGCGATGTGGGAGCGCACGCCGATCGCGCGGATGAGCGCGGCGTGCTCCGGTCCCTCCGTATGCGCGGCGACGACGTCGGCCGAAACCTCTTCGAGGAGCTCGGGCACGCCCGAGCGGAGGACGCGTGCGGCGGGGCGAGGCGAGTCGAGGGTCTCGGGGCAGCGGAGGCAGAGCTCGTCGAGGAGCGCGCGCTTGTCCTCCCGGACGTGCTCGGCGGCGACACGCCGGAGGGACCCCTCTCCCGCGAGATCGACGATGCACATGTCACCCAGCGTCGGGAGGACGATCCGGGCGAGCTCGCGCAGCGTCGCCGCGAGATCGAGGGAGGAAGAGAGCGCCTCGCTCGCCTCGGCGAGGAAGGCGAAGCGACGCACCGCCGCCTCCGCCTCCGCGCGGGCGGCGTCGGCGCGCGCGAGCGTCAGACGTTCCTCCTCGTCGCGGCGGAGCTCGGTGACGTCCCGGATCACGGCGAAGCCGCCGATCACCCGCCCGCTCGCATCGTGGAGCGGCGAGTAGCGGCCTTCGAAGAACCCGCGTCGACCGGACTGCGGGATGACGAACTCGCGGTCCGTCGCCACCACGCTCCGCCCCGCGAGCGCTTCGCGGAAGAAGCTGTCCTCGCCCGTCGTCACGAGGAACGGGAAGACGTCGAAGGCGATCTTGCCGAGCACGTCCGCCGCGCGGACGCCGGCGATGCGCTCCATGCCCGGGTTCCAGACCGTGTACCGGCAGTCCGTGTCGAACGCGAGGATGCCGTCCGCCGTGCTCTCGACGAGCCGCTGCAGCACCAGCGCGGGGCCGGTCTCCATGACGGGGTTCGTGGTCGGCACTGCGGCGGAGTAGAGCCCAGGCCGCCCCGGTCTTCAACGCCCCGCGCGCCGGTGGAAGGCCCCGAACGGTCGTGAGCGAGCCGCCGCGAGCTCGACCACCGGCAGCTCGACCGCAACGGATTCTCGCGTGACTCCGGGGGGCCGCGTCCACATGATGGGGCCATGCGACGTCGCGCAGCTCTCGTGCTGAATCCAGCCGCCGGCCGTGCGACCGACGACGCCGACGGGCGTGCCATCGTCGCGGCGCTCTCCGAGCACTTCGAGGTCATCGTCGCTCACACATGTCGCGAGAAGGACGCCGACGCCTGCGCGCGCGAGGTGCTCGCCTCGCGCCCGGACCTCGTCGTCGCTGCTGGCGGTGACGGGACGGTCTCGATGGTGGGCGCCGCGCTGATCGGGACCGGCGTGCCGCTCGGCATCATCCCGCGGGGGACGTCGAACTCGATCGGCGGAGGCCTCGGCGTCCCGTCCGCCATGGAGGAGGCCGTCGCGCTCCTCGCGACGGGCGAGCCGCGCCTCGTCGACACCGCGCGCGCGAACGGGCGGGTCATGCTCCTCCACGCGAGCGTCGGGTTCCACGCGGCGGCCGTCGCCGGCACCCCGCGCGACGCCAAGAACCGGTGGGGGGTCCTCGCGTACCTGCGCGAAGGCCTCGTCAACCTCGCCGAGCTGAAGCAGTTCCACGTCGAGATCACGACGCCGCGAGAGGTCGTGAGGTGCCGCGCCGTGAACGTCACGGTGGCGAACGTCGCGCCGGCGAAGACGGTCCTCGCGCAAGGGCCCGCCGCGGTCGTCCCCGACGACGGATCTCTCGACGTCACGATCGTGGCGGCCGAGACCCTCGCCGACGTCGTCCTCGCGGGGGTCCACCTCCTCCGCACGGCCGCGCAGGGCGAGGCCGCGACGCGCGACAACGTCGGCTATCTCGCCGCGCGCAAGGTCCGCATCGAGGCGGATCCTCCGCAGCCGCTGCTCGTCGACGGCGAGGTGATGCCGGCGGGGGCGCTCGAGGTCGAGTGCGTCCCGCAGAGTCTCTACGTCATCGCGCCGCCGCCTTCCCCGGTCGAGGCGCCGAGCGACGCCGTCGGGACGAAGGTCGAGGGGCTCCCCGACCTCGAGGTGGCGCCGCGCGCCTCGTGAGGAAGGTCGGCGCGAGGCCCCACCTTTGCAGTGACCGCCCGTCGCATGACGAAGAGCCTAGCGGAGTCCCCGTTTCCCACGAGCCCGAGCACGTTTCCGCAGGACCGACGGAGCGGCGTCCAGCTCCGCGCCGACACGATCGACACATGGATCGAGGTGCACTATCCCGCCGCGCTCGGGGCGATCGGGCTGCGCGGGAGCCACGCTCCGCTCTCCTGGGACGAGACCGCGTCACCGGTTCGCAGCGACGGGGACGACCACCTCTTCTGCGTTCCGCTGCGCGAGGGTGAGCTCCTGGAGCTCAAGGTCGTCCGCGGCGAAGAGTGGGCGATCGGACGGAACTACGTGGTGCACGCCGGCGACCACCTGCGCCTCGAGCCGTGCTTCGACGGCGGCTCGCCGTCCTTGGAGCGCGGCCTCGTGGTCGAGCGGGACGGCCGCCGCGTGACGTTCGACGTGCTCCTCCCGCCGAGCTACCGCGAACAGCCCGACAAGCGCTACTCCGTGCTCTACGTGCTCGACGGCCAGTCGCTCTGGACCGACTCGCAGGATCCGTTCGGCACGTGGGATCTCGACGCGACGCTCGGTTTCCTCTACGAGCTCGGCGCGATCGACGAGCTCATCGTCGTCGGGATCCACACCGCGCGGGATCGCCTCGCGGTCCTGAGCCCCGTGCGCGATCCGCACCATGGCGGCGACGCGGGCGGGGAGCTCCTCGGGCTCGTGACCGAAGGC
This sequence comes from Polyangiaceae bacterium, assembly GCA_022842465.1. Classification (GTDB taxonomy): domain Bacteria; phylum Myxococcota_A; class Polyangia; order Polyangiales; family Polyangiaceae; genus Labilithrix. The sequence goes on along the minus strand of JALHPN010000027.1, from coordinate 19,128 downwards.
GTGCGCCCCCACGTCGACGCGCACTACCGCACGCGAACGGGGCCCGCGGCGACGGGCATCCTCGGCAGCTCGATGGGCGGCCTCTTCGCGTTCTATGCGGCCTGGACGCGCCCCGACGTCTTCGGGAAGGCGGCGTGCCTCTCCAGCTCGTTCTGGTGGGGAGATCGCTGGGCGGCGAAGCACGTCTCCTCGTCGCCTCTCCCGTCGCCGAAGCCGTTCTTCTATCTCGACTCCGGCGCCTCGCCGTCACCGCTCGAGGAGGACGCGCGCCTCCTCGACGGGTTCCATCACACGCGGTCGATGCTGCGAGCGCTCGAGCGCGCGGGGCTCGACGTCGGTTCCGACGTGCATCGCCTCGTCTTCCCGGGTCAGCGCCACCACGCGGCGGCGTGGGCCTCGCGCGTGGCCCTGCCCCTCCAGCTCCTCTTCCCGCACGTGACGCAGCCGCTCGTGCCTCGGTGAGCGATCTCAGCGCGCGCGGTACCAGGGGAGTCGCTCCGCGGCGGCGGCCGCGACGAGCTCGACGTGGACGTGGTCATCGTGCGGGTGCAGGCCGGTGTACCGGACGATGCGCTTCGTTCGGACCGACCATGCGCCGCGATCCCAGATGACGGCCTGTACGCCGAGCTCCCGCGCGTTCTCGACGAGCCAGTTCGCGATCGCGTCGCCCTTCGTGTTGTCGGCGGCGCCCCGTGACCTCGGGATGAAGACGTCGAGCGCTCGTCCCGTGGCATGGAGCGAGAGGCCGCCGCCCCCACGGACCCTCCGGCAGTTGTAGCCCTGGACCGCGGGAAGCCCTCGGCCGGGGCTCGCGATGTTCCCGGGGAACTTCCGCTTGATCTCGTCGCCGAGCGTGCGCGAACCGGGGAGGAGCCCGCCCGAGCACGAGCCGCCGGCGCCTTCGTATCCGTGGCGAGCGGTGGCGCCCTTGTCGATCACCGTGCGCGGGGCGCTCCAGATCCCGGAGACCGCGATCTCCGACGTGCTCTCGTCGATCGAGTCGTGGAGATCTCCGTCCTCGTCCTCCTCGAGCGTCGTCGGGTCGTCCTCCTGCTCGACGGCACACGCGGGCGTGGTGGCGGCGAGACCGAGGACGGCGAGGGTGAGGGCGGTGCGGAGGAGCGTGCAGGCGCTGTCGACCATGGGCGCCTCTCCCGCAACGAGCGCGCCGGCGTGGGTGGGTGTGTGCTTCGTGCGCAACCTACGGAAACCAGGTCGATCGTAGCCGGCTCCTCATCCTGATCACCGGTCGGTCGGCGCCCACGACACGGCGCGTCGGCGACCATGACGAACGGATCGATCGCGATCCGCTCCTCGGCGTCATCGTGGACGAGGGGTCGCGCCGCGAAGCACCGCCGCCACGCAGATCAGCCCGCCGACGGCGCCCGCCATGCTCTGCCGGGCGGAGAGGTGCTCTCCGACGGCGTAGAGCTGCTCGGGCGTGTCGACGGCGCGGAGCGACAGGGCGGCGAGGGCGTCGTCGAAGAGGCGGCGCCCCGTGACGGGTCCCATCACCTTGACGAGCTTCTCGAGGGCGACCTCACCGAGCGCCGCGGGCACCGAGGCGTGGACGGGGTCACCGGGCATCGCCGGCGGTCCCCGAGCCCTCGAGGGCGCGCGCCCGCGCGACCGCGGCGTCTCGCTCGGCGCGCATCGCGAGGAGCGCGGCCTCGACCGCCTTGCTCTGCTCGATGATGTCCGACGCCACGGCCTCCGCGGCTGCTCTTGCCCTCGTCGCCTCCTCGTAGAGTCGCGCGTTGTCCACGGCGAGGGCGATGCGACGGGCGAGCTCCTGGGCGAAGGCGACGTCGCGCGCGACGTAGCGGCGGCCGGAGACCTCCGCGACCAGCGTGAGGGCGCCGAGCGCCCGGTCGCGCGCGACGAGCGGAATACACATCGAGGAGCGGAGGCCGAGCGAGCGGAGGATGGCGAGGAGCTCCTGGTCGGTCACGAGCTCGACGAGGAGGGTGTCCGAGATCTCCTCGATGTGCTGCGCCTCGCGCGTCCGCATCGCCGCGTACGGCCCGGTCGGCTCCTCGGGCCGCGGAGGCGCGCGCTTCCACAGCTCCCGCGCGAGGGCGACCTTCGCCGGATCGACGTGGGCGACCGTGGCGCGCGAGAGGACTCCCTGCTCGTCGACGAGATCGATCGCGCACCAGTCCGCGAGGTGGGGCACCACGAGGCGCGCCACGTCGTCGAGGGTCTTCGTCACGTCGAGCGACGTCCCGAGGACCTTCGTCGCTTCGACGAGGAAGCGGTTCTCGAGGTCCGCGCGTCGCTGGAGATCGATTTCGACGGCGGTGCCGACCCAGCCCGTGACGCGGCCCTCCGCGTGGCCGAGAGGGACGACCCGCGCGGAGTGCCACAGGTACTCGCCGTCCTGGCGTCGGAGCCGGTAGGTCGCCTCGAACGGGCCGCCCTCCTCGCGCCCCGCGGCGAAGGCCGCGCGGACGGCGTCGCGGTCGTCGGGATGGACGAACGTGCTCGGGCCTTCCGCGAGCGTCGCCGCGAGGTCCTGGCCGGTGTAATCGATCCACGCGCGATTGAAGTACGACGCAACGCCTGCCGCGTCCTGGGTCCAGACGATGTGAGGCATCGCATCGACGAGCTCGCGGAGGACGGCTTCCCTGAGGGGCATCCGCTCGGTTCTACTCCGACGGCCCGCTGCGCGCGTGCGGCGTCGAGCCGCCCGCCTCGCTCAGAGCATGCGGCGCCGGAAGCACCAGCCGAGGGCGTCCCTCGCCAGGTACGGCACGACCACGACGGCGAGCGCCGCGAGGGTGACCTCCGCGCCGCGCGGATCGCCGTCCACGACGCCGAGGGCGACGCGGACGATGCTCCCGAGCCAGAGGGCCGCGAGCGCCGGGAGCAGATCGAGGTCCGGGCAGACGTGGGCGTCGGTCGCCTGTCCGTCGGACACGCTCGTCGCCGGTGTTCGGTAGGGAGACATCGCAACCAGTCTCCCCCGCGCGCGGGAAAGGAGGCGTAAGGAGCGAGGGCTGCGACATCAGGAAACAGTAAAGAGCGGCCGGAGCCGCTCAGGCCCCCCGGACCTTGAGGCGATACCCGACGCCCGGCTCGTTGACGAGGTAGCGGGGCTTGGCCGGCTCGGGCTCGAGCTTCTGCCGGAGCTGTCCCATGAAGACGCGCAGGTACTGCGTGTGCTCGACGTAGGAGGGGCCCCACACCTCCCTGAGCAGCTGCCGGTGCGTGACGACCTTGCCCGCGTGCTTCACGAGCGTCGCGAGCAGCTTGTACTCGGTCGGTGTGAGATGGACCTCGCTCTCGCCGACGAAGATCTCGCGCTTCGCGAGATCGATCCGAAGGTCTCCCAGCGAGAACGTCGGCTCCTGGCCGCCGCTCGACGTCGCCACGTGACGTAGCGCGACGCGAATGCGTGCGAGGAGCTCTCCGACACTGAAGGGCTTGGTCAAGTAGTCGTCGGCTCCGGCATCGAGGGCGTTGATCTTGTCCTCGTCCTGGCCGCGCGCCGACAAGACGAGGATCGGCGTCCGTGCCCACTCGCGAAGACGACGCGTGACCTCGAGGCCGTCGAGATCGGGCAGGCCGAGGTCGAGGAGGATGATGTCGGGGTTGCGAGCCGCGGCCTGAGCGAGGCCGTCCGAAGCGGTCGTCGACTCGACGAGACGGTAGCCGTGGGTCGAGAGCGACGCGCGGAGAAACCGCAGCATTTGCGGCTCGTCCTCGATGATCAAGATGAGGGGACCTTGGGCCGTCATGTGTCCGTCCGCTCCGTGATCTCGGGGAGGGGACCCGCGGGAGGCGGCGCGCCTTCGAGCGGCAGCGCGAAGCGGAAGGATGCGCCGCCTCCCTCGCGGTTGTCGACCCAGATGCGGCCGCCATGGGCGGTGAGGATGGCCCTGCAGATCGTGAGCCCGAGGCCGACCCCGCCTCGCGTTCGCTCCGAGGGGCCGCGGTAGAACTTCTCGAAGATGCGCGCTTGATCCTCCGCGGGGACGCCCGGGCCACGATCCGCGACCTCGACGACGATCGCGCCGTCCTCCTTCGTCGCCGCGACGTCGATCGGCGTCGTCTCCGGGGTGTATTTCGCCGCATTCTCCAGCAGGTTCACGATCACCTGCTCGATGAGGACGCCGTCGAAGGGGGCGACGAGGTCGCCGGGAACGCGAATGGTCACGCTCCGACCGGCGAGCCGCGACTCGATGCGGTTGAACGCACCGCCGACCACCTCCTCGAGGGACTGCCACTCCTTCTTCACGTGGACGCCGCCGGACTCGAGCCGCGTCATGTCGAGGAGGTTCCGTACCTGACGGTCGAGCCGCTCGGTCTCCTCCAAGATGGCCGAGGCGAGCTCGCGGCGCGCCCCTTCTGCGAGCCTCGCGTCGTCGTCGACGAGCGTGCTCGCGGCGCCGCGCACGACGGCGAGCGGCGTACGCAGGTCGTGCGAGACGGAGCTCAGGAGCGCGCTACGAAGCTGCTCGGTCTCCACCTGGACGCGGGCCCGCTCGGTCTCCTCGGCGAGACGCGCACGCTCCAGCGACGACGCGAGCTGCGTCGCGAAGGCATCCGCGAGGCGCTGCTGCTCGGGGTCCTCGAAGCGCGACGGCTCCTCGGCATCGATCGCGAGCACGCCGAGCGCGCTTCCGTCGGTTCCCGACGCGACGAGCGGAACGTAGAAGCCGCGGCTGCCGGCGAGCGTGCCTGTGCCGAACCCGGCCTGCTTGCGATGCGCGAGCACCCACCGCACGACGCCTTCGTCCGGGATCGGCGCGTCGACGCCGCCGGTGGCGTCGTCGGTTCGGATCACGCCGCCTCTGTCCACGGTGACGACCGCCGACTTCGCGTCGAAGACCTGTTCGATGTGGCGCGCGGCGACGCGCGCGAGCGCGCTCACGCCTTCCGTCCGAGACAGCTCTCGGCTCATGGCGTAGAGCAGCATCGTCCGCTGCTCGCTCCGGCGCGCCACTTCGGCCTGATCGCGCACGCGCTGGGTGAGGGTGGCGATGACGATCGCCACGATGAGCATCACGGCGAACGTGGCGATGTGGCGCAGGTCCGAGACCGAGAACGTCAGGTAGGGCGGGATGAAGACGAAGTCGAACGCCAGCACCGAGACGACGCTGCTGACGATCGACGCGCGGAATCCGAACCGCGTGGCGATGACGACGATCCCGAGCAGGTATGTCATCACGACATCCGCCGGATGGGCCCGCCCGAAGACGGTCAAGGACACGGCCGTCACGGCCGACGTCATCAACGCTGCCGCGAGGTATCCGCCAGGGCGATCGCGGCTCGGCGTGTCCCCGTGCTTCGTCGCGTGAGGCACGGGGTCTGCCTTCTCCGCTTCCCCGACCGTCGCGTAGATGTCGATCTCCCCGCTGGCCAGGAGGAGCTCGTCGACGAATGATCTTCCGAAGCGATCGCGCCAGCGGAGCACGCGAGGCTTGCCGACGATGATCTTCGTCACGTTGCGCTCGCGCGCGAAGCGAAGGATCTCCTCCGCAGGTTGCTCGCCGGTGAGCGTCACCGTCTCGGCGCCGAGCTGCTCGGCGAGCCGCAGGTTCTGGGAGATGCGCGTCCGGTCGCCCGGCAAGAGCCGCGAGCTCGCCGACGTCTCGACGTTGACGGCGAACCACTGCGCGCGGAGGCCCGAGGCCATGCGCCGCCCGACGCGGAGGAGGTTCGCGGAGTACGGGCTCGCGCCGATGCACACGAGGAGCCGATCCGTCGCGGCCCACGTCCGCTCGACGCCGTGCTCGCGTCGCCACTCCTGCATCTCGGCGTCGACGCGTTCGGCCGTCTTCCGCAACGCGAGCTCGCGGAGCGCGAGGAGGTTTCCCTTCTGGAAGAAGTTCTCGAGCGCCTTCTCGGCCTGCGCGGGCAGGTAGACCTTGCCCTCGCGCAGCCGCTCGAGGAGCTCGTCCGGCGGCAGATCGACGAGCTTGATGTCGTCGGCCGCGTCGATGAAGGCGTCGGGGACCGTCTCGCGCACGACGACGCCGGTGATCTGCGCGACGACGTCGTTGAGGCTCTCGACGTGTTGCACGTTCAGTGTCGTGTACACCTCGATGCCCGCGTCGAGCAGCTCCTCGGCGTCCTGCCAGCGCTTGGCGTGCCTCGAGCCGGGCCCGTTCGTGTGGGCGAGCTCGTCGAGCAAGAGGAGGCTCGGCCTCCGGACGAGGGCCGCATCGAGGTCGAGCTCCTCGAGCGTCGTCCCTCCGTACGCCACCTTCTTCCTCGGCAGTCGCTCGAACCCGGCGAGGAGGGTCGTCGTCTCGAAGCGACCGTGGGTCTCGACGACTCCGACGACGACGTCTCGTCGTTCGACCTCCAGGAGAAAGCCCGCCTCCTGGAGCATGGCGAAGGTCTTTCCCACGCCGGGCGCGGCGCCGAAGAAGATCGTGAGCCGGCCACGCTTCTTCTTTCGCTCCTGGGCCTCGACCCGTCGGAGCAGCTCGTCGGGATCGGGACGGGCGCTCGCCATCCTTGCAGTCTATCTCGCCGCGTCGAGGGCGAGGTTCAGCGCGAGGACGTCGACGCGGGGCTCGCCGAGCAGGCCGAAGGTGCGCGCCTCCGTATGGGCGACAACGAGCGCGCGGACGCGGTCCTCACCGAGAGCACGCGCCCGAGCGACGCGCTTGACCTGATGGAGCGCCGCCGCGGGCGTGATGTGCGGGTCGAGCCCGCTCGCCGACGCGGTGACCAGGTCGACCGGGACCGGATCCGTGCTGTCGGGATCGGCGGCGCGGAGCGCATCGATGCGCGCGCGGGCGGCCTTGGCGAGCGCCTCGTTGGTGGGCCCGTAGTTCGTCGCCGCCGAGGACCCGGCGTTGTACCCCGCCGGGGTGGTCGCCGAGGGCCTCCCCCAGAAGTACTTCGGATCCTCGAAGGGCTGGCCGACGAGTCGCGAGCCGATGACCCTTCGGTCCTTCACGACGAGACTCCCGTTCGCCTGGTCGGCGAACGCCACCTTCGCGATCCCGGTGACGGCGAGCGGGTAGACGACGCCGGTGAGGAGCGTGAGGACGCCGACCATGCCCACCGCTCTCGCGAGCAGCGAGCCCATCGGAGGCGCCGAGACGGCAAGTTCAGCTTCGGGAGCCGGAATTCGGGAGTCCATGGTCTTTCGGTGCGTCAGGTCAGGTGGAGGGCGACGAGCAGGACGTCGATGAGCTTGATCCCGACGAACGGCACGAGGACGCCGCCCGCGCCGTAGACGACGAGGTTTCGTCGAAGGAGCGCGCCGGCTCCGATGGGCTTGTAGGCGATCCCGCGGAGAGCGAGCGGGATGAGGAAGACGATGATGAGCGCGTTGAAGACGACGGCGCTCATGATCGCGCTCGCCGGGGTCGCGAGCCGCATCACGTTGAGTCGGTCGAGCTGCGGGTAGGTCACGGCGAACGCCGCAGGGATGATCGCGAAGTACTTCGCGATGTCGTTCGCGATGCTGAAGGTGGTGAGCGCGCCGCGCGTCATGAGCATCTGCTTGCCGATCTCGACGATCTCGATGAGCTTCGTCGGGTTCGAGTCGAGATCCACCATGTTGCCGGCCTCCTTCGCGGCCTGCGTGCCGGAGCTCATCGCGACGGCGACGTCGGCCTGGGCGAGCGCCGGAGCGTCGTTCGTCCCGTCTCCGGTCATGGCCACGAGGCGCCCGCCCGCCTGGTGCTCGCGAATGAGCTTCAACTTCGCCTCGGGGGTGGCCTCCGCGAGGAAATCGTCGACGCCGGCCTCGGCGCTGATGGCGGCAGCGGTGAGCGGGTTGTCGCCCGTGATCATGACCGTCTTGATGCCCATCCTCCGGAGCTCCGCGAAGCGCTCCTTGATGCCACCCTTGACGATGTCCTTCAGCTCGACGACGCCGACGACCTTGGCGCCTTCGGCGACGACGAGCGGCGTCCCTCCTCGTTTCGCGACCTGCTGGACGCTCGCCTGGACGGCCTCGGGGAAGCTGCCTCCCTTCGCCTTCACGTACGCGGCGATGGCGTCGGACGCACCCTTGCGGAGCTCGCGGCCCGCGACGTCGACGCCGCTCATCCGCGTCTGCGCCGTGAAGGGCACGAACGTCGCGCCCATCTCGCGGACGTTGCGCTCGCGGATGTCGAACCTCTCCTTCGCCAGGACGACGATGCTCCTCCCCTCGGGCGTCTCGTCGGCGAGCGACGAGAGCTGCGCGGCGTCCGCGAGGTCCCGCTCGGTGACGTTCGGTGCCGGATGAAGCGCCGTCGCCTGCCGGTTGCCGAGCGTGATCGTCCCCGTCTTGTCGAGGAGGAGGACGTCGACGTCGCCCGCGGCCTCGACCGCGCGGCCCGACGTCGCGATGACGTTGGCTTGGATCATCCGGTCCATGCCGGCGATGCCGATCGCGGACAGGAGGCCGCCGATGGTGGTCGGGATGAGGCAGACGAGAAGCGCGACCAGCACCGTGATGGTGACGGGCTGACCGCTGCCCGCCGCCTTCACGCTGAAGAGCGAGAAGGGAAGGAGCGTGACCGTCGCGAGCAGGAAGATGATGGTCAGCGCCGCGAGCAAGATGTTGAGCGCGATCTCGTTGGGCGTCTTCTGACGCTTCGCGCCCTCCACCATCGAGATCATTCGATCGAGGAACGTCTCTCCCGGATCCGCGGCGACCCGGACGATGATCCAGTCCGAGAGCACGCGCGTGCCTGCGACGACGGCGCTTCGGTCTCCCCCCGACTCGCGAATGACCGGCGCGCTCTCGCCCGTGATCGCGGCCTCGTTCACCGAGGCGACACCTTCGACGATCTCGCCGTCGCACGGGACGTCGTCGCCCGCCTCGATGAGGACGATGTCTCCTCTGCGGAGCGACATCGACGAGACCGTGGCGACGGTGGCACCCCTTCGCGCCTCGTCGAGCTTCTTCGCCGGCGTGTCCTTTCGCGCCCCGCGAAGGGCGTCGGCCTGCGCCTTGCCGCGGCCTTCGGCCATCGCCTCCGCGAAGTTCGCGAAGAGGACCGTGAACCAGAGCCACAGCGAGATGGCCAGGATGAAGCCGGCAGGAGCTTCGCCCTCCCCGGCGAGCGCGTGGAAGAAGAGGGCGGTCGTCGCGAGGCTCCCGACCTCGACGACGAACATGACCGGGTTTCGGAACTGGTGCCTCGGGTCGAGCTTCCTGAACGCGTCGACGACGGCGCGCTTCACGATGGGGCCCTCGAAGAGCTTCCGTGCCCCCTTTGCCTTGGCGTGGATGTTCATGACGACGACCCGTGGGCGACGAGGTGCTCGACGATGGGCCCGAGCGCGAGGGCGGGGATGAAGGTGAGCGCACCGACGACGATGATGACGGCGACGAGCATCGAGACGAAGAGCGGGGTGTGCGTGGGGAGCGTGCCGCTCGTCCGAGGGACGAGCTTCTTCTTCGCGAGCGATCCGGCGATGGCGAGCGTCGGCACGATGAGCCAGTAGCGCGCGCACCACATGCAGATCCCGAGCGCGGTGTTGTAGAAGGGCGTGTTCGCGCCGAGGCCTGCGAAGGCGCTCCCGTTGTTGTTCGCGGCCGACGAGAACGCGTAGAGGATCTCGCTGAAGCCGTGCGTGGACGGGTTGCTCGGCCCCTTCTGTCCTGCCTCGGTGACGCACGCGACCGCCGTGCCGATGAGGACGAGCGCGGGGGGGATGAGGATGACGAGGGAGGCCATCTTCATCTCGTAGGCCTCGATCTTCTTCCCGAGGTACTCGGGCGTACGGCCGACCATCAGGCCCGCCACGAAGACCGCGACGATCGCGAACATCAGCATGCCGTAGAGGCCGGAGCCGACGCCGCCGAAGATGATCTCACCGAGCTGCATGAGCCACATCGGGACGAGGCCGCCGAGGGGCGTGTACGAGTCGTGCATCGAATTGACGGAGCCGTTCGACGCGGCCGTCGTCGCCGAGGCCCAGAGGGCCGAGCTCGTGATGCCGAAGCGGACCTCCTTGCCCTCCATGTTGCCGCCGGACTGCAGCGCGGTCGCCGCCTGGTCGATCGGCAGGGACGCGAGCGCGGGGTTTCCGGCTTGCTCCTGCGTGACGCAGAGCCAGAGCAGCGGCAGGAAGACGAGGAACATCGCCGCGAGGAGCGCCCAGCCCTGCCGGGTGTCCTTCACCATCTGCCCGAACGTGTAGCAGAGGGCCGCGGGGATCATCAGGAGCGAGAACATCTCGACGAAGTTCGAGAGCGGCGTCGGGTTCTCGAGCGGGTGCGCCGAGTTGACGTTGAAGAAGCCGCCGCCGTTCGTACCGAGTTGCTTGATGATCACCTGCGATGCCGCCGGGCCGAGCGCGATGACCTGAACGGTGATCGCCTTGCCGTCCGCGTCCTTCGTCGCCTCGAGCAGCGTCACAGGCGCGTAGGGCGCGAAGGTCTGGACGACTCCCTGCGAGACCAGGACGAGCGCTCCGACGAAGGACAGCGGCAGGAGGATGTAGAGGGTCGTCCGAACGAGATCGGTCCAGAAGCTCCCGAGCGTCGGCGTCGTCTTCCGCGAGAAGCCGCGGATCAGCGCGACGAGGACGGCGATCCCGGTCGCCGCCGACACGAAGTTCTGGACCGAGAGGCCCAGCATCTGCGTGAGGTAGCTCATCGTCGTCTCGCCGCCGTAGCCCTGCCAGTTCGTGTTCGAGGCGAAGCTGACGGCGCTGTTGAACGACGAGTCCGGCGAGACGGCGGCCAGACCCGCAGGGTTGAGCGGCAGGACCGCCTGCGCGCGCTGGAGGAGGTAGACGACGAGAAGCCCGGCGACGTTGAAGAACATCACGGCCAGCGCGTACGTCTTCCACGTCATCTCTTCCTTCGGATCGATGCGCAGGAGCCGGTAGACGGCGCGCTCGCCGGGACCGAGGACCTTCTCGGCGAGCTTCGCTTCGCCCTCGTGGACGCGCGCCATGTAGCTGCCGAGCGGCTTCGCCACGGCGACGAGGAGGACGCAGTAGACGAGGATCTGGAGGAGGGCGTTGGCGGTCACGAGAAGCTCTCCGGCTTCAGCATGGCGACGAGCAGGTAGACCAAGAGGCCCACGGAGATCGTGGCCCCGAGAACATAGAAGACGGTCATCGGGTTCTCCTTCGTCAGACCCGCTCGCAGAGGCGGATCAAGCCGAACGTCATGCCGAACAGAATCCCGATCAGGGCGACGAAGACGACATCCATGAGGGTCCCTATGGCTATAGGAAGCCTCCGAGACGGAAGGCGTAAGTGTGGAGTCCGCTCGCGTAAGGATTGTGTAAGGGCGCGCGCCGACGGCCCCTTCGTCAGATCAGAACCACGCTGTCGCGCCGAGGAGGGCCGTGTCCTGCGTTCGAGCGTTGGGCACGAACGGAGCGGCTGCGCTGCCGTCCCCGCTCACGTTGCGTCCGAAGTAGAGCGGGACCTCGGCCACGTCATGGCGGTACTCGAGGCGGATGGAAATCTTCTCGTGCGGCCGTACGTCGAGCGTCGCCGTCGCCGAGCTGACCCACTCGACCCCTCCGTAGAAGAGCGCCGAGCTCACACGGCTACCGGTCGTCCCGGTCGCGAGGTGCTCGTGGAAGCGATCGCCGCGGAGCGCCACGAAGACGCGGTCGACGGGCTTGAAGCGCGCGTACAGCGCGCCCGCGGCCCAGCGCGCCGTGCCGATGCGGTTCGGCTCCCAGCCGTAGTCGGCTTGGGCTGCGATCGAGAGCCACTTCGTGGCGTCGACCTGGCCGACCGCGTCGACGTGATGCCGCCAGTAGGGGCCCTCGGGCGATCCGGTCGGTCGCTCGGTGCCGCCGAAATAGAGCGCCTGGAGGAGGATCGTGTCGGGGACCTTGTACGTGACGTTGGCCTGGACGCTCTTCTCTTCGTTGTTGTCGACGACCGAGTTCCAGCCGTTGAAGACGCTGACCGTCGTCGAGACTTCGTCCGTCCACGCGTACGTCGCGCGAAGTCCCGTATGGTAGTAGGGAAACCCGAAGAAGAGATTCGAGCGTGACCAGTTCCAGTTGTCCTTCACCGCGAAGGCTTCGTAGCCGATGGGCGACGCGATCAAGCCGAGCTGGAAGAGGAGACCGCGACCGACCGGCGCCTTGTAGGCGACGAAGGCCTCCTGCAAGTACTTCCAGAGCTCCGCGTTGGACGCGTTGGCGGCGCCGCTCCCGGCGAGGGCTGGCTCGCCGAGGTAGTAGGTGCTCGGCGTGCTTCCGATCTGGAGGAGGACGCGCCCGCCGATCGGGCCCGCCGCCCAGTTTGCCCCGAGGACGGCGTTCGACAGCGAGAACGTGTTGTGCCGGTTGTCGAAGCCGCGCGCGTTCGTGATCCCGTTCGAGGGCCGGTTGCCGTTGTACGCGTAGAACGCCTCCACGTAACCGGTGGGGGTCAGCTCGAACGTGGGCTTCTCCGGGGCCCGCTCGACCTGCGTCGCCGGGGGCGCCTTCGCGACGGGCGGCGCGGAGCTCGACGCGGGCGACGTGCCGACCTCCGGCGTCACGGGAGGCGCGGGGTCCGCCGGCGGCGGCGGCGCCTCCTCGTGTGCCGGCGCCACCTGCGCGAGCGAGGTGGACGGCACGCCCAGGGAGGTCACCACCATGGCGATCGGCACGAGGCGGAGCGGAGCGTTCCTGAGCAGCATGTTCGTCGGGATCCCTGCGCGATCGTCGCGGACCCAGAGCCTACGGAATGCAGAGCAAGGACCCGCTAAAGACAGAGGGCGCTCGCCTACGGAAATCGTAAGGATGGTCCTCCGCGAGGAAGGCCACGCGCTCGACGCGGAGGAGAGTCCCCAAAATGGCGAAGGGGCCGAAGCGTCAGCTTCGACCCCTGGTCTCAGAGCGGGAGAAGGGATTTGAACCCTCGACGTCCACCTTGGCAAGGTGGCACTCTACCACTGAGTTACTCCCGCAACCGTTCTTGCGAACGCGAGGGTTAGTAGTCCGCGAGCCCGGGCTCGTCAACAGGAAGATTCACCCGAGCCAGAGGGCTGCGGTGCAGTGGGGGGCCTCCGGCGCGCCGAACGCCGCCACGGCGAGCGCCGAGGCGCCGGGGACGAGGGCGAGGGACGGCCCGGCGCGGACGAGAGCGAGCGGGAGGAGGACGCGGTCGCCGGCGAAGCACGGCTTGCGGTACCGGAGCTCGATCGCGCGCGCGAGGAGCCGCGCGCCGTCGTCGCCGAGCCGCTCGACCGCCGCCTCCTCCGCGAGCCGCGGGTAGACGAGCGAGTTGACGTGCTGGTTCGAGTCCGTGTGCATCATCCCGAAGCGCACCTCGCGCGCGGCGACGAGCGGCTCGGCTCCGCGGTGCGCGAGGAGCGCTTCGGCCGGCTCGAAGGGATGAACGTCCTCGGGGACCTCGGGGAGGCCGCGCGCCGCGAAGCCCGCGAGGCGCGTCACCTTCCGCTCCTCCTTCGGCGCGAAGGGCCTCGTGACGACGTGCTCGGCGAAGACCCGCCCGGCGAGCACGCGAGGCGCGTCGGCGGCGGGCCCTCGTTCGAACGTGCGGCCCGCGCGGGCCGTGGCCTCGACCCACATGTTCAAGAAGAGCCGCTCGCCGCGCTCGTCGCGCGCGAGCCGCCAGGCGCCGCGGTAGTGGATCGGCTCGTCGACCGAGAACGGCCCCGGCGCGCCCACCACCACGACCCGGCGGAGGATGGGGAGGATGCCCTCCGCGCGGAACGACGCGACGGCGGGGCTCTTCGCGAGCATCCCGCGCCATACGGCGGCGCCCACGCCCTGCATGAGCGACGTCAGGGCGAGCCGGCCGTCCTGGGCCACGTCCTCGTAGCGAGGCCGGAGCTCCGCGGTGCCCTCTTCGTCGCTCGCCGGAGGTCTCGGCGCCGGCATCGGCGGGAGGAGGGCGGAGCCCGCGTCCGTCACCGGTAGAACCCCACCGCGGCGTGGCTCACGATCGAGCCCTCGTCCGGGTCCACCGTCTGCTCGTAGTGGCGGAGCTCGCCCTTCGCGCCGGCGTCGAGGCAGCGGAGGAGCGCGTAGATGGGCCCTAGCCCGCAGACGCGACGCGTGTCGAGGTCGCTCGCGACGTGCTCCCAGAAGCCCTCGGCGTCGACGGCCGTGGCGTGCTCGAGGGAGGTGCGGTCCGTCTCGCCCAGCACCTCGCGCGCGCGGGCGTCGTACGGCCTCGGATCGCCGAAGCGTGGTCCGACGTGGGCGAGATCCGCGCCCGCGATGACGACGGCCTTCTTCGACGCCACGACGTCGCGCACGGCGTCGAAGAAGCGCTCGACCTTCTTCCTCCGCGCGGGGCTCCTCCCGGTCGACTGCTCCTCCCCGAGCCCGGCGAGGATCGGGATGATGCGCGCCTTCCGGCGACCGAGGAGGTGGCGGAGGAAGACGGCCTGGAACTCGAGGGAATGCTCGCGCTTGTGGTTGAACTGGTCGGTGTACGGATCGAAGTCGCTCGCCTCCGCGATGGCGTCGATGGCGTCGAGGTCGGCCTCGACCTCTCCGAGCGGCGTGTCGAACGCCTTCCGGCAGAGCGCGAACGGCTCGCGCATCGGCGCGTGCGAGGTGCCGAAGAGGACGAACGTATCGGCGTCCACCGGGAGCGCGCTCCGCAGCGCCGTGTACGCCTCGCCGTACGAGCGCGCGCCGCGCCACGGATCGATGTGTGGCGCGACGAGACCGACGAGGGTGCCGCCAGGGCCCCCGTTCGAGGTCGCGGCCCCGAGGCAGCTCTCGTCGAGGTACTTCGCGAGCTCGCGCCCCTCGCCGTGGTACGCGCCGCCCGCGTGCGACGCCGGGCGGACGGCGGCGTCGGCGAACTCGCGCTCGATCCGCGCTCGCTCGCGCCGGTAGGGCTCGGCGTCGACGAAGAAGGACTCCTCGAGCTCCCGGGCGAGCTTCACGACGAGCTCGACCGGGACCGCGCTCCCCACCTCGCGGCTCACCTCGCGCGCGATCTGCTCGCACGTCCGCGTGCCCGTGAACCGGCTCACGATCGGGACGAGGTCGAGCGGGACGATCGCGTGCGTGGGCGCGACGCCTTGGGTGTCGCGGAGCATCATCGCGCGGCCGAGCCGTCGATCGGGCACGACGATCGATTCGATGGGGCGCAGGCGAGGGCGGGACGAAGCCGAGGCCACCCGAGAAGGATAGGACGCCCGTCGCCGAGCGCGAGATCGTTTGCCGCCGCCGCGACCGGGGCGTAAGCCCTGCGGCGAACCGCCCATGCCTCGAGGTCCCGGCCCACGCTCGAGCTCGCCCGTCGTCGGCGAGCCGTTCCTCGCCCAGCTCCGCACGCTGTACGACGAGGTCTCCGTCCTCACGGGCGGCTTCGGGTGTGACGCGAGCACGGACTGCTGCCGGTTCGGCGTCACGGGTCGCGAGCCTTACCCCACCGCGGTCGAGGTCGCGCTCCTCGAGCGCGGGGTGCGCGCACGCGGCGGGCTGCCGAGGCGGCGGACGCTCCCGGTGGCGGACGAGCGCCGGTGTGCGCTCCTCTCGGACGAGGGCCGCTGCCTCGTCTACGAGGCGCGGCCGTTCGGCTGTCGGACCTTCTTCTGCGAGCGCGCGCGCGGCCCCGCCGGTGAGGGCGTCCGGGATCTCCCGCGCAGGGACATCCAGGACGTGGCGCGCCGAATCGCCGACCTCTCCGCGCGCGCCGTGCCCGAGGACCCTGGACCGCGGCCGCTCTCGCGCGTCACGGCGACGTGGGACGCGAAGCGTCGGTGAGCCCTTCAGCAGCGCAGCGCCTCGATCACGTCCTGCCGCGGCGTGAACGTCGTGCGCAGGGCGATCGACGGACGCGCGATGCGATCCATCCGGAACATGCGCGGCTCGCCTCGCGCCGGATCCCACGCGAGGACGTACCAGACGGGCGTCTGCACGAGGAGGCCGTGCGGCTCGACCACGCGGCTCGTCGCGCGCCCCTCGCGGTCGACGTAGTCGAAGCCGAGGCCTCTCCGGGCCGTGAACGCCTCCTCGAAGGTGTCGACGACGTCCTGGCTGGGCGCTCGGGCACCCTCCCGCACGGACGGCGTCGCCGGCGCGCCGACCACGACGCGACGGAGCATCGCCCGGAGCTCGCGGCGCCGGCCCTCGGGGAGCGCGGCGAGGACGCGGTCGAGCGCCGCGCCGACGGAGCGGCTCCACGGGAGCCCTTCCGCGCGCCTCGCGAGCTCCGCGGCGAGCCAGAGAGACACGACCTCCGCGCTGCGCAGCTCGACACGCATGGTGCTCGTCCGGAAGTCGATGCGTACGCCGCCCCCCGGTCCGGGCTCCGACTCCACGGGCACGCCTCGCTCGCGGAGCGCGTCGAGATCGCGGTAGACCGTGCGGACGCTCACGTCGAGCTCGCGGGCGAGCTGCTCGCCCGTCGCGCTCCCGCGCGCACGGAGGAGAGCCTCGAGACGCTCCACACGCATCGCGCGGCGCATGCGGGAATCATGACATGTTCTGTCAGGATCAGGGCGCATCGTTCGCTCATGGAAAATGAAGCCGTTGTCGAAGTCGTCGTCTTCCGTTGCAAGGCCGGCACGGCCGCCGAAGCCCGTCGGCTGTGCAAGAGCGCGGTCGACGAGGCCCGCACGCACGGGGGCCTCCTGTCCGACGTCCTCCTCCAGTCCGCGGACGACCCGCACCTCTTCGTCCACGAAGTCCGGTGGCGGTCGCTGGAGGACGCGAAGCGCGTCGCCGCTCTCTTCCCGACGTTCGCGTGCGCCGCGGCGTTCCAGGCGATCATGGCGGAGCTCGTCCTCATGACCCACGCGCACGTCGTCCCGACGGGCTGAGGAGGCGCACGGGCGCGGGGAGCCTCGGCCACCCGCGGACCTCCGCCCCATCTACGCCCTGACGCGCGCCTGGGAAACGCCGCACGGATGCGGTACGCCCGACACCCGCCGCGCCGTGCCGATGCTCCGTCGTCTCCTCGCCACCCTGGCTCGTGATGCCCTGACGTCGCCGCCGCTCGTCGGCGCGCTCTACGTGCTCGGCCTCGCGGCCTGGGCGGGCCAGCGCGCGGTCGCGGACGACGCCGACTTCGGCGACGCGCGCCGGGCCGAGGCCGTCGCGAGCTTCATCGCGGAGCGGTTCGCCGGCGAGATCTCCCGCATGAAGGTCGCGATCGTCGCGACGGCTCTCGCGACGGGGCTCCTCGTCGGCCTCGTCGCCGATCTCCTCGTCCGCTGGCGCGAGCGCGAGGCGCGCCATCGCGAGGCCGTCACGGCGCCGCGGCCTTCGGCGCGGGAGGCGCGCGGCGTGGCAGCCCTCGGCGGAGCGCTCGGTGAGTCGATCCTCGTGGTCGCCGCCGTCCACGCGACCCTCGTGCTCTGGGCGATGGCCGACACCCCGCAGCTCTACGCGGCGCGCTGGTACGCGAAAGGAGGGGCGCCTCGCCTCGTCCAGATCCTCGCGACCGACCTCCTCGGCCCGCACGGGGTCCTCGCGCTCGCGCTCGCCTGCGCGCTCGTCTACGTCCGTCCCGCGCCGCTCGCGGTGCTCGCCCGGCGGGCGCGTGAGAGCTGGCCGCGCGGAGGGGGCGCGGCGCTCACCCGTCGCCTCGTCGGTCGCCTCGGCGCGGGGCTGCTCTTCGCGGTCGGGCTCTTCGCGCTCGCGCACGCGCTCTCCGCCGCGCCCGAGGCTCGCGCCGAAACCGCGCGCGTGCCGTCGGCCGCCGCGCGGCCGAACATCCTCCTCCTCGCGGCGGACTCCCTCCGGGCCGACCGGCTCGACCCGCGCGTCGCGCCCAACCTCAGCCGCCTCGCGGATCGCGGCACGCGCTTCGAGCACGCCTACGTCTCCATTCCGCGGACGCTTCCGTCGTGGGTCACCATCCTCACCGGCCGCCACGCGCACCACCACGGCGTGCGAACGATGTTCCCGACCCGGGAGGAGCGCGCGAAGGACTTCGACGCGCTGCCGTCCCGGCTCGCGCGAGCAGGCTGGGCGACGAGCGCCGTCAGCGACGACGCCGGCGACGTCTTCGGACGCCTCGAGCTCGGCTGCGGCGCCGCCATGATCCCGTCGTTCGACTTCCAGAAGATCATACGGCAACGCGCGCTCGAGCGGCAGACGCCGCTCTTGCCGGTCCTCCACTCGAGGCTCGGCCGCCGCGTCTTGCCCGTGATGCGCGAGCTCGCCGCGGCGGCAGATCCGCGGCTCCTTGCCCAGGAGGTCACGAGCAGGATCCACGCCTCGAAGGACGGGCCGTTCTTCATGACGGTCTTCTTCTCGACGGCGAGCTCCCCGTACGCGTCGCCCTCGCCGTTCTATGCGAAATACACGGACCCGCGGTATCGCGGGCGGTTCAAGTACCACACGCCCGTCGGGCTCGGAGAGGAGCTCGCGGTCGACGAGAGCGATGCCCGCCAGGTCCGCGCCCTCTACGACGGGTCGGTGTCCGCGATCGACGACGCCGTCGGCCGTGTCCTCGCCGCGCTCGCGTCGGAGGGCATCGCCGACCGCACGATCGTCGTCGTGACGGCGGACCACGGCGAGGCGCTCTACGAGGGCGGACGCGGTCGAGGCCATGGAGATCACCTCTTCGGCGACGAGGGGACCCACGTGCCGCTCGTCGTGTTCGACCCGAGGCTCGGCGAAGCGCACGCGAATCGCCGCGAGCCGCGCGTCGTCCGCGACGTGGACATCGCGCCGACGATCTACGCCCTCGCCGGCGTCGCCGCTCCGGCCGACCTCGACGGTCGCTCGCTCGAGCCCGCGCTGCGCGGCGAAGCCCTCGACGCCCGGCCCGCCTTCGCGGAGACAGGGCTGTGGCTCACGGAAGAGGTCCCAGGGCTCTCGCCCGATCTCCGCATTCCGTACCCGGGCATCATGGGGCTCACGGAGCTCGACGGACGGGACGACCCCGAGATCGTCATGCGCCGCGACATGGTCGCCGTCACTCGGATGGCGCGTCACCGGATGGTCCGGGACGAGCGGATGAAGCTCGTCTACGTGCCCACCCGTCACGGCGTAAGATACATGCTCTTCGACACCGTCGCCGACCCGGGCGAGACGAGCGACCTCGCCGGAGCGCAGCCCGCGGACGTGGAGCGCATGAAGGCCGAGCTGTGGCGCTGGATGCTGGAGGACCCGCTCATGGAGCAGCGAGGCGGGTTCCTCGTCCCGCGGGAGGCGAACGCCCCGGCGCGCCGGCCGCAAGGGGCGCCGTGAGCCTCGCCCTCCGCGCCGGGCTCCGTGGATCGCTCGCGCTCGCGGCGGTCGGGCTCGGGGTCCTCGC
>JALHPN010000026.1 GCA_022842465.1 Polyangiaceae bacterium | reverse complement strand
GCGCGGGCCGCGCTCGCGCCTCGGCGTTGGGCGCCGCCACGATCGGCGCGAAAGGCACGGGCGCGAACGGCTTCACGCCCATCGCCGGCGGAGCGTCGGGCAAGGCGCCCAGGTCCGGCGGCGGTCCCGCATCGGCCTCATCCCCGTCGGTCCCAGGGCCGGCCTCCTTCGCGCGCAGCCGCGCGCGCTCGGCCTCGAACGTCTCCGCGAACGCCTCGAAGGCCTTGTTGTTCTTCGTCTCGAGGGCCCGGTCCATCGCGGCGCCGGCGTCGCGGCTCAGATCGAGGAAGCCGATGGTGGTGAGGCCGAGGTCGCGCAGCCGGTCGCTCCGCATGCTCGCGGGCGCCTCGCCGACCGCGGCGAGCGCGCGCGCATACTCCTCGAGCAGCGCCTTCTCGTCCTTCGTCTCCTTCGACATGCCTTCGTGCTCAGCGGCAGTTCAGCTTCACGATCGTGCCGCTGAGAGAGACGCCGCTCGCGTCGAGGACGGCGGTCCCACCCGGCGTCTTGATGCGAACCTCGGGCGCGGAGATCTCGACGCTGCCCTTCTCGCTCGTGATGAGGATCTTGCGGCCCTTCACCTGCACGGTGCCCCCCTCGATGACCATCGTGACGTCGCCCTTCACGGTCGTCGCCTGGCCCTGGAGCGTGGCCGCCGTCTTCGCCGTCATCCGGATGACGTCCAGCTCCGTCGACCCGAGCAACGTGCCCTGAATTCTCACTGGCATCAGAGTCCTCTTTCCCGTGCGAGCTGGAGAGCGCGTGGTGTCGCGCCGAGCCTCCGAATCTACGGCGCGCCCCTGGGCTGCGCCATCCTCAAATGGGTGACGCCGAGCACCGACGTCGGCGTGAACGGGGCGACCGCCGTGCGCGCGCGCGGGCGGTGAGCGCGGCGCCGATGCGCTCCTGGCCAAGGCCAGACCGCGATTGGCCCGGCCCGATCCCCCGCCCTCGCATCTCCGCGGTATCGCACGAACGCGGGCGTGGCACGCGCACTGCTCCACGCCGGCGCACGTGGCGACCTCGCTCGAACACGAAGGGCCGCTCTTCCTCCTCGGCGAGCGTCCCGAGCTCCTGACGACGCTCCTCGGGATGGACCTGCCCGCCGACGCACGCGTCGCGCTCGCGAACGCGGAGTTCACGCAGGCCGTCCCGCTCGAGCGACGCGCCGATGCTGTCGTCACCATCGAACAGCACGGAACCGTCACCCACGCCTTCGTCGTCGAGGTCCAGCTCGCCATCGATCCCGAGAAGGCCTTCAGCTGGCCGCTCTACCTCGCGTCCCTCCATGCGCGCGTACGCTGCACAACCTCGCTCGTCGTCCTCGCGCCGGACGCTTCCGTCGCGGCTTGGGCGAGGCGCCCCATCGCGACGTTCGGTGCGGGGCCGTTCCGCCCCGTCGTGCTCGGTCCCGACGAGTTCCCGCGGATCACATCGCTGGACCTCGCCGTGCGCATGCCCGAGCTCGCCGTCCTCAGCGCGCTCGTGCACGGCGACGCGCCCGGCGCCGAGACGGTCATCGCGGCGCTGGTGCATGCTCTGGCTCGGCTCGACGATCCCATCGCCGAGAGCTACCTTGACCTGGTCCTCAGCAGCTCCGTCGGAAACCTCGTCCGCGCCGCCCTGGAGGCTTCGATGCCACTCACGAACTACGAATACAAGAGCGACTTCGCGAAGAAGTACGTCGCGCAGGGGCGCGAAGAGGGGCGCGTCGATGCTGCGCGGAAGCTACTCCTCGCGATCCTCGAGGAGCGGAGCCTTGGGCCGTCCGAGAGAACGCGCGCGCGGGTCGAGGCCACGTCGACCCCGGAGCTCCTCGAGCGCTGGGTCCGCACCGCCGCGACGGCGACCCACGAAGAGGACGTATTCGAGGACGCGACCCCTTCGACGGAGTGACGTCGGGCCGATGCTTCTCCGCACCCTCCTCGTCGCTGTCACGAGAAACGGCACTTGGACGCGACGAATCGAGCTGTCGATCGCGCCGTTCGTCGGGCTCGGCATCCGGCTCGATGTCTACGACATGGTGAAGGTCGAGAGCGTGATCGTCGGCGACGCAAGGGTCGACGTGACGTGTCTCGTGGGACCCGAGCCGGGGCGAACGTTCGAGGTAGAGTGGCTCGAGCGAATGGGCTTCGAGGCTGCGCCGTACCCGTAGCAACGCGACGCGCAGGCCCGCGCATCGCTTGCCTCTCCGAGTGACGCCGGGAACGCTCCCGGATCGGCAGCCTCGCAACACTCCGCGAAGGGAAGCGCCTACTCCGAGTCGAGTCATCGCTCATCGAGGTCGTGCGCCGCGAAGATCCGCCGTGTGGCCACGGCCAGGCACGAAGCAGGCGGTGCCAGGGGGGCATCCGCGAATCGTGTGTCCTTTCGGGGTAGGGCTCCTGGCACGACGCTCGCTGACACGCCGCCCGTGGCGCCGTTTCTCCGCGTGCGATTCGACAGGGGCACTCTCGAGCTCCTCGCCGACGGGCGCGTCCGGGACGTGCCACGGACCGCCTTCGATCCTCGCAGCAACACGCTGCGCGCCGCCGCGAGCGCGCTCCGAGACATCGCGACATGGGCGGACGGCGCGGGAGTACGACTCGAAGGCGATCCTCGCGACGCGTGGCGGACGAAGCCAGGCTCGTCGCTCGAGTCGCTCGGGCTGCGCAGCTATCAGCTCCAGGCGATCGGCGCGTGGGAGGCGTCCGGTCGTCGCGGCGTCCTCGCCCTGCCGACGGGGGCAGGCAAGACGCGCATCGCGATCGGCGTGATGCGCGCGACCGGGCTGCCGTCCGCCGTTCTGTGCCCGACACGCGCGCTCGCGAGGGCGTGGGTCGAGCAGCTCGAAAGGTGGCTCGAGGAGCCGATCGGGATGGTGGGTGACGGGGTGAGGCGCATCGAGCGGAACACGGTCATGACGTTCGAGAGCGCCTTCCGGTGCATGGACGAGCTCGGCCCTCGAAGCGTGCTCGGCGACGGCGCGCCTGGGGCTCACGGCGACGGCACCGGAACGGGAGAGCGCCGAGGCGAAGCGGCTCGACGAGGTCCTCGGCCCTGTCGTCTACGAGATCTCGTTCGGCGAGCTCGTGGGAACGCACCTCGCTCCGCTTCGGATCACGCGGATCGCGGTCCGTCTCGAGCCCGACGAGCGCGCGGAGTACGACCGGCTCTCGAGGATGTTTCGCACGCTGGCGAGCGTCGCCTTCCGGGCGACTCCCGGCTTGTCGTTTCCCACGTTCGTCGCACAGCTCGCGGCGACGCTCGAGGGACGGCGCGCGCTGCGCGACCATCAGCACGCGCTCGAGCTCGCCGGCTTCCCACGTGCGAAGCGTGCGCTCGTCCGCGATCTCCTCCGACGTCACAAGGACGAACGGACCATCGTCTTCACGGCGCTCGCGGAGAGCGCGTACGAGGCCGCTCGCGAGAACGCGGCTCGTTCGGCGGCCGTCGGTGCCTCGGATCGTGCCCGCGCGGAAGCGCTCCAGTCGACGCGCGACGCGCAGCGGCCAGGAGGAAGACGCTCGCGCGGCGCGGACCCAGTAGCCGTCGAGCAGCGTCTGCGTCGTGAGCTTCGACGCCGTACGCCGCGAGACGGTCGGCTGGGAAGTCTTTCAGGTTGAAGGTCACGATGGTCTGCGCGCTAGCGCGGATCGCGGCGGCGAGGACGTGCCGGTCCTCGGGATCCGGGAGCTCGAGACCGCCGACGAGCTCCTCGAAGCCATCGACCATGCAATCTGGGATCGCGGCCACCATGAGCGCCCGCGTGCGCGCGAGCTGAGCAGACGAGAGGTCCGAACGCTGTGCGAGGATGTTCGAGAAGCACTCGTCGAGGATCTGCTCCGACCATCGAGCGCGCACGATGCCCGTTCGCGCGATGCGGATGAGGAGGTCGCGCAGCGGCGCTGGATACAAGACGCAGGCGTCGTAGATGACGACGAACGCCATCCTCAGTAGCCGAGGCCGTGCTTCTGCGCCTCGACGGCGAGCTCGTCGAGCACGGCATCGCGCTCACGATCGTCGAGCTGCTTGTAGGCGAGCAAGTCCGCGACCTTCACGCGTCGGTGCGTGCCGACGAGGCGGCACGGGATCTTCCGATCGTCGAGCAGACCGACGAGAAACGGTCGGGACACGTTGAGCATGTCGGCCGCCTGCTGCGTCGTGAGCTCTGCGTGAACGGGAACGATCGTGACCGCGTTCCCGTTCGCCATCTGGCCCAGGATCTCGAGGAACAGGTCGAACGCTTCCCGCGGCACGCTGACCGACATAGCCACCGAGGAAATCATTCGCAACATCCGCAACAAGAGCAATATTCGAAACGGGAGCTCTGCGGTGTGCGCCACTCCGTGTCGACGGCATCGCCGGCCCCGAGACGCGGTCGGCCCTCGTGAACGAGCTCGACGCGAAGGCGGCCCCCCGCCCGCGGACGCGACCTCGTCGCGCACACGGCGCGAAGGAGCACGGCGAGAAGCGCGCGCCGGCGGGGCTGCTACGTGAGCGTGAGGCACTCGCTCTCTTGGCAGAACTGCACGCCTTCCGGCACCTTCGTGATCGTCGCGCTCCAGTCTTCCGTGCCGTCGGGCTGCGTCGCGTGCACGGCGCCCGCGGCGTCGCGCGTGAAGTAGCTCGTTGCCTCGAACACCTTGATGTCGCCCTCGGTCCAGGGCGTGGGGTACCTGATCTCCAGCCTCCCGTTGCGGTCGCTCTCGATCTTCAAGCTGACCCTGGTGTCCGACCAGCCCGCCGGCTGCTTCTGGAAGAAGCTCCACCACCCGACGAGCTCGCTGTCTGCCGAGGACAGCGGCGGATTGGGGAAGGGGCATCCCTGGACGCCGGTGTGCTCGAACGTCTTCCCGTCCATCGTGACGAGTCGGCAGTTCGGGGTCGCGCGCAGGGTGTGACTGACACCGTCGACGACCAAGCGGCCGGACTCCGACCACCATGCCTTCACCGGGGACCGTGTCACGTCATGTCCGAGTCCGTACGGGAGCCCGGAGCGAAGGGTCTGAACGACCCGAAGCCGGTTCCGTCCGCGGCGAGAGAGTAGAAGTCCGAGTGGAGGTCGGGCCCCTTCCACGCACTCCAGTCCCACACGCCCGCCATCCACGCATCGCGCGGCTTCGCCGGATCCGCCGGCGTCGCCGCGTTCTTCGCGGCGCCCGGCTCTCCGCTTCCGCCCGGTGACGAAGCCTCCGTCGAGCCGTCCCGTTGCGCGGCGCCGTCTCCGTCGCTGCTCGCGACGTCCGAGGTGGGAGCGCTGCAAGCGAGGGCCGTCACGGAGAGGGTGGCAATCCCGAAGAGGCGGAAGGTGTTCATGACGGCACGGTCGGCCGCCGCCCGAGCGGGTTGCGCGAATTCCGAAGGAGCACACCGGCGGGCGTGTGATCCGCGGCCTCGGCGTCCCGCCCAGGCCTCCCGACGGGCACGACATCGAAGCGGTCTGCCACCGACGAGAATTCGAGTCGCGCGCGAGGAGGTCCCGGAAGGCGCGCGTCGGCGTCGCGGAGCGTCACCACCGCGCGTCCTGGCTGGCGCCGGGGCCGGGCGGCGCTAGCGTGCTTCGCACCATGCGCATCGACGGTCTCCGAGCCCTCGTCACGGGGTCGACCTCCGGCATCGGATACGCCACGGCGAAACGACTTCATCGTGCGGGCGCCACGCTGCTGCTCGTCGGCCGGCGCGAGGATCGGCTCGACGCCCTCGCCGCCGATCTCGGCGCGAGGGTCCACGCGAGGGCGCTCGACGTCCGCGACGGCGGCGCGGTGGCCGCGCTCGCGGAGGACGAGCCGTTCCGCGAGGTCGACGTCCTCGTCAACTCCGCCGGCCTCGCCCTCGGTCTCGATCCCGTCGACCGCGCGTCGCTCGACGACTGGGACACCATGATCGACACCAACTGCAAGGCCCTCGTCCACGTCACGCGCGCCTTCGTGCCCGGCATGGTCGCGCGGGGGCGCGGGCACGTCGTGCACATCGGCTCCGTCGCCGGCACCCACCCCTACCCGGCAGGTCACGTCTACGGAGCCACCAAGGCCTTCGTGCATCAGTTCTCCCAGGCGATGAAGAGCGACCTCGCCGGCACCGGCGTGCGTGTCACCTGCATCGAGCCAGGAATGGTCGAGACCGAGTTCTCGGTCGTGCGCTTCCAGGGCGACAGAGATCGCGCCGACAAGGTCTACGACGGGATGATCCCGCTCTCCGCGGACGACATCGCCGATCTCGTCGAGTTCGCCGTGACACGGCCCGCCCACGTGAACGTGAACGTCATCGAGGTCATGCCGAGCGCGCAGGGCTTCGGGCCGTTCCTCGTCAAGCGGAGCTGACGGAGCTGCGCCGCCTGCGCATCACGTGGCGCTCGCTCCGACTCCCCGGCGACCGACGAGACGGCGCGAGGGTCGTTCATGGTCGACATCGGAGCTCACGGACGGAGGAGGACGTGCCGGACCGCACCGCCGGCAGGCTCGCAGCGGACGACCCACGCGACCGCGTGCTCGCCCGTCGCGACGACGTCCACCGCGCGGCACCCGTCGGCAGGCTCGTAGAGGGGTCCGGCCGACGCGCCGGTGAGCTTCACGAGGCCGCCGTCCTTGCGGAGGGCGTACGCGTCGCCGGCGCCGTCCTCGGCGATCGACGTGAACGGGCCGCGGCCGAGCGCCGTCGGCGTGCCGAGCGGAACCTCGGAGGAGGCGCCCTTGCCCTGCGGGAGCGAAGGCGCCTTCGGGGGCGGCGCGGGCGGCGACCAGCGCGTCACCTCGGGCGGCTCCGACGCGCCGTGGAGGAGCGTCACGTACCCGTCGGCGACGACGCCGCCCGCGGCGTAGGACTCGTGGCCGTACGCGGTGGTCACCCCCGGTCGATCGACGCGCAGCACGATCCCCCTGTCCAGGGTGACGAAGCTGCCGTTCGGCGCGACGCCGACGAGCTTCGAGAGATCGTAGATCGGCGGGATGAGGAAGCAGCGCTTGTTCGCGGGGCAGTCCGTGTCCGGCCGCTCTTCGAACTTCGCGCGCTCCGCGCCGGGCCCGGCGAGCACGAGCGCCTGGCGCGTGAAGCCGTAGACCGAGTCGCCGAGCGCGACGACGGCGACCTTGCCCGCGCGATCGTAGAGAGACGGCCGGCGCTCTTCGCCTTCCGACACCTCGTGCTCCTCGACGACCTTCGCCGCGCCACGACCGTCGCGCTCGACGAGGCGCACGCGGAGACGCTTCGGGGCGTCCTTCGCGTGCTCGACGACGGAGAACCACGCGCGATCCGGACGGACGAGGAGCGGCACGATCTCCGCGTCCGCCCCCGCGTCGAGGGTGAGCCCGCCGGCGGGGAACACCGGCTCGCGCTTCGCGCCGGGCGCGACGTCGAACGCGACGGCCACGCCGCCATCCGCCGCGCTCCGCGCGACGATCGCCCGCGCGCGCCCCGCCTCGCGGAAGAGGACGATGCGCGCGCGCTCGCTCGCGATCACGTCCGCCTTCCCCGCGACGACGCCCTGCAGCGCGCTCGACGCGCTCGACGCGCTCGACGCGCTCGGTGCGCCCGCCTCGGGCACCGGCCCGGACGCGAGCGGAGGCGGCGCGTCCGCCCCCGGCTTCGAGCACGCCGCCATGGTCAGGAGCGACGCGAGAGCGGCGTGCTTCGTCCTCACGCCGAGGAGTAGAGCACGACCGCGACGCGACGCGACGGTCAAGGCGGCCAGACGGCGATGGGGTCGAACCAAGACGTCACGTTGCCGTGCTCGTCGAAGCGGAAGTTCGCGGGGTTTCGGTCCACCATGACGTGGAAGCCGTCGGGCGTCGTCGTGCCGATGCGGTGCTCGAGGCCGTTCATCATGTCCTGCATGCGCTCGGCGGCGTCGATGCGGACGTGCCAGGGGAGCTCGTCGATGGTGTGGCCGGAGACGCGTGGCTGGCGGAGGACGCCGTCACCGAGGTTCTCGAGGCGCGGGACGACGGTGCCGAGCTCGTCGGCGGCGCGGTTCGTCCACTCCGCGGTGATGTCGGCGAGCCGGCGACGGCCCGCGGCGTCGAGGACGACGGTGCGTCCGTCGTTCTGGATCTGGTCCTTGAGCTCCTTGATGACGTGGTCGCCGTCCGCGAAGACGCGGGAGAAGGCGCCTTCGCCGAGGAGCTCGCCGCGCGGGCGTGGGAGGACGGGCGGGACGGCGTGGTCGGCTCCGCGGGCAACGCGGGCGACAGCTCCCGCCTTGGACGCCGGGACGAGCGCGGTCGCGATCTGGAACGCGCCGCTGCCGAGCGCGCGCGCGGGGTCTTCGTTCCACGCCTGCACGAACCCGTCGCGCATGTTCCCGAGCGTCTGGCGCGGGTTCATGACGGCGTTGCCGATGCCGGAGGCGATGCCGGTCGTCGTCTCGACCGGCGACGTGACGAGCGCGTAGCCGAGCTGCGCGGTGCCCGCGACCGTCCCCCACGCGCCGTCGACGACGACGCCCTTGCCGAAGCTCCATACCGCGCCGCCGCCGGCCACGAGCCCCGAGCCCACGCGCGAGAAGAATCCCTCGGGCGCCGGAGCCGGCGCGACCGGAGGCGTCGGCGGCCCGGGGGTGAGCGCCGCCCCGACCTGCTCCGGCGTCACGCCGGGCGCGATCCCGCCGGCCGCTGCGCCGTCCCCGCCACCCGAGTCGCACGCGCCGGAGGTGAGGCAGCGCCCCTCCTCGGCGAACTGCGACGCGATCTCCCGCGCGTAGACGGACGCCGCCATCACGGCGAGCGTGAGCACGCACCCCACGAGAACGAGGTACTCGACGAGCGTGGCTCCCCGTCTCGTGCGCATCGCGCCCCTGCGGTGCACGCGGCGCGCCGGACGCGCGTCCGCGGCCTTGTGGGCGGTCCGCCGCGCCCATCGCGCGCCGCCGTGCGCGATCCGCGCCCCCGCGTGCGCACCAAGCGCGGCACACGATCCGAGCCAGGCCTGGGTCGGTTGCGCGAGGATCCGCGCTCCGCTACGCGGAGAGGATGCCGCCCCACTCGTCGCCGCGCAGCGCGCTCCTCGAGGATCCGCAGCTCCGGCCGTTCCTCCCGCTCCTCTGGGTCGCGTGGTCGGACGGGGACCTCGAGCCGGACGAGCTCCGCGCGATCTGCGCACACGTCGAGGCGATGCCGTGGCTCCGCCCCGCCGCGCGCATCGCGCTCGCCGCGTGGCTCGATCCCGACGCGCCACCGACGGCCGCCGAGCTCCGCACCCTCCTCGCCACGATCGAGCGCGTCGCCAAGACGCTCGCCCCCGAGAGGCGCCGCGAGCTCGAAGCGCTCGGCGCGTCGCTCGCCGAAGCGAGCGACGGCGAAGGCGCCGCCGAGCTCGAGAAGGCGCTCGAAGAGCTCGAAGCGCGCCTCGGCGCGTCGGGCGCGGCCCTCGCGCGGGCGAGGGGCGACGCCTCGCCCCCGCGAGGCGTTCCGGCTCCCGCGGCGACCTTCGACATCGACGCCCTCTCCCGCGTGCTCGACGGCGAGCACGCCGAGGTCCGCACCGAGGTCCGCGCCTTCCTCGCCGATCCCGACAAGCGCGCCTACGGCCTGCCGACGCCCGAGTACCGCGCGAAGGTGGCCGGGTGGCTCCGCGAGCTCGCCGATCGCGGCGTCGGCGCGCGCGCCTTCCCCGGCGTCACGTCGGAGGAGCCCGACCTCGCCTCCTTCATCGTCGCGTTCGAGACGCTCGCGATGGGAGATCTCTCCACGCTCGTGCGCTTCGGCGTCCAGTTCGGGCTCTTCGGCGGGAGCATCTATTTCCTCGGCACCGAAGCGCAGCGTCGCGCCCTCCTCCCCCGCGCGGCGAGCCTCGAGACGCCGGGCTGCTTCGCGATGAGCGAGGTCGGCCACGGCTCCGACGTCGCGAACCTCGAGACGGTGGCGACGTGGGACGAAAAGACTCGGACCTTCGAGCTCCACACGCCCCGCGAGGCCGCGCGCAAGGACTGGATCGGCGGCGCCGCCCAGCACGCGCGCACGGCCACGGTCTTCGCGCAGCTCGACGCCGGCGGCGAGCGGCACGGCGTCCACGCGTTCGTCGTCCCGATCCGCGACGAGGCGGGAAACCTCCGCGAAGGCGTCCGCGCCGGCGACTCGGGGCACAAGATGGGCCTCAACGGCGTCGACAACGGGCGCCTCTGGTTCGACCACGTGCGCGTGCCCGAGGACGCGCTCCTCGGCCGCTTCGCGCGCATGGATGCCTCCGGCGCCTACACGAGCCCGATCGGAAACCCCCATCGCCGCTTCTTCACGATGCTCGGCACGCTGGTCGGCGGTCGCGTCTCCGTCGCGTCGGCGGCGGTCTCGGCCGCGAAGGTCGCCCTCGCGATCGCGATCCGGTACGCGACGGCGCGACGGCCGTTCGGCGCCGCGGACGCGATCGGTCGCCCGCTCCTCTCGTACCCCGTGCACGGAAGGCGTCTCTTGCCCCGTCTCGCCACGACGTACGTGCACCACTTCGCGGCCGCCGGGCTCCGCGCGCGCTTCGCAAAGGCGCAGCGTCCCTTCGCGACCGCGGACGGCACGCCGTCGGACACGCGCGAGCTCGAGGCGCAAGCGGCGGCGCTGAAGGCGCTCCTCACCGCGCACGCCGTCGACACGGCGCGCGCGTGCCGCGAGGCCTGCGGAGGACAGGGCTATCTCTCGGTCAACCGCATCCCCGATCTCTCTGCCGACCTCGAGATCTTCACGACCTTCGAGGGCGACAACACCATCCTCCTCCAGCTCGTCGCGAAGAGCCTCCTCTCCGGCTACAAGCGGCGCTTCGAAGGCACCGGCATGGGCGGCGTCGCGCGGCACCTCGCCGGGAGAGCGAGGGTCGCCGTCACCGAGAAGAACTTCGTCGCCAGAAGGCGGACCGCGCCCGAGCACCTGCGCGATCGGGCGTTCCACCTCGCCGCGCTCCGCTTCCGCGAGGAGCACATCCTCGGGACCGCCGCGCAGCGGGTCCGGAAGCGTCTCGGCCGAAAGGGGGCCGGAGACGACGCGCTCCTCGACGTGCAAGAGCACCTCCTCGCCCTCGCGCATGCGCACGCCGAACGCTACGCCCTCGAGCTCTTCGACGAGGCCGTCCGAGAGATCGAGGACCCCGCGCTCCGAGGCGTGCTCGATCGGCTCGGCGCTCTCCACGCCATCACCGTCCTCCGCGCCGACGCGGGGTTCTTCTTCGCGGAGCGCTACCTCGAGCCGGAGAAGGGCAGCGCGCTCCGCGAGGAGAGCGAGGCGTTGATCCGCGAGCTGTCCGCGGAGGCCGTCGCGCTCGTCGACGCGTTCGGCATCCCGCCCACGTGCCTCGCCGCCCCCATCGCCTTCATGGACCCGGCGCACCCGACGTGGGGCGACGCGGTGGGCTGAGCCCCGCTGGCACGGGGGTCGGGCGAGACGCGCCCCGGCCCTCCCTTCCCTGGCCCATGGCCACGACGCGGCCGGCCCAGGCCAGTGTCTCGCGCACGCATCTTCTCGACATCCCACGACCGCGCTCATGGCACGAGCGCTGCTCGACGTCGGGGCCCGTGGCGACGTCGCTCCGACATGAAGCGCCGCTCCTGCTCCTCGGAGAGCGGCCCGAGCTGCTGATGACGCTTCTCAGGATGGACCTGCCCGCGGATGCACGCGTCGCGCTCGCGAACGCGGAGTTCACGCAGGCCGTGCCCCTCGAGCGACGGGCCGATGCCGTCGTGACGATCGAGCAGCATGGTGCCGTCACCCACGCCTTCGTCGTCGAGGTGCAGCTCGCCGTCGATCCCGAGAAGGCGTTCAGCTGGCCGCTCTACGTCGCGTCCCTCCATGCGCGCGTGCGCTGCGCGACGTCGCTGGTCGTCCTCGCGCCCGACGAGGCCGTCGCGACGTGGGCTCGTCGCCCCATCGCGACGTTCGGCGCAGGACCGTTCCGCCCGGTCGTCTTGGGCCCCGACGAGATCCCGCGGATCACCTCGTTCGACGACGCGGTGCGCATGCCCGAGCTCGCCGTCCTCGGCGCCCTCGTGCACGGCGACGAACCTGGGGCCGAGCCGGTCGTGGAGGCGGTGGTCCACGCTCTGGCTCGGCTCGACGATCCCATCGCCCAGAGCTACCTTGACCTCGTCCTCAGCTCATTCCCGGACATCGCACGCGTCGCCCTGGAGGGCCTCATGCCGCTCACCAACTACGAGTACAAGAGCGACTTCGCCAAGGAGTGCGTCGCGCACGGCCGTAGCGAGGGCCGCGAGGAGGGGCGCGTCGACGCGGCGCGGAATCTCCTCCTTGCGATCCTCGAGGAGCGGAAGCTCGGGCCGTCTGACCGCGCGCGTGCCCGCGTCGAGGCGACCTCGGCCCCCCAGCTCCTCGAGTGCTGGGTCCGCGCCGCGGCTACGGCGACCCACGAAGACGAGGTCTTCACGGACGCCACCCCTCCTGAGGGGTGACGCGCCCTCGACCGGCGGGACCCGCGGCCCGCAGCGGCCTCGCGGATGCGCGAAGGTGAACGTCGTGCCGGCCGCGAGCGGGACGCTGACGTTCGCGGAGCTCCCGGCGTTCGAGAAGCTTCGATCGCGATGGGGAACCTCGGGCGGCACGACGCGGCGGCGATCGTCCGGACCGAGGTCCGCGCGAGCTACGCCGCGACGAAGGTCGTCAGGGGAAGAACACCGCCCGCGCGCCGAAGGTGAGCCACGAGTGGACGGCCTTCTCGTCCAGCTCCCCACGCTGCGTGGCGACGGCGCTCCCGCGGATCTCGCCGCGCTGGTACTGCGCGACCGTGAAGTCGACCTTCGGGCCGATGCCGAGGTGCTTCGAGAGGCGGATGTCGGCACCTAGGCTGAGCGGCATCTCGACGCCACTGGCCGTGACGCTGACGTCGCCGCCTGGCCCTTTCAAGTTCAGCGATGCGCCCTCGTAGCCCAGCCCCACGCCGAGCCAGGGGTTCACGAAGCTCGCGGGGAGGATGTGGTACTTGAACGCGAAGCCGAGCCGGAACACGCTCGAGAGGCACGAGACGTCGCTCTGGTTGCAGAGTGACGAGAAGTCCGTGCCCGAACCGCCGAAGCTCCCCGCGAGGTAGCCGCCGACGAAGATGTGGTCCTGCACCTTCGCGCCGACCTCGAAGCCGAGCATGCCCTGCGGCCCGAAGATGCGCGCGAGGTCGTTCGGTCGAAGGGTGCCGTCGGCACGTGCGGACGAGCCGCCTTCGAGGCGTCCGATCGGCGTGGCGTACGCGAGGTCCGCGGCAACCTGAAGGCCACGCCGGGCACCGCCGTCGCCGGGGGTGGCGTCTCGGACGCAGATTCCTTCCTCGCGGGAGGCGGAGCCTCCGTCGCCGGGCTCTCGGGCGGCGCGACCTGGGCGCCCGCTTGCCGCGCACGGCACATCAGAACGGCGGCGACGACCACCACGCGCGCCGCCACGCTCGACATCGACCTTGGATCCATCTGTCCCCCTCTGACGGGTTGCCGTGACGCCCGACGATCGGACGCCTACCCGTGCTCGTACGGGGCTCGCGCGCTCCATCGGATCGAGCGAATGGAGAGGACTGCTCACGCGAGCATGGGTCCTTGCATCAGGGACGTGGCGAAGCTCTCGCTCTACTCGTTCGACAACGATACGACGAGCGCGTCGAGCCCCCCCACGCCCTCAGTGGACGGTGGGTCGAGGCGCCGGCACTGGCCGGACTGGCGGGACCGGCGCGCGCCAGATCGCTCGGGTCGGCTTCTGCGTCCCCGCCCCGACGGTGGCGTGGATCGCGTGGGTGAGCGCCCTCGGCGTTCCCACGGCGAGCGTGGGGACGGTCGGTCGGCCGCGCGTCGCCATGTGGCGCCGCGCGCGCTCCATCAGGGTGACGCCGAAGAAGGCCTTCCGGAGCGCGCTGCCGCGGCTGGCCGCTTCGGGGTGGACTTGCACGCCGATCACGCGCCCGTCGAAACCTTCGATCGCTTCCGGGATCCCGTCGCGGGCGGTGGCGACGACGGCGAAGCCGGGCGCCACGTGGTCCGGATGGACGGCCTGATGATGGTTGTGCAGCGCCCTGACCTCCTTCTTCCGGCCGAGCGCCTGGCCGATGGCGCTGTCCTTCGTGAAGCGGATGGGGTGCTGGAGGGCCGCGTCGTCGCCCTCGACCTGGGTCTGGCCCGCTCCGTGGGGGAGGTCGGTCAGCCCGCTCGTGGGGATGTCCTGGATGAGCTTTCCGCCGAACGTGACCTGCAGCAGCTGCGAGCCGCGGCAGATGGCGTGGATGCCGAGGCCTGCGTCGAGGGCCTGTTTGATGAGGTCTTGCTCGGGCGCGTCGATCTTCAGGTTGGTCGAGAAGCGCGGATCAGGGGTGACGCCAGGTTGGAGCGCGGGGCTCACGTCGGCGCCGCCCATCAGGATCAGGTGATCGATGACCGCCACGGCCCCGCGGATCTGCGCCTTCGACGGAGCCGGCGGCAGAAAGAGAGGGACCCCGCCGGCCTGCACGACCGCCGTGGCGACCGAGGCGCGCTTCTCCATCCAGCTCGCGTCCCCGTTCAAGTCTTCGAGCGCGTTGAGCTGGATGCCGACCACGGGCCGTCCGGTCGCCCTCAAGGCCTCGAGCGTCGGCGCCTCGGGCGCCTTGTCCACCACCGCGCGGCTCCACTCCCGGAGCGTTCGCGTGTTGGCGGGCGCGAAGACGGCGCGACGGACCAAGCGATCGACGTAGTCGTGCGTCGCGCTCTTCGCGTCGTCTCCGACGAGGAGGAGCGGCCCGAGGCGCGGGATCACGACGACGTGCCCCGCCTGCTTCTCGGCCGCTTCGGTCGGCTCGCCTGCAGCCCACGCGATCCGAGGCGCGCCGGTGAGCGACGCGACCGCGACCGCGATGGCCCACACCACCCACGCCGCCCAGCGCCGCAGACGTTGCGCCCTACCCGTCATCTCGAGGGGCGGATGTAGCACTTTGTGCGCCAGGTCCGCGCCCCCAGAGATTCGCGCGGATCCGCGGACCGTCGGCGCCCTTCGGGGGATCGCCCGCCCACCACCCTGGTGGGCGCACGCGGCCGGACGTCAAGAGCGCGCGGAGGCGCGGAGGCGAACCGCTGTCGTCCGCCGATCGACCCTCCGGGGCGGCAACGCGGACGTCGACAGCGTCTCGGGCCCGGCCGCGATCACCCTCGTCACGGTCCTCACGCGCGAGAGCTGGGCGGCCTCGGGAGCTCCGGTGCCGACGTACGGCCGGCGCGAGGGAGCAACGCTCAGGGATCCAGCAGCGTCATCGGGACACACTCCGGGCCGCCGGTCTTCCGATCGACGAGCACGCGCGAGCGCTCGGTCACCACGCCCGACGTCGAGACATGCACGAGGGCGCGGTACGTGAGCTTCTCGCCTTCGACGGCCGTACATTCGGAGCGCTCCATCTCGACGTCCCAGCCGTCCGCCCGGGCCGCGTAGCGCGGCGGCGCGAACGCGGATCGACAGGACGCCTGATATCCCTCTCTCCACGTCGCGGTCATGAACGCCTCGGCCGGCGTGTCGACCCGGCCCATGAGCGCGTAGACGCCGCCCCCGTCGAACGTCGCGAAGCCGACCTCGTCGCCGCGCGTGTACACGTAGTAGTGCGCGTTGCAATCCTGGAGGTCGCAGTGGTCGCCGAGCACGCGGTGCGTGTCGACCTTCGCGCGGCACGCGGCTTCGTCCGTCGCCGTCGCGCACGGCGCGCCGGTCTCGTGGAGGATTTCGACGGACGCGCCCGAGCGGCCGCGCGTCTCGGTCCGGAACCCGAGGTAGTCGACAGGCACGTCGGGCTGGATCCCGCCGACGAGCCCTTCGCCGTAGCAACCCGAGATCAGATCGTCGGCCGGCGCCGCGTGCTCGGCGTCGCCTCCCGCGGCGGGATCCGAGGAGGTGGGGGCGACGGCGCCGTCGCAAGCGAGGAGAGAAGCGGCGGTGAGGACGACGGCAGCGAAGCGCATGCGCGACCTCGGAGCACGGTGAATGCCACCCGCGATTCACGCGCAGAATCGAGCTGCGGCGCGCGCTCGCCACGACGAGCGCTCCATGTCGCGGCACACGCCGGCACACGCGCGCGCTTCCGCGCGACCCGTCAGCGCCGAGGTGTGGCAGCGTTTCCACGTGCGCCGCGCCGACCTGAGCCCGGGAAGGACCGCGCGCTCGCTGCGTACGCCGTGAGCAGGAAGCCCTGCACGCGGAGCGGACTCTTGGCCGCGCCGATCGTCGCGCGCGCCGCCCGCGGAGCGAGGCCGGGCGACCTGGTCGCGAGGGTCGCGCGCCGCCGCGCTTAACGACGGCCCTTTGACGACCGTAGGGGAGAGGAGTGCGCCCGTGTGTCGGCCCCCTCGTCGCGGCGCTCCTCCTCGGCTGCGACGGTCCGGCGACGCCCCTGGGCGAAGCGCCCCCGGCGCCACCGACCGCGACCGAGCCGGTCGCCGCTAGGGACACGACGGCACGCGCCAGCGGAGTCACGCGCGACGTCGCGCTCGCGCTCGGGACGCGCCTGGCGAACGGCTTCCTCCGTCGGACGCCGGACCCGAACGCGCCGGTGCCGTGGCTCCCCGCTCCCCTCCCGAGCCACACGTGGAGCCGCGGCGTCTTCTTCGAGGGGCTCGTCGATCTCGCACGCGAGACGCGCGACGCGCGCCACCTCGCCTATGCCCACGCCTGGGCCGAGGGGCATGCGTGGAGTCTCGACGGCGGGCCGCGAACGCGCTTCGCGGACGCCCACGTCGCGGGCATGGCGTACCTCGATCTCTGGGACCTCGACGGGAGGCGGGACGACCGCCGCGTGGCGGCCATCGAGGAGAGCCTTCGCGCGATGGCTTCGGGCGCGACGTTCGACGACTGGACGTGGGTCGACGCCATCCACATGGCGATGCCAGCCTTCGCGCGCGTCGCCGCGATCCGTGAAGATGCGCGGCTCCACGAGGCCACCTTCGAGCTCTACCGCTTCACGCGGGACCGCGCCGCGGGCGCACGCGGCCTCTTCGACGCGCAGCGCGGTCTCTGGTACCGCGACGCGACCTTCCTCCCGCCGTACGCCGAGCCGAACGGGGCGCCCTGCTTCTGGTCGCGCGGGAACGGCTGGGCGATCTCCGGCGTGGCGCGAGCGCTCGACGCGATGGCGCAAGGCGCGCCACACCGCGCGCTCTACGAGGACGATTTCCGCGCGATGGCACACGGCGCGCTCCGCACGCGGCGGGCGGACGGGTTCTGGAGCGTGAGTCTCGAGGATCCGGGCCACTTCGGGGGTCCGGAGATCACGGGCACGTCGCTCTTCGTCCACGCGCTCGCGCTCGGCGTGCGTCGCGGGATCCTCCCCCGTGAACCCTTCGAGCGCGTCGCTCTCGACTCGTTCGCCGCGATCGCCGCGTCCGTCCGCGACGACGACACGCTCGCCTGGGTGCAGGGCACCGGCGCGCAGCCGAGCGATCGCCAGCCCGTCAGCGCAGAGACGGTCCCGAACCTCGACGACTTCGCCGTCGGATGCGTCCTTCTCGCGAGCGCCGAAGTCGCCCGCCTCGCCCGGGGCCCGGCCGCTCGCGAACGCTCCGACGTCGCAGCCCGGCCCGCGGTACGCTGAACGCGGATGGACATCGTCGTACCGGAGCTCGGCGAGGCGCTGCGCGAAGGGCGCGTGTTGCGGTGGCTCTACCGCGTCGGCGACCGCGTCGAGAAGGGCGCGTCGCTCGTGGAGCTGGAGACCGACAAGGCGAACGTCGAGGTCGAGGCGCCGGAGAGCGGCGTGCTCCAGGCGATCGCGTGCGAGGCGGGGTCGATCGTGCGGCCCGGCACGGTGCTCGGACACGTCCGGCCCGGCCCGGGGGGTGTGGTCACGGCCGCGCGGAGAGACGAGCCTTTCGCGCGCGCAGAGGCCCCGCGTGCCGAGCGCGCGGCGGCCCGCTGCCGGTTCTGCGCCGCGCTCCTCGTCGCCGGCCACGTCGACTGCACGAAGTGCGGCGCCCCGCTCTAGCCCGCGCTCGCATCACGACCATCGAGCCGCGTTCCACGCATCAGGGAGCTCCGCCGTCCGCGGGCGTGGGTGAGATCTCGGTGTCGCAGTAGCTCGTGCCGGTGCCGTTCGACGCCGTCGACGCGATGGTGACGCGGTAGAGCGGGGTCGATCCGTCGAGGCGATCGAACGTGATCGCTCGCGCGCGGCCGGCGGTCTCCGTGTCGAGGAAGAAGACGTCCGCTCGCGGCGACTGGACCGCGTGTCGAATCTGAGTGCTGGCGTCGAGGACGATGCTGGAGAGCGTGCGCCCCGGAGTACCGTCCGCCTGTCGTCGGGCAATCGTGACCGTGAGCTTGTCGGGGCTGGCCGGCGTGCCGCCCTCGGGCACGATGCGAACGCTGCACAGCGCCGCGCGCGTTCGCCCGCGCCCGTGGTGCTCGCCGGCCGGCACCGTCGTCAGCGCGGTCGCGATCGCTTGCCCGACGGGGAGAGTCGATGACGCGATCTCGCACGTCGCGTCGTCGAGGCGGCCCTGCTCGTCGACGACCTTCACCGTGTCGTGATCGGCGACGAAGTCGTCGTGCGCGGAGGTCATGAACCGCGTGACGAAACGCTCGGCCGCGAACGTGGGACCGCCCGACGCGGCGCGCAAGATCGCCCACTCCGATCCGAGCGAGGCGAGCGCGGCGGGCACGTGGGCCGCGGGGACCGGGGAGAGCTCCGTCGCGTTCGGCCCTCGGAGCGCGCCGCGGAGCTGCGAGTCATCGTCGTAGAAGAAGTCGAGGGCGTAGGTCGCGCCGCCCTGGACGCGACACGTCGTACGGAGCGCCTCGCGGATCGGCTTCCGCGACGTGCGCGCGGCCGCCTCCATCGTCCCGGGCTCACCGTCGTCGAAGGTCGCGTTGTCGGTGCATGCGACGAGCAGGGGAGCGGAGAAGGCGAGGACCGAGGAGACGATGGCCAAGCGTGCGTTCGGGAGACTCATGCGGGGGCACGATTGCAAGCAGCGTGCACGTCTTGGACGGCGAAGGGGGGCGTGACGAGGCTCGACATCGGGCGTGACGTCGGCACGACATCCCCTGCACTCTTCAGCGATCGAGGGGGCCTCTCGGTCGCGACGCTCCCGCTGCTGACTCCTGCCTGCGGGCTCCGCGTGCCGACGTCATGGATCGCGCGGACGGAGACGTGAGTCCGCCGGACCCGGCATGGACGCCCGAGGAGCTCCGTCAGTTCGGGCTCACCGTCCCCGACACGCCCATCGCCACGCCGAACTATCTGCCGTCACTCCCCGGCTACAACGATCTCGAGACGGCGTACCTCGACACCCGCGCCCCGGAGTACGACCACGAGCAACGGCAGGGCGCGCGCGTCCTCATCGACGTGTCGCTGCCGAACGCCGTTCGCTTCGCCGTCCCCGCTCCGCGCACCGCCGACGACGCTGATGCGGGCGCTGCGGCGGACGCAGGGCCCTCGCCGTCTCCGACCGACGGCGGTGTGGGCCCTGGCTCGTGAGTGGTCGTCGATCCTGCCGACACGAACCCGCGGCGAATCGACAACCGTGAATCGAAGCGCTACACGCGACCCACACTCGGCTAGCTTCGTGCTGGAGGTCCGAGCATGCGCATCCAACACGCTCTCGTCATTGTCGTTGGGCTGAGCCTCTCGGTGGGTGGTCTCGCGGCGTGCGGGGACGGCGCGGACCGAGCGAGCGCCGCTCCCGAAGAGGAGCTCATCGGGGGCAAGGTCGCGCCGGCCGATGCCTTCCCGGCGACGATGCACGTCGTCGGGAACTGCACGGTGACGAAGGTCGGAGCGAACCTCGTTCTCACGGCCGCGCACTGCGTCCGCGATAGCGGTGGACGAGTACGGCCCGAATTCACGACGGGCAGCTCGATGAGCATCATCGCCCGCGGCGATGCCCCGGGGCGGCGGACGCTCGGAATCTCGCGCACCATCTTGCACCCCCAGATCGAGCATGTCTGCCGGACGCGCGGATGCAGCGGGCGCGCGTCCTCCGAGAAGCGCGACGCGCCCGATGTCGCGCTGATCGAGGTGACAGGGGGTCTCGACGACATTCCCATCGCGGAGGTCGACCTCGAACCCGCCCTCCCGGGCGAGCAAGTGACGATCCTCGGCTACGGCTGCACGGGCAACGTCCAGGGCAACGGCGACGGGCAGCTGCGGTACCTCGACACGCGCATCGTCGACGTTCGCGCGGCCGCGCACAACGGCGGTCTGAGCGCGAGCGACACCGAGGGCCTCGCGACCATCGAAGCGAACTACAACGTCACGCCTGGGCCTACGCGACCGGAGCGAGTCGTGCCCGTGGTCGACGGAGGCGCAGTCGACGCTGGCGCGGGCGACCTCGTCCCTGCGGCCGGGCTGTGCCCGGGAGACTCCGGTGGGGCGCTCTATCGCAAGGACACGAATCGCATCGTGGGCGTGAATGCAAGCTACACGTTCTTGCCTGGCGGCGACGTGCCCGTGACCAACTGGCAAGCGCGCGTCGACGCCGACAGCCGATGGGGCGTCGCCGCGTGGCTCGAGTCGTTCGGCGTCAAGACCGTGCGGACGTGCGCAGAGCGCGGGTGCACGCCTCCCGCATCCGCCGCCAGAAGCGACGGACCACGCGACGGGGGTTGACCGCGAACGAATCGCCGACGCCAGCACCGGGCTGGCCCAGGCCACGCTCGGGCTGGCCGGGGACAGGGCGCGCGCTCCTGCAAGCTCGCGAGAGCACGCGCGCTCGCGGTTGGCGCGCGGCGTGCTCGGGGGTGTGGCCGATGCTACCTTCCGAGACGATGCTGCGAGGCACCCGCGTGACGTACGACGTGCCGAAGAGCCATCCGGGCTGGGAGCTCCACGAGGGGACGATGCCCGGGTCGGTGCCGCACGACGAGGCCCTGGAGCTGCTGAAGGCGATCCTGGCGTGGTGGGCCGAGGCGCAGGAGAGCGCCCAGGTCGCACGGAACCTCGCGGTTCGGTGGGACGAGGGGCGTCCCGCGATCGGCGTCGATCCGGACGTCTGCGTCCTTTCGCCGAAGCCGCCGGACGGCGAGACGCTCACGAGCCTCCGAACGTGGTTGCCGGGGCATGCTCCGCCACGGCTCGCGATCGAGGTCGTGAGCGTGCCCAGCGCCACGAAGGACTACGCCATCGCGCCGGACAAATACGCCGCGAGCGGGACGGAGGAGCTCTGGATCTTCGACCCCGAGCTCGCAGGTCCGCGCGCGTACGGAGGGCCGGTCCGGCTGCAGGTGTGGCGGCTCACCGAGGGCTCCTTCGTTCGCGAGTACGCGGGGGAGGGCCCCGCGTGGTCGTCGGCGCTCGGCGCGTGGGCGGTCGTGACCGACGGCGGGAAGAAGCTCCGCGTCGCGGCGCGCGCCGACGGCGCCGATCCGTGGCCGACGAAGGCCGAGGCCGCCCTCGCGCGCGAGGACGCTGCTCTGGCGCGCGTGCGGGAGCTCGAGGCCCTGCTCGCGCAGCGCTCGGGCTAGGACGACGACGCGACGAGCGCCAGGTTGCGCGGGCTCACGCGCGCGGCGAACAAGGATCCGATCGCGACCTCGAAGCCGTGCTGCTCGAGGTAGACGGCGCGGTCGAGGAGCACGAACACCTCGAGCACGCGGGCGAGCAGCCCGCGCGGGAGGCCGAGACGCCGCACGCGCGCGTGCTCGCCCGCGGCCCACGCGGCCGCCTTCGCGATCCGATCCGCGCTCGGGGGCGTGAGCCCGCGGAGCACGAACGCGCGGGCGACGAGATCGGCGAGCGCGTGGTGCGCGACGCGCCGGTTCAATCCCTCGAGCTCGCGCCCTACGCCGAGCGGCACACCGGCCTCCGCGAGGAGGCGATGCAGCGCGATGCGCCTCTCGCGCGCGGCGAGGTTCTCCACGCGCGTCGCCTCCACGCCCTCGTCCCGCGCCGTGAGGTTGCTGAGCCCGAGGAGCGGCTTCGGGAGCGCGAGGGCACGCTCGAGCGCCGCAGGCGCGCAGAGAGAGACGCGCTCTCCAGACCGCCGCTTTTGCAGGCAGCAGCCCACGAGGGCGAGCGACGCGCGCGCACCGGCCATCGAGGCGACGCGGGTGACGAGCAGATCGCCGAGCTCGCCGCACGCGTGCAGGCCGACGACGCAGTCGCCGGGCTCGAGCGGCAGACCGTCGCGAACGACGTCCGTGACCGCGAACGTGGGCGACCGCGTCGACGGGAGGGCCCGGGCCCGCGACGCGAGCTGCACGTCGCGCTCGAGACCGACGACGGGGACGTCGTTCTGCTCGGCGATGCCGCGCGTGAGGTGACCGTGCCCCGATCCGACGTCGACGAACCGCGTGGCGTACGCCGTGAGCGGGCGGACGAGCGCCGCGAACGCCTCCACCTGCGCGCGCTTCCGTGGGGTCTCGCGCCGTCGCGTCGCGCGCGGAGCCGCGTCGCCTGCGTCCGGGAGCAGCGCAGGCACGTCGCACGCAACCCGTGCCGCCGTGACGAGCGCGAGGAGCGAGGGCGGCGCGCGCTCGGGCCAACGGGCCTCGTGACCGCGTGACTCGATCTCCGCGAGCTCGCCGTCGTCGAGCGACAGGAGGAAGTCGTGCCACTCCCCTCCTCCGCGCTCTCCCGGCCTCGGGCGCGCCTCGAGCACGTCCCGATGCGCGACGAGCGCCTGCGCGGCGCGATCCCATCGCGCGCGGAGCGGCACGTCGCGCTCCGGACGCCCCTCGAGGACCTTCACCAGCTCAGCATAAGACCCATCGCCTTCCAGGGAGAGGCGCGGAGTGCAGTCTAGAACCTCGTTCCCCGGCGCGTCCGCGACGCGAGTGGCGCAGCGCGTCCTGCGCGATTGTCTCCGCATTCTCACGCAGTTGGAACGCGAGTCGCCGGACGCACCGGCGTGACGGATGCTCCGCCGCATGAAGCTCGAGCCCCTCCTCTCCCTCTTCGCGTTCCTCGTCCCCGCCGCCGTCCTCGCAGCGTCGGGCTGCTCCCCGACGGACGCCGCGACGCCCGACGCGCCCGACGCCGCCGACGTGCCCGGTGACGAACCTGCCGGCAACGCGGGAGCGTCCGACGCGAGCGCCGACGCCACGCCGCCCGCGAGCTCCGTCACCGACGCGAGCGGCGCGGACGGCGCTCCCGAGGCGGCCGAGGTGAACGGCATCCTCGCCATCGAGCAG
Organism: Polyangiaceae bacterium; assembly: GCA_022842465.1. Taxonomy (GTDB): domain Bacteria; phylum Myxococcota_A; class Polyangia; order Polyangiales; family Polyangiaceae; genus Labilithrix. The sequence continues at coordinate 37,325 of JALHPN010000026.1, read as the reverse complement.
GTGTCCGTTGGCGACTCGACGCGCGCGAGCGTGTTCGGCTTCTTCGCGCTCGCGGCGAGCGCCACCGATGCGCCATGCGTGCGTACCGCGTTCCCGACCTGCGACGTCGTCACGTGCGACGCGCTCGTCCCCGCACCCGACGCCGGCACATCGCCGCCGACGATCCACGCCGGCCCCCTCACGATCACGGGCGGCGCGGTCCCCACCCCCGGCCTCACGCTCCTCCCGTCACCGCTGGGCTACCAGGCCAGCCACGACGGTGCGCTGTTCGGGCCGGGGGACGTCCTCACCGTGGCCGCCGCCGGAGGCGGCGTCGGCGCGTTCACGGGCACGCTCACCGCACCTCGCGCGGCGACGATGATCTCGCCCGTCTCGACCCCGAGCGGGCACGCGTCCGTCGCGCGCAGCGCGCCGTTCACCGTCACGTGGGCCGCCGCGGCGCCGCCCGCCGGCACCGTTCGCGTCATGGTCGGGACGGGGCGCGTCTCGCCGTCGCGAAGCGTCCAGATCGCGTGCACGGCCCCGGCTGCTGCCGGCGCGTTGACCGTCCCCGCCGCTGCGCTCGCGATGCTCGACGCGACCGTCGCGGCGAACGTCGTCGGCCTCCTCAGCCTCGCGTCGTCGAGCGAGACGGCGTTCGATGTCCCCGGGTCTCCCACGACGACCGCCGCGCGCGTGAGCGTCCAGGCGTCCCTCGTCCGCGGCTGGCCCCTCGACGTCGAGTGAACGGCTCGCGACGCTCCATTCTGGAACGCGGGATGACGCGGAGCCGACCCGACGCCCGCGAGCTCACATCGCGCCCGACATGCCGTCGCCCCAGGCGCCGCATCCGCACCCACCGGCCGTGCTCCTCGAAAAGCACCTGCGCTCGGTCCACGTTCGCCTCGTGATCTGGACGCGTGCGTCCATCTGGACGCCGTCGGTCTGCGACGCCTCGGCCCTGACGTCCACAGTGACGTCGACGCCGCCGTCGTCGTCGCGGCGGACGTCGAGGGTGCCCTCCGCGACGCGGCACGTGCGCTCGCCGTCGTGGTTCTCGCACAGGCTCGCGCCGAGGGACGCGAGCTCGAAGACGCCTGCCTCGCGCGGGCGCGGGATCGTGAGCAGCGTCACGCGGGTCGTGAAGGACTCGGCCATGACGTGCTGGAGCGCGAAGTCGCGGTCGCGGACGAGCGCGTCGAAGCGCTCCGAGAAGCGACGCTCCTCCGCGAGCTCGCCCGGCCGCCGGAGGGGCGCCTCGTCCGGCGGGAGGCGCCACGACGCCGACGGCGTGACGGTCACCTCGCGCTCGACGGCGAACGAGACGGCCTCCCGCGGATCGTCGTAGCAGTAGGTTTCGTCCTCCGACGGATCGAGGCACTCGAGCAAGAAGATGGCGACGACGCTGCGGACCTGCATGCCTCGAAGGTAAGGAGGTCTCGCGCGGCGGGCCGCTCGCCTCTCAAGTGTGCGACGCCGAAGGACGAATCTCCGGCATGTGCGTCGTCAACTCGCGTCTCGCGGCGGTCCGGCGCGCGCGGCTCGATCTCACCCGAGGAGGGTGTGGGCCTCGCGCGGCATGTCCCTCGCAGGTGCAGAGGCGGCGCGATCATGGACACGCTCATGTCGCTCGGCCTGCTGACACTGCTCCTCTTTCTCCTCGTTCCGACCCACGTTCTCCTGCGCGGGCGAGGCGCGAACGCTTCGAGGTGGGGCTATGTTCGCGGCGAGGACGCCGTTCTCGGTGGGGGTGCGTATCGCGAGAACGTCCTCCCGACGTGGCGGACGGTACGCGCTCCCGCGATCGTCCACGCCACGAGCTTCACGTGCTTCTTCTTGGGGCAGATGGTCGTCCCCTGATCCACAACGGAGCGCTCCTCGCGTTCCTCGGCATCCTGCAGATCGTGGCGGATCACCCGCAGGTGGCGGGCGGCACACGTGTGCCACCTCGGGCAGCGCGATCGGGGTGACGGGGTCCTCCTGGCGGGAAAGTACGCGAATCGGCCTACGGCCCGCCTTCTGCACGACGGCGGAGACCATGGGTAGAGGTTCGACCGGCCCGCGCCGAGCGCGATGGACGCCCGCGGCTCACGCGGCCTTCGGCGCGGCTCTCGCGGCGCTCGCGGCGCCTGGTTGCGGGAGCGACGCAGACGCACAGAGCGCGGCGGGCGCGACGGCGAGGCCCACGGTCGTGAGCGGCGCCCGGCTCCGGGCGAGGTTCGTGGAGGCGCATGGATCGCGCGTTCACGTCGGCTTCTTCGACACGGCGCGGAACGAGGACTGCACGTTCGCACGCGTCGGCGGCGTGCTTCGCTGCATCCCGAGCGCCGTCTCGGTCTCGTTTCTGGGCGGCCAGTTCGAGGACGCCGGGTGTACGGTTCCCGTCGCGCAGCTTCCCGAGTGCGCGGCGGGCGCGCGTTACGTCGCGGTCGAGGAGCCCAGCGTCGGCGAATGCGCACGGCGCGACCCGGCCTTCCGACCGGTGCTCGGTCGCGCGACGGCGCCCTTCCAGGGCACGCCGGGGAGCTGCACCCCGTCGCCGATCGCGGCCGGCGCATCGGTCGTCCTCGCGCTCGGTGACGTCGTCCCGTGGACCGCGTTCGTCTCGGCCGAAGAAGCCCTCGTGACGAAGGACGGGCTGACGGAGAAGATCGCGGTCGCCACGGACGGTGCGCGGCAGACGGTGGGGTGGCAAGTCGAAGCGTGGCAGGCGGACTGCCACTTCCGCAGCCTCGAGGACGGCACCCTGCGCTGCGTCCCCGACGAGGCCGAGACGCACCCTCTCGGCTACACCGATGCGTCCTGCACGCGCGCCGAGTACGTCACGCTCCCGCGCGGTAGGTGCGCGAAGACCGATCCCCGCTTCGTCCTCGAAGGCGCGCGCACGCGTTGCGCTCGCGCGGTCCACGCCGTCGAGGAGTGGACCCCCGACACGCCCGCGCAGCTCTACGCCGACTCGGGAGGCTCGTCGTGCTTTCTGACGTCCACTCCGGACGCGCAGAGCCGAAGGCGGATCGAGGACGTCACCGCGTCGCTCCCCGCTCTCCCGCGGAGCGCCGAGGGCACGTCGCGCCTCGTCCCCGCGCTCGTCGCGGACGGCAGCGGTGACGCGCTCGTCCCGGGCTTTCACGATCGCGACAAGGGCGTCGACTGCTCGTTCGCGCGGGCGGCGGACGGCACGCTCCGTTGTCTGCCGGCCGCCCCCGAGGCGGTCATCTTCGCGACGGACGGCACGTGCACGGGCGGAGGTCTCGTCGCCGGGCGACTGGGCTCGGCTTCGTGCGGCGCGACCGCGGGTCGCTTCGTGCGATCGCGAAGCGCCGCCGCGTGCGGAGTGAGGTGGGTAGCGCCGCCCGTGGTCTCCGCCGAGGCCGTGACGACGCGCGTGTTCGAGCTCGAGGGTGCGCCGCGCGCCGTGAGCGACGTCGGGTGGGTCGCGCCGACCGGGACATGCTCGCGCGTCACGTCCGTCGCCGCCGCCGTCGACGCGACGGAGACGAACCCAGCCGAATTCGTGAAGGGAACATTCACGACGGAGTGACCGTGCGCGGCCCCCCTGCACTCGCGGACCGCGCCGGCGCCGTCTCGGGTTCAGCGCACGTCGAGCACGGCGTCGCAGGGGAATCTCGCCGAGACATTCGCGTCGCTCCCCGACTTGAGCGTTTCGCAGGCCGAGCCCACGAGCTCGAGCTCCGAGGGCGAGTTGAGCTTCCATCCGTCCGGAGCGCCGAACGTGAGCACACCTCCGTTGAGCGAGACCGTACCCAGCGCCTCCTTGCCGCTCTGCACTGCGCCGTTCAACGCGAACGTGCACGAGCGGACGCCGTCGACGATCTGGCGGAGCTGCTGCGTGAGCTGCGCACCGTCGGTAGGACGGTAGAACGGCGCGAGCGCTCCACCGTTCGGTGCGAAGCCGAGACCGGCGTTGGCGATCTCCTGTTGGTTGCTCGCGAGGATGTCGTCACCCACGGCGATCACGTACGTGCGGATGCCCGCCGTGAAGGCGTGCTGGGTCGCAAGAACCGTGATGTCCTGGGCAGCGCGCCGGCGCGCGGGCGTCGTCGGCTCGTCGTTGGCCGTCGGGTCGGCGCACGAGTCAGGGTCCCCGTCCGTGGCAAGAACGATGATCTTCGGGCCCGGCGCGTTCTCCGCGGCGAAGCCACCCGGAAGCGGTTGCCCCTGCGCGTCGAGACCTGCCACGGCTCGAATGCTCTCGCCGGTCGGCGTATTCGGTCGCGTGTTCGCCGGCCGAAAGACCCCGTCGATCGCCGAGTAGTTGCCGAGCGCTCCAGGAACGGCGGTGAGATCGGGACAGGTCGCGTTGTTCGTCGCATTCGCGAACATCGTCAGCCCGAAGCGAACCTCGCCCTCGAGCGGCTTGATGAGACTGCCGACGCCTCCCGGATCGCCGAGGAGGACCTTCTTGATCGCGGACCACCTCGTTTCGCCGCCAAAGCTCGCCGTCATGCTCCCGGACTGATCGACGAGCAACACCACCGTCGGTTCCGTCTTGGAGAGCGTGAGATCGAGGTCCGCGCACGCGTCACCGTTCGAGCCGCCGCTGCTGCTACCGCCGTCTTCGGCTCCGCCGCCGAGAATGCCGCCGAGCGTCTCTGCCCCGCAGCGGCCACGCGACGTGCACATCGTCGATCCCGCGCACGCCGAGCCGCTCACGCACTCGGCGGTGCACGTCTTCGACGCTCCGCAGAACGTGCCGTCGGGACAGCCCGTGTCGTCGACGCAAGGGCTGCCGCAGAGCCCCTTCAGCGCTTCGTCGCAGACGGAGCCGGTCGAGAACTCGCTCATGTTGGATGATCCGCAGTGCATCGCAAGCGCGATCGATGCTGCCGCAACCCCCGTGAGGGCAACCTGTCGAAGCGTCCGAAGTGCGGCGTGTGGGTCGACCATCAAGGCACAGTGTATCGGAGCTCAGGCGCTCGACGCGCGTGCCAAACACGCGAGACGCGCAGGTTCGTGAGAGCTTGCCCGCGAAGCGCTCCCATGAAGCAGGGTGCCCGAGGGTTCGACAGGTCGGGGGTCCGAAGCGGCGACCCGGCGACACGTCGTACACGGGGGCGCGGGTCGAGGACGCGGGCTCCTCGGCGGACGTCGGCCTCGAACGGCTGGCCATCTCGAACGCGCGACGGCGGCGCGGGGAAGTGCACGAGCACGGCGTTGACACGGGGCGGCGGCGGCGTCGGCCCGATCCCGACGGCCGTCTACGGGGGCACCTGACGCGTCGACGCCCGCCTCGTCCGCCGGGCCCCTGGGGTGCGGCGACGGGCACCCTCGAGCTGGGTGCGTCATCAGATGCACGTCGACCGATGAAAATCGCCTCCTCGCGGAGTCCAAGGTAGGAACGAGCACCTCGTGCTCCCCAACCTGGAGGAAAGCTCATGGCCTACGTCGATGGATTCGTGGTCCCGGTTCCCGCGGACAAGAAGGGCGCCTACCTCGAGCAAGCGAAGCTCTTCGCGAGCGTCGCGCGTGAGAACGGCGCGCTCCGCATCGTCGAGTGCTGGGGGGATGACGTCCCCGACGGCAAGGTGACCGACTTCAAGCGCTCGGTCGCGGCCGAGCCGGGCGAGGTCGTCGTGTTCTCCTGGGTGTTCTGGCCGTCCAAGGCCGCGCGCGACGCAGGCAACGCGAAGGTCATGGAAGATCCGCGCGTGAAGGGCGTCGCGATGCCGTTCGACGGCAAGCGGATGATCTACGGCGGCTTCGAGGTCATGGTGGACTCGGAGGCGAAGCCGTGACCGCGGCGCGCCTCGCGAAGATCGCCCCGCACCTCTGGTACGCGAAGGAGGCGGAGGAGGCGGCGCGCTTCTACGCGTCGGTCTTCCCCGACTCACGCGTGGACCGCGTGAACGCGATGCCCGCCGATTCGCCGAGCGGTCCGGCAGGGTCGGTGAAGATCGTGTCGTTCACGCTCTTCGGGCAGCGGTTCGAGGCGATCAGCGCCGGACCGCTCGACCCGTTCAACCACGCCGTGTCCTTCATGGTCTTCTGCGACGATCAGGCGGAGATCGACCGCTACTGGAGCGCGCTGCTCGAAGGCGGCGGCACCGAGGAGCAGTGCGGGTGGATCCGCGACCGCTTCGGCGTGTGCTGGCAGATCGTGCCGCGTGCGCTGGACGACATGATCACCGACGGCGACCCCGTGAAGGGCCGCCGCGTGGCCGAGGCCATGATGAAGATGGTGAAGCTCGACGTGGCGGCGCTCGAGGCGGCGTTCCGCGGGTGAGGCGCTCCGGAGCGCGTCCCGCGTCGGAGGCGCTCCCAGGACCACGGCCACGGACCGGACGTCAGCCGTCGAGGAGCCGACGCACGGCGGCGGTGAGCTCGTCAGGACGAAAAGGCTTGAGGACGAGGACCGCGCTCGGCATCTCCATGATGCGCCGCGAGACGGAGTCGTCGGTGTAGCCGGTCATGAAGACGACCGGCAGCTCGGGGCGTTCGGCGCGGAGGCGCTCCGCAAGACCGATGCCGTTCATGCCTGCCATCACGATGTCGGTGACGAGGAGGTCGACGTCGGGGTGCACGCTCATCGCGAGCGCGTGCTCGGCGCTCTGTGCAACATGCACGCGATGGCCGTCCGCCTCGAGGACCCGGGCGAGGAGCGGACGGAGGCGTTCCTGGTCCTCGACGAGGAGAAGAGTCTTCGCAGCCACGTGGCCGCGTTCGTCGGGCGTCGGAGACTCGGGCTCGCTCCTCGGGGCCTCCGCGCGCAGGAAGAAGACGTGGAACGTGGTCTCCCCGGGTCGGCTCTCGACCTCGACGCCTCCGCCGGCGCTCTCGACGATGCCTTCGACGGTCGCCAGCCCCAGGCCCGTTCCGTGGTCGCCCTTCGTGGTGAAGAACGGCTCGAAGACGTTTCCGAGGAGCTCGGGCGCGATGCCGCCTCCGGTATCGGTCACGGACAGGTGCACGAACCGCCCGCCGTCCTCGACCTTCGCGGTGACCGACGCGGCGTCGACGGCCGCGACCCGCATCGTGAGCCGCCCGCCCTGCGGCATGGCATCCCGCGCGTTCAGCGCGAGGTTCATGATCACCTGGTCGAGCTGAGCGCGGTCGAGCACCGTGAAGAGAGGCGTCGGCGCGGGCTCGAAGCAGAGCTCGACATCCTCGCGCAGGAGCCGTCGCAGGATCGGTTGCAGCGCCGCGATCGCGACGCCCACGTCGACCGCGACGGGCTGTACGATGTCTCGCTTGCTGAACGAGAGGAGCTGGCGCGTGAGGCCTGCCGCACGCGTCGCCGCGTCCGAGATCTCCGTCACGAGCGAGGCGCCGGCTGGGCTGAGTTCCCCGGATTGCTCGAGCAGATCGAGGTTCCCGAGAACGACGGTGAGGAGGTTGTTGAAGTCGTGCGCGACGCCGCCCGCGAGTCGGCCGATGACTTCCATCCGCTTCGCCTGGCGGAGCTGCGCTTCGAGCGCGCGCTGCTCCGAGACGTCGGTGGAGACGCCGACGATGCCCGCGAGCTTGCCGTCCGGGCCGAGGATCGGCGAGTCGACGACGAACGCGGTGAAGGTCGTGCCGTCCTTCCTCCCCACGCGAAAATCGCCGGCCCAGCTCCCGCCGGCGGCCAGGCGCTTCATGATCGCGCTCGCCTCGTCGCGCGAGCTCTCGTGAGGCGTCAGCTCGACGATGCTCTTGCCGAGCGCTTCGTCCCGGGGCCATCCGAAGAGCGTCTCGGCGAATGCGTTCCAGAAGATCACCCGTCCCTCGACATCCGTGACGATCACGGCTTGCTGGACGACGTCCAACAGCTGCGCCTCGAACGACACGCCGTCTCGCCAAACCCACTCCGCGGAACCCATTGTGGCATTATGCCACACCCCCGCGACCAGGGACGGTCGGACGAGATCGACCTCGTCCCCTGCTCTTCCCCTTGACGCGTGACCGAGGTCGCGGCGCGAAACCGACGTACGCTCCCGGTATGGAGGATGACGAGGACGAGGGCGCGATCCCGCGCATGCGGGACGCTTGCGCGGCGCTCGGCTTCGATCTCGGCGCGGCGAGCGAGTCGCTCGTCGAGCGGATGCGCCTCCTCGCGGAGCGCTCGAGCACGTTCGAGGACGCGAGGCGCATGGCGTCGTACGCCGAGCGCGTCTTCCGGCACTACGACGGGAAGGGCTCCAGCGAAGCGTTCACCGCGCTCGAGCGGCAGACCGTCGTCCTCGCGTGCCTCTTCTCGGACATCGGCAAGACCGGCCCCGAGCACGCAGGCGCCGACGCTCGCCGCTACGTGGCAGACGTCTTCGCCGTCGAGAACGTGCGGGACGACACGCAGCCCCTCACGGCCTTCCTCCGGACGCATTTCCCGGGCGACGCCGAGACGCGCATCGCCTGCTTTCGCGACCTCGGCGTGGACCCGGCGATGCCCATCCGGCAGTTCTGGAACCTGCACAGCGGCTGGACGCTGGCCATCGCGGAGGCGGCCGGCCTCCCACCCGAGGCGGTCGCGGCCGCCGCGACGCACCACCTGCTCGAGGACGTCAACCCGAGGACGATCGTCGGCGACGACCAGCGCTTCACGCAGCCCTTCGGCGAGAACGCCGCGTTCGATCGCGCCGAGAAGCTCGTCATCGTCCTCGACAAGTACGACGCCGCCACGCGACGCGGTCGCCTCTCCCACGACCGCGCCGTCGCGTGGCTCCGGGATCGCCTCGCCAAGAGCCCGCGGTTCCACGACGACGCGACGTTCGTCGAGCTCCTCGCCGTCGTCGATCGCGTGCTCGGCGAGGCGAGCTGCTGACACCACTTGCCCGGCTGGTCATCCGAGCGCTTACGACGCCTCCGCCACCCGCATCACCGCGCCCGCGACGACCTGCCAGCGGCTGTCCTCGCGCCGCCAGGTGCGGAGGTAGCGGTAGGTCCCGGCGAACACGACCTCGTCCACGGAGCCCTCCAGCTCCGCGATCACCGTCACGACGCCGACGTCGGGGCCATGAAGCTGCACGACGAGCTCGCGCGGCGCAACGCGCGTGATGCGCTGGCGGCCGCTCCGGTAGGCGTCGAGGTCGTCCGCCTTGCCGACGAGCGCGCCCGTCGGTCCGAGGAAGAGGAGATCTTCGTGCAAGAGGCGCTCGAGCACCTCGACGTCCCCCGCGAGCATCGCGCCTCGCAGCTGCTCCTCTTCGTGCTTGATGGCCGCGCGCGTCATGATGCGGGCACGATACACCGCGCCTGGCGCCGCGCGAGGCGGGCGCGCGCACGGAACCCAGCTACGATGAGACCGTGCGGATCCTTCCGTCGTCTGCAGTCGTGGCCCTCGCGCTCGGGATGGCCGCCGCGATCGCGTGCGGCTCGAACGGCGCAGACGCTACGGACACCCCCGTCGTCGCCCCGGGGGGCGAGAGCGACGCGGCGGCGGGTGACGCCGGCGGCGAAGGCGACGCCGGAGGCAGCCCCGACGCCGCCACCGCGAACGCGCTCCCGCTCGCCGTGAACGCGCTCGTCCTTGCGGGCGCTCCCCCCGACGCCGCCCCGGTGCCCCTCTACCGCCTCCGTACACCGAGCGGGACGACCGCGGCGGTGGCGTTCCGTCAATCCGGCGCCACCGTCGAGGCCCTCGATCAGGCAGGCCGCGCGATCTGGACCAAGGAGATCGGCCCGGGCGCGCTCTTCGGCGGCTTCGACGTGGACGGCGACGGGCTCGTCGACCTCGGCATCGTCCGCGCGAAGGACACGGCGACGCCGTGCTACGGAAAGCCCCTCGCCGAGCGCACGATCGACCTCGTCCTCGGCGCCTCCGGCGTCGTCATCCCGAAGATCGTCCCGCCGCTGACGGACATCTGCTGGAACTTCGGGTACGCGACCGAGCAGTGGACCGTGCTCGCGGCGCTCTTCGGCGCGGGCTCGCGCGACCTCGTCCTCCAACCCCAGTACACGTCCACCAACGCGAACGCCTTCAATCCCTACGCCGAGGGCAAGGCGTGGGTCGTCGGCGTCGAGAACGGCGTGGCCGTCACGCGCGGCACGATGACGATGCCGACGGTGCCTGCGTACGACGCATTCCCGGCGGCACAGCTCGCCGCGCAGGGCGGGCAGACGAAACACTACGCGGCGAGCCACGTACCGAACGGGCTCGTGGTCGGGTCGGGCGACGCCGCGCGCCTCCTCTTCTTCACGTCGGGTCGCGCCGTGCAGTACGGGATGTCGTCGCCCTTCACGCTCCTCGCCGACCGACCCTGGCTCACGGGCAACCGCGCGGACCTCGTGGGCCGCAACTACGGCCTCGTGATGCCCGATCCGCGGGCGCCGGACGAGGTCGCCCTCGTCGCGGGGACGGGCGCCGTCTCTCTCTTCGAGGACATGCACACGGGGCAGATGGCGTTCGACAGGAACGGCCAGATCGAGCGTCACGTCGCGGTCTACGACGCACGGACGAACACGGTCGACGATCGCTTCTACTCGTACTCGCACGACGGGAACGACGCGTTCCTCTACGAGGGACGCACGGCCTATCCGAACGGGGTGTGGCTCGCAGCCCCGAACGCCGCCGCGTCGCGCCTCGTCTACGACGTCTACCAGGGGGGGCACTGGCACGCGATCGTGACGACGGCCGGCACGACGACGACGGACGTGGACGTGCGGGACCTCTTCGTCTGGGACGTGCGCGACGTCGACGGCGACGGCGAGCTCGACGTCGTCGCGTCGCCGTCACGCGACGCGAGCGATCCGGACGTCCCGGGCTACTACTTCGCGAAGTGGCGCACGGTGATCTTCCGCTGGGACGAGGCGGCGCGGACGCTCGTCCCCAAGAAGACGGTGGAGGGCGCCATCCCGTGGCTCGTCGCCTCGTTCCGGGACGCGACGCGGAGCACGTCCTTCGGGTTCACGTACCCGGTGCTCACCGTCGCGACCGACGACGGGGGCGTCGCGCTGGTCCTCCGGAAGAACGACGGGACGCGGCTCCTCGCGAGGCCATGAGCCCCTCCGGCCGAGGGCTCCTCACCGGAGCGGCGGGTGATCGACGCGCCCCTCGCTCGGGCTCTCCATGAGTCTCCGCCCCGCGGGCGCGAGCTTGCCGACATCCGCCGTCCGGCAGAGGGTGGCGATCACGCGTCCCGCCTTCGCTTCGGCCGTCAACGTCATCCCTTCGCTTCGCGGCACGCCCGCGATGGCGCGCGCGAGGCGGGCGGCGCTCGCGGCGTCGTCCTGGTCGAAGGCGTAGAGCTGCCCGACGGACTCGCGCGCCTTCGCGAGCTGGATCCGGACCACGAGCCCGCCGCGATGGTGCGCGACGAGGTCTCGGACCTCGGGGAAGCCGACACCCCACGTGCGGAGCTCGACGAGGAGCTCGAGGGCGCCCAGCCTGTCGATCTCCGCGCGCTCGGCGTCGAGGCCGAGCGCGGGCACCACGGGCTCCGACGTCGTGAGCCCCTCGAGCGCCTGATCCGGGAAGAGGACGGCGCGTGACGTGAGGTGCGGGGCCGCCCACGCGCGGTCGAGGAGCGCGAAGCCGCCGCTCTGCCAGAGCCGGTACGCGAAGTCGAGGCCGAGCACGAACGCGAAACCCTCGGCGCGCCGCACCTCCTCCGGCAGATCGGCGGGCACGGCGCCGGGCCCGCGCATGGGATCGTGCGGCTCGGCGGTGAAGCGCGCGATCTCGGCGGTGGGATCCCGCCCGGCTGCCTCCTCGTCCACGATCGTGCCGACGAGCTCGGTCTCGCCGCGAACGAGCGACTCGAAGGCGATGCGCTGGTCGAACGGCAAGCTCGCCGCGCGCGCGAACATCGACGGATGCTCCTGCCGCCGGTACGCGACGGCGAGCATGCGCGCCAAGGTCGCGCGCCGCGGGCGCGCGCGGGCACCGCTCCGCACGTGGACGGTGTCGTCGCTCGCCACGAAGTACGCCTCGGACCCCGGCGCGGCGGCGCCCAGCTCGCGGTCCTTCGCGGCGAGCCCCTCGGCGAAGCCGACTCCCTCGACGACCACCCGTACGGGGCGTCTGAAGGGGCGACCGTGGAGCTCGGCGATGCGCTTCGTGAGCGCGGCGACCTCGCGCGAGACGTCGTCGGCGGGCGCGGCGCCGGGGTCGGGCCCCTTCGAAGCCGGCCGACTCGGCTCCGCGGCGCGCGGTGTCGGTCGACCTCCGCACGCCGCGAGCCCGGCCATCGTCATCGCCAGCGCCACGATCGCGGGCCTCATCGCCACGAAGGTACCCGGTCCGACGTCATCGCGCCTGGCCGTTGCATCGCCCGCGCCACCCCGCGCTCCGCGTCGTTCGCGCACGGCGCGCGCCGCGGACGTCGCTCCGCAGGGTCACGACGTGCACGCGCGGAGGCGAGACCTGCGCTTCGCGCGAAGCGGCGGCGACGTCAGGCGGATCAGCGACCGCGCACGCGAAGGACGAGCTTCTTCCCGAGCGTCACGAGCACGAGCAGGAGCGCGCCGGTGAGGAGGCCGACGACGAAGTCGTCGACGACCGCCAAGACCCAACCGATCGCGGCGTAGCGCGCTTCGATCGCGTGAACGACGCGGGCGATGACGGGGAGCCCGTGCGCGACGATGCTCCCGCCGACCAGGAACATCGCCACCGTGCCCGCCACGGAGAGGAGCTTCATCAGGAGCGGCGCGGCGACGAGGATCCCGCGTCCGATCCCCTGCAGGGCGGGCTGGCCCTGGCGGCGCGCGAGCGTCGACCCGAGATCGTCGAGCTTCACGATACCGGCGACGAGGCCGTAGACGCCCACGGTCATGCCGGTCGAGATGGCGACCAGGACGGCGACCCGCGTGCCGAACGCCGCGTGCGCGATCTCGCCGAGGGCGATGACGACGATCTCCGCCGACAGGATGAAGTCGGTGCGGATCGCGCCCTTGATCTTGCCCTTCTCCAGCGCGACGAGGTCCACCTCCGGGTCCGCGAGCGCCGCGACGTGCTCGCCGCGCGCGCGCTCGGCCTCTTCGCGGTGGAAGACCTTGTGGGTCACCTTCTCGAACCCCTCGAAGCAGAGGTAGGCGCCCCCGATCATCAGCAAGGGGGTGACGACCGCCGGAACCACGCTGCTGACGAGGAGCGCGGCAGGGACGAGGATCACCTTGTTGAGCGCCGACCCCTTCGCGACGGCCCACACGACGGCGAGCTCACGGTCGGCGGCGACCCCCGAGACCTGCTCCGCGTTCAGCGCGAGATCGTCGCCGAGCACGCCTGCCGTCTTCTTCGCGGCGACCTTGGTGAGGACGGCCACGTCGTCGAGCACCGAGGCGATGTCGTCGAGGAGGGTGAGCAAGGTGCTGGCGGCCACGCGATGTCTCCTTCGGGGGCCGCGGAGCCTACCGCAGCGCGCGGGACCCCTGACACCAGGATCCCTCCACGCGGCGGGCCGCAGCGCGAAATGCTTGGAGGTTCTCGACGGCACGATGTGTGCTCGAGGCCGCGACATCATGTCGTCGATCTCCCGAGCCCTCGTCGCCGCGGCCGCCGCCGCCGGTCTTCTCCTCCTCGACGTGCCGTCCGCGCAGGCGGGCTGCACCGTCGAGTGCCGCACGATCCGCCACGAGGGCGTGACCCTGCCGGGCGCGCTCGCCTGCCTCGTCGCCGTCGGGCCCGCCGACGACAGCACGTGCGTCTGCGCGAGCATCGCGCGCCTCCGGAACGACTGCGGGGTCGATCTCCAGGTGCGGCCCGCCGAGCGCGATCCCTCCTGCAGCGGCAACTGCGGCGACGAGGCGGTCGCTCCCGGCGCCGAGGTCCAGGTGGAGGCGCGGATCGGGAGGGTGCCGAAGGAGGGCGAACCCTATGCCGAGCGCGTCACGGGGCGGTACGTCGTCACGCGCGCCGGCGATCCGACGGAGCACGTCGTCGAGATCGCGGCCACCGCCGAGATCGACCCCGGAGCCGCCGCGTGCAGCGCGTCGCCGAAGCCGGCCACGCCGGCCGGCGCGGGCGCCCTCGGCCTCGGCCTCGCGGGCGCCCTCTTCGCCGTCCGCCGCCGCCGCGCCCGCCTCTGACGTCAGCGTGTGCCGTCGATCGCCTCGAGCTCACCGCCGTCCATCCACACCCCTCGACACTCGACGCACACGTCGACGAAGACGAGCGTGGAGAAGGACCACTCGCGGCGGGTCGTCTCGCCGGCACACGCCGGGCACACGATGCGAGGCATCGGACCGGTCGACGCGCGGCGCATGATCTCGAGCGCCGAGGCTCGCCCCCGCGCCTCGTAGCCGAACGTGTCGACGGTCTTCATCGCCTCGTGCGACGCGAAGGCGCCGCGGCACGACGGGCAGCGCGCGATGTCCGCGCCCGACGCGTGGCGCTCCGGGACCAACGCGACCTTCGCCGCGCGAGGCGGCGCGCGCCGGTACGGGTTCTCCGCGGGCCCCCCGAGCCGGCTCACGCAATGCGGGCAGTCCATGCGTCAGCGTAACCCGAATACGGGCTCACTCCTGCTTCACCGCCCGGTAGGGAACGGTACCGCTGCCGTCCCCCCGCTCGAGGATTCCGGCGTGGGAGGCGAGCGCGAACGCGGGAAAGCGAACGTAGAAGGCGAGCGGAGCGCCGCTCGGGCTGCCCCCACCCCAGTTCTCGATCGCATACGTCGGGTCGGACGCGTGCCGGGCGATCGACTTCACCGGCGTATCGTAGTTGACGCTCGGGCTCTCGGACAGTGCAGAGTACATGCGTCTCGTGAATCCGCCGAACGGCTCCCCATCCCCGTCGCGGAGGAGGAGGACCTGCCCCCCGGCCTTCGACGCCCCCACGTCGGCGAGGTCTTCGGTGATCCAGTAGGTGTCCAAGACGGGTGACGCCGCCCCCACGTACACGACGGGTATCGGGTACGCCGTGCAGACGTTGTGCTGGCCCGAAGCGCCGAAGGCGCAGCCGCCCGGCGGGCCGTTGCTCGTGAGCGTGGCCCACGCGATGTCGCGGAGCGAGAAGAACGCGCTCAGCGTGATGGCGTCGCCTTTCTTCACGACGAGGGGGCCCGGAAGCGGCACGTCGGTCGAACATCCCGAGTACGGGACCCTCACGTCTCCGAGCCGCGACGCATCGGTCGTGAGGACGTCACCCGGGGAGGACGTCGTGACCCACGACTGGTCGAGGAGCGCGACCTTGCCGCGCACGAGCGCTTCGTAGCCGCTCGCGCCCGGCGCGCAGACGTGGATGCGGATGCGGTCGTAGGTCCCCGGCGCCACCTCCGCGCCGCCGTCGAAGAGCGCGGCGAGCGCGCCGTCGTCGGCCATGTCGACGAGGCACGCGCTCGGATCGGGCGACGGGCACGCGTAGAGGGACGCGCTCGCGCTCGGATCGGCGCCGCTCTCGAGGCGGATGCCGTGGAGGGGCACCCGAAGGCTCGTCGGCGTGAAGCTGCTCTCTCCGGGCCGGGCGTCGGCGTGGCGCGACGCGAGTGAGACGACGGCTACGACGACGACGCTCGCGAACGCGGCCCATGCGCTCCGCTGCGTCACTTGACCCCTCGCATGCGGAGCGTGACGCGCGCGCCCCCCGAGGGGCCGCCCACCGGGGCCGCGACGCCCGAAGCCGCCCCGGCCCCGGAGAGACCTGGCTCGTTTGCGCCCGGTCCGCGTCCCGTCGTCGCGCCCTCGTCCCGGACGGCGCTCGTCGTGCACGCCACGAGGCCCCACGCGACGATCGCCCACGCCATCCTCTTTCGCATGCTTCGACCTCCGCGGGTGAGAACGGCGACGAAAGGGAAACCTGGAGCGCCCCGCGCGCCCCGTACCGCGGACCGTCGTCCGCATGGTCGGCCGGGTCGTGACGACGCGCAGGCGAGGCGAGCGACGACCTCGTCTTTTGATAGAGTCGGGTCCATGAGCAGCGCCGAGTCGTCCGACGAGCCGTCGACGGTCAAGGTGGCCACCGCCGTTCCGAGGCCGGTGCGCGACGGGTTCGCGATCGTCGCGACCGTCGGGCGCGAGCGCGGCGTGCGCGCGGTGCTCGAGAAGGGCGAGCCGCTCAGCATCTTCATCGGGCGCGCGCCCGAGTGCGCGATCCGCGTTCGCGACGTGCTCGTCTCGCGTCGCCATGCGCGCCTCGTGTGGACGGGTCAGACCCTGCACGTCGTCGACCTCGACTCCGCCAACGGCACGGTCGTCGACGGCGCGCGCGTCACCTCGCGGCGCCTCCGCGGCGGCGAGACGCTCGTGGTCGGGACCACGCTGCTCGTCGTGACGGCGATCGCGTCGCCGCAGACGATCGCGAGCGCCACGGCGAGCGCCTAACCTTTCCTCGGGAGCGCGCCGCCGTACGGCGAATCGGCCGCGGACCGAGGTGTCGGCGGGGAGCACGCCGTGTTGGCTTTCCGACACGTCCATGCCGGCCTCGAGGCCCTTTTCCTCGCGACTTCGCGCTGGCGCGACGCGTGCTTCCCGTGCGGGCCATGCGCATCGCGATCGAAGCCGGCGACCTGCCTGTCTCGGACGACGTCCTGTCCGAGGTATCGCGCGCCGTGCGCGCGCGCGCCTCCGCGTTCTCCGATGCGCGAGACCTGCGGCTGCGCCTGCGGCAGACCAAGAGCGCGCTCTTGTGCGTCGTGGCCGTCGGGTTCGCGGGCGGCGGGCTCGTGACGTCGACCGCAGAGGGCAGGACCCCGGTCGAGGCCGTCGTCGGCGCCCTCGACGATCTCCCCGCGCGGCGAGATCGCCAGGCCGACGCGCGACGCGGCGCCGTCCCTGCCGAGGCGCCCTCCGAGCATGCGGCGCTTCGCGGTGAGCTCAGGCGTCTGTTCGAGCAGCGCGTGCCGCGCGTTCCTCACGCCTGAGGGCGGCTCAGTCGTCGTCGAAGGGCGACGGGTGGAGGACGGCGGCGCGCACCGGCGCGGTGGCGCCGTCGACCATCGAGGCCTCGCGGATCGCGAGGGTCGGCTCGAGGCCGAGATACGCGGTGATCATCCTCGAGGTCTCCTCCGCGAGCTCCGCCCGCGTGAGCGTCACGCCGGCCCAGTCGTCGCCGACGAGGACGTGGTGGTGCGCGAGGGCCACCGCGACGTCGAGCGCGTAAGCCACGACGCGCGTCCCCCGCAGGGGCGCGCCCGACGTCTCGCCGAGCACCGCGACGACCCGCGCGACGAGGTGCTTCCCGATCGCCTTCAGCCCGTTCACGATCTGCGGATCGGTCGCCCCGTGGACGAGGAATGCGCGGACGAGGCCGGCATGATCGAGGACGACGTCGAGCACGGTGCGCACGGCGACCTCCACGACGTCGCGCGCGGGGGCCCCCTTCCAGATGCCGAGCTGCGTCGAGGCGTCGGTCGCGGCGTTGAGGCGCTCGACGAACGCCTCGTTCAGCGCCCGGAGCACGGCGCCCATGCCCTCGAAGTGCGCGTAGAACCGGTCCGCCTCGAGCCCCGCGCGCTCGGCGACGTCCTGCACCGTCGTGCGCGCGAAGCCCTTCTCCGTGAGCACCGCCTCCGCGGCGGCGAGGAGCGCACGACGCTCGCGCGGCGTCGGCGTCTCACGTGCGCCCGAGGCGTCCGCTCGAGCCGCACCGCTCGAAGGCCGTGGTCTCGTGCCCGAGCGTGAGACGGAGGTGTCGGACGACGGGGTCGTCGACGGAGGCGGCGCCTTGCGTGCCATGGATTCCCCATCGAAGGCGTACCCGGGCCGGCCGTCAAGGCGCGACGTGACGGTGCCAGTCGTCGCCCGTCGCGATCTCCTCCAGGATGCGGAGCCGCTCCTCGAGGAACCGGCGCATGTACCGCTCGAGGAAGAGCCGCTCGGCGACGCGACCGAGCGGTCCGAGCGGCGCGTCGAAGTCGAACACGTCGAGGCAGCGCGTCATCCCTCCGGGGCCGGGCTCGAAGTGATGGTCGTGGTCGAACCGCGCGAAGGCGCCCCGGACCATGCTGTCGCGAAAATGGCGTGGTCGATCGAACGCGGTGATGCGGCTCGTGAGCCGCTGGCGGACGCCGAAGTGCCGCGCCTCCCAGGTGACCTCCTCCCCGAGCCCGAGGAGGCCGCGCGTCCTGCCGGCGACGACGCGCTCGCTCGTCCCGGGGGTCGACGCGACGTGCGCGTCCACGCTCCGCGCGAGGTCGAAGAGGCGGGGCGCGGGCGCGGCGACGACACGAACGAGCTCGATCCGCGGCACCCCTCACCTCTCGACGGGTGGAGACTCGCCCTCGTCCGCGGGGGACGCCGCCCCGAGCAAGTCGGGCAGCGCGCGCTCGAGCGCGGCGGGGAGGATCACGGCGTGGGCGGTCTTCACGGGCAAGTCGGGGATCTCCTCGACCACGCACCCCCGGCACTCCGCGGCGAGATCCGGCAAGAGCGGCCGCTTCCACGCCGACTGCCAGTAGAAGCGGACCGGGACGGCCTCCGCGAGCGCCAGGTACGACGGGAGGAGCGGCTCCTTCAAGCACGTGTCGACGGCGACGACCGCGAGCGGCGCGCCGCGCACCATTCGCTCGCCGAGGATCCCGCCCTCCGGATTGCAGCCCGCGCCGCTGTGTCCGACGACGACGATGCGGTCCCGATCGAGCCTCGCGCCCCCGAGGGCCGCCTCGGTCGCGTCGACGAAGGCGCGGAGGTCGAAGTCCGGCCACATGCGCACGGCGGCGAACGATCCCTTGTTGTGGGACGGCGCGGCGAGCACCACCGGCGGGATCCGGCCGGCGAGGACGAGCCCGTCGAGGACCGCACGCACGTCGACGGGCCGCGCGACGCTCGGCGCGATGCTCATGTGCACCTCGCCGTACGGGTTCATCCCGTGCAGGAACACGACGACGGGCTGCGGCGCGCCCTTCGACACGCCCACGGTGAGGTACGCGAGGCCGCCGGGCGTCCTCGGATCGCGGAGGAGCCGCTCCTGGTCCCACGCGAAGGTGTGCGTCGTGCCGGTGGGCGCCGCCGGCTCCTCCGCGCCCTGCGCGCGAACGTCCGCGCCCGCGAGCACGCTCGCGGCGAGCAAGGAGACGGCAGACCACCTCGGCATGGACACGCTCTCCTCATCGTAGGGCGCGGGAGCCGAGGGGCAACTTCTCGGGCGCGTCGAGCAGATGGATTCCGGGCCGAGCGGCGTCAGCGTCCCAGACGCCGGCACCGCGCGCGGACGAGGTCGCTCCGTCGCGCGAGCAGGGACCTTGCACGCGAGTCGGCATGCGGTGTCGCCGCTCGCCAGCACGCTCGACCTTGCTCGGGATGGCCTGTCTCGCGATCGCGCTCGTCGTGCTCGCGCTCCTGCCGCGCTTCGCGGCGGCCGAGAGCCCGCGCGCGCGGGCGGTCGTCGTGACCGTCCCGATCCGCGGCACGGTCGATCTGGGGTTCGTACCCTTCGTCGACCGGGCGCTCGACGAAGCGGAAGCGATGGGGGCTGACGCGGTCGTGCTCGACATCGACACCCTCGGCGGACGCCTCGACGCCGCAGTGCAGATCCGCGATCGCGTCCTGGCGAGCCGCGTCCGGACGATCGCCTGGGTGAATCCGCGCGCGATCTCGGCGGGCGCGTTCGTGGCCCTGTCGGCCGAAGCGCTCGCGGTCTCGAGGGGCGCGACGATCGGCGCCGCGACGCCCGTCGCGCTCGGCGCCGGCGGCGCGGCCACCGCCGACGAGAAGACGATCTCCTACGTCCGGAAGGAGCTCCGCGCGACCGCGGAGCGGCGAGGTCATCCGCCGGAGATCGCCGAGGCCATGGTCGACGCGGAGGTCGCGATTCCCGGCGTCATCGAGAAGGGCAAGCTGCTGACCTTGACGTCCAGCGAGGCGGTCACGCTCGGCGTGGCGACCTTGCAGGCCAGCGACATGACCGAGCTCCTCCGCGTTTCGCGGCTCGAGGGCGCGGACGTTCGCGTCGCGGAGCAGAACTGGGCCGAGCGCGCCCTGTCGATCATCACGGCGCCCCTCGTCGGCTCGCTCCTCCTCGGTCTCGCCTTCCTCGGCATCTTCGTCGAGCTCCGGACGCCGGGGTTCGGTGTGCCGGGCCTCGTCGGCCTCGCCTGCCTCGCGCTCGTGTTCGGCGGACACTGGATGGTGCACCTCGCGGGCTACGAGGAGCTGCTCATCGTAGCCGCCGGCGCCGCGCTCGTGCTCCTCGAGATCTTCGTGGTCCCCGGCTTCGGCCTGACCGGGATCGCCGGGGCCGCCTTGCTCGCGATCGGGCTCGGCATGATGTCGGTCGGCGCCGGCGCGACCCCCATCGCGATCCTCGCCGCCGTGGCGCGCGTGATCGCGGCCGCGATCGTCGCCGTCGGCGCGATGCTCGCCTTCGCTCCCGCGCTCGGTCGAACGCGGTTCGCCCGCAAGATGGTGCTGACGGAGCACGGCTCGCGCGAGCGGGAGGCATCCCTCGTCGGCATCACGGGCGTCACGCTGACGCCGCTCCGCCCCGCGGGCGCGGCGTTGCTCGGGGGGGCGCGCGTCGACGTCGTGAGCGACGGTCCGTTCGTCGCGGCGGGCGAGAAAGTGGTCGCGGTCGTGCACGAGGGGAGCCGCGTCGTCGTGCGGCTCGCCTCGGACGACCAGCGTGTGAGCTCGTACCGAGGAGGACCCGCGAGGGTTTCGTGACCATGGCAGGATTCGAAGGAGTCTTCGGGCTCGGCGCCGCGCTCTTCGTGGCGGTCGGCCTCGTCATCGCCTTGCTCTACATCGTCCCGCTCCCGCTCTGGATCGCGGCGTGGGCGTCGGGCGCCTACGTCGGGCTCACGACGCTCATCGGCATGCGCCTGCGGCGCGTTCCGCCGGGCGTGATCGTGACCGCGCGGATTTCGGCCGTGAAGGCGGGCCTCGAGGTGTCGATCGACGCCCTCGAGGCCCACTTCCTCGCAGGAGGGAACGTGGTGAACGTCGTGAACGCGCTCATCTCGGCCGACCGCGCGAACATCCCGCTCCCCTTCAAGCGCGCCTCCGCGATCGACCTCGCGGGTCGCGACGTCCTCGAGGCGGTCAAGATGTCGGTCAACCCGAAGGTGATCCAGACGCCGAGCATCGCCGCCGTGGCGCGCGACGGCATCCAGCTCATCGCGGTGTCGCGCGTCACGGTGCGCGCGAACCTCGACCGCCTCGTCGGCGGCGCTGGGGAGGAGACGATCATCGCGCGTGTCGGCGAAGGGATGGTGAGCACGATCGGCTCGGCGGCGACCCACAAGGACGTCCTCGAGAACCCGGATCACATCTCGAAGAACATCCTGGCGCGGGGCCTGGACGCCGGCACGGCCTTCGAGATCCTCTCGATCGACATCGCGGACGTCGACGTCGGCGCGAACATCGGGGCGAAGCTCCAGATCGACCAGGCGAACGCCGACAAGCAGATCGCGCAGGCGCGCGCGGAGGAGCGCCGCGCGATGGCCGTCGCCCTCGAGCAGGAGATGCGCGCGCGGGTCGTCGAGGCGGAGGCGGAGGTCCCGCGCGCGATGGCGCAGGCGTTCCGCGACGGCAACCTGGGCGTGCTCGACCACCACAACCTCCGCAACGTGGAGGCGGACACCCAGATGCGCCAGGCGATTGCGCGCGAGAACGGCGTGCTCGGCCACGAGTCGAGGCGCGGATGACCCTCGGCGTGCTCGTCGCGGCCCTCGGGCTCCTCGCGCTCGTCGCGACCTTGCGGATCATGGGCGAGGCGGAGCGTCGCCGCCTCGCCGCGGCGGCCGCGGCCACGAAGCCGATCGCTCCGCGGCGCGCGGTGACCGTCCCTCGCGCGATCCACGACGCGAAGGAGCGGACCGCACGAGCGCCCGGTCTCGCCGCCGCGTCCGGCCCGCCGCCGTCACGCGCGCCTTCGCTCCGTCGCGCGATGGTGTGGCTCGAGGTGCTCGGTCCCCCGCGTGCCATCCGTCAAGGAGCGCCGTGGCACTCTCCACGCACGCAGCGGCCGATGGAGTCGTACGAGTCGCACGTCCAGAGGTGATCGCCACCGATGCAGTCGGCGATGAGCTGGTTGCACGTGGCCGCGTCGAAGCACTCCTCCTCCTCCGGCGCGGTCTCGAGCACGAGCCGGCTGGGGCGGAGCGAGCGCGAAGGCGGCGGAGCCGGAATCGTCACGCACGTGTGCACCTGCGCGATCGGATTTCCGCTCGTCGTGACGCCGCAGCCCGCCTCCGCGCTGCAGCTCGCGTCGAAGTCCGAGCAGTCGTTGCCCGACCCCGAGACGCACGTCTCGGACGTGCAGGAGCTCGCGCCGATGCCGGGCGCGAGGTCTCCGGGACGGGAGACGACGAGCTCCGCGCTCGACGTGCCCGGCGTCGTGTCCGGATCGACCGTCGAAGCGCAGCCCGAGAGCGCCGCGAGCGCAGAGGCGAGGAGAGCGGAGAGGGAGAGGGTGTGAGTCGTCTTCATCGGCGTGACCTCCTTGGTCGAGACCGTCTGCGCGGCGAGCCGCCGATTCCTGACCACGGAGGGCCTCCCCCGAACGGGTGACAGCAGGCGACGCGCGGGAGCTGTCACGCCTTCGTGACAGTCCATCCGCGACAAGAAACGCCCGGGACGTGCAAGGTGCGGATCCGACTGGCTCGGGCCTCGCCCGTCCGACGGGCATGGGCCTTGTAGCCCAGCGACTCGTCCGCGCCCCGAGGGTGCGGGAACGCAGCTACGCTCGCGCGAGGGGAGTCGGGGAGGTTCATGACGAGGCAAGGGTTTCGCGGCGTGGTCCTTCTCTCCGCGGCGAGCGCGCTCACGCTCGTCGTCGCGTGTCACGTGCAGATCGGGGGGCCGGCGACCGGCGGGAGTGCACCGCCCGCCGCCCGGAACGCGCAGGCGCAGCCCCAACCTCCGAATGCCGTCGCCGCGCCGCCGCCCCCTTCGGCGCGCGGCCCGGTGCGCTTCGCGCAGCGGACGCCTCCCTCGAACGTCGTCTCGCCGAGGCCTGGTTCGGTGATCGCGCCTTCGATGGCGCCCAGTCCTCTGAGCCGCCCGCGTCTCGTGGTGGTCGCCGAGATCGCCCAGGAGCTCGGCGCGCCGCCCAGCACCATCGAGGTCGGCAAGACGCGGCGGTCGGCGACGAAGCTCGTGTCCCCGCACAAGACGACGCCTCCGCCCGCCGTGAGCCCCGCGGAGCTCCCCGCCACGCGTGACGCGGCCTCGTTCTACGCGACCAGCGAGACGAAGATCGGCGCGGCGCTCCGGACCGACCTCCAGAGCATGCGCACGACCATCGCCCGCGAGCGTCGCTCCTACCAGGTCGGCGTCACCGCCGTCTCGGGCAAGCCGCTCGCGCAGATCAACGGCGGCGCCGAGCCCGTGGTCGACGAGGCCGAGCTGGCGCGCGCGGCCGCCGAGCGCGCGAACAAGCCGAACAAGCAGAACCTCGTGAGCCGCGACCTCCAGCGTCGCGTCGGGCTGCCGACGCGGCTCGCCGCGCTCGACCGAGCGCGGGCGAGCGACGACCAGGTCGTGGTCCGCGACGCGAGCGCGGGGTCCTCGAAGCTCGCGTCGCCTTCGGCCGCGTCGTTCTCCTGGCGCGATCAGATGACCCCAATCCGTGAGCAAGGGGACTGCGGCAGCTGCTGGGCGTTCGCGACGATGGGTGTGCTCGAGGCGCTGCACACCATCCAGTACGGGCAGCGCGGGCTCGATCTGTCCGAGCAGCACCTCGTGAACTGCGCGCCGAACACGTTCAACACCAACAACTGCGTCCAGAACTCCTCCGCGAACGTCTGGAAGTTCCTCCGCGACAACGGGGCGGCGATGGAGTCCTCGGTGCCCTACCGGGGCCGCGTGCTCGCGTGCGACCGGTCGAGGGGCACGCCCGGCTACACCATCGAGGACTGGGGCTACGCCGGATCGCGGTACACGCGGCCGACGGTCGACGAGATCAAGGCCGCGATGGTCGCGCACGGGCCGATCGTGGCGCTCGTCAACTCCACGCGCTCGTTCCAGCACTACACCGGCGGCGTCTTCGACGATCGCGACGACCGCACGACGAACCACCTCATCGTCCTCGTCGGGTGGGACGACCGGAAGGGGGCCTGGCTCCTCCGCAACTCCTGGTCCTCGCGATGGGGTGAGGGCGGGTACATGTGGATCAAGTACGGCAGCAACGCCGTCGGGGCGTACGCGACGTGGGCCGAGCCCGTCCGTCCTCCGGCGGCGACGCCGCCCACGTTCTCGGATCGGTACCTGAGCCTCGTCAACGACTCGGGCGAGGCGCTCACGGTGTCGTACGCGGCCGAGGTGCCCGCCGCGAGCGGCTTCCGCTGGGCGCCGGCGTCCCCCGGGCCCAGCGCGCCCGCGTGGACGGTCCGCCTCGCCGCCGGGGCCAAGCTGGATGTGAAGCGCCCCGATGACGGACGGCTCTTGTCCGCGCGGAAGGCCCGGATCTGGGCGACGTCGGCCGACGGCAAGCGGAGCTGGACGACCTTCAAGGGCAAGGACTGGACGCTCGCCGAGGCGCCGTACAAGGCGGGCGCGCGCGAGCGCTCCACCTTCTTCTTCGGCAAGCAGGACGCGCCGCTCGCGACCGCCGACACCCTCTTCGCCGACGCCACCGCCGCGCGAGGACGCAGCGACTGGCCGCGCGCCGAGCGCCTCTACGCGGAGTTCGCCGGCCGCTTCCCGAGCGACACGAGGGTCCATCGCGCGCGCTTCCTCCTCGGCTTCTCGCAGTACCGGCAGAAGCAGTACGACCCCGCGATCCTCTCGTTCGCGGACACGGTCCTCTCCGCCCCCGACGGTGATCCGAACATCCCCTTCAGCCTCTATTACTTCGGGATGTCGGAGGCGGCGCAGGGCGACTGCGGGAGCGCGGTGGGCGCGTTCGAGGCCGTGGCGTACGGCGAGCTCGACGCGCCCGCAGCCTGGGTCAAGGCAGCGCAGACGAACATCGAGCGACTCGAGGAGGACGATGGCACGATCTGCTCGAACTGGGATTGAGCTCCGCGCCTTCGCCGTGGCTCCGCTCGCGCTGGCGCTCGCCTGCCAGCGCGGCGCAGGCGAGCTCCGACGCGACGGCTCGCCTGGCGGAGCTCGGCCGGCGGTCTCGTCGACGCCGTCCGCTCCGCAGGCGCGCGTGTACGACGAGGCGACCACCGCGATCACCGCGAAGGTCGGCGAGCGGTTCACCGTCGCGCTCGGCGGGAGCACCGCGCGACCGTTCGAGTGGAGGCTGGCCTCCACTCCGGACGCGGCGGTTCTCGTGCTCGTCGACCGGGGCTACGCGGAGACGCCCGCGCCGGGCTGCGAGGGCTGCGGGGGCGGAGACGGCGCCTTCACCTTCACGTTCGAGGCCTCAGGGCGCGGCGCGACGAGCGTGCGCTTCGTCTACGGACACGTCGCGCCCGACGACTCGAAGGCCGCGAAGGACGTCACCATCGCGGTCCGCGTCGAGTGACGGTCCCCTCCCCGGGTGCTCGCCGGTCTGCCGATCAGTACGCCGGCGCGCTGCTCGGACGGGCGAGGTGCCAGACGCCGCCGATGCCGTCGCCCTTCACATCCCCGGGGGCTCTGTCGCCCGCGAAGGTGTAGAGCGGCTTGCCGTTCAGCGTCACCTGCGTCTTGCCGTCGGTCCGCGTCGTGACCGCGAACGGCGCCTCGATGCCCTTGGCCGACGGAACGACGAGCGCGGGCCAGCGCGCGGCGCAAGCGTCGTTGCAGGTCGAGGCGCTCGTCGTGTCGTTGTCGAACGTGTAGAGCGAGAGCTCGAGCCCGTTCGCGTAGATCTTTCCGGCGCTGGAGGCGACGACCTTGGCCGCTGCGGGACGCGCGAGGTGCCAGACGCCGCCGATGCCCTCCCCCTTCACGTCGCCGGGCGCTGCGTCCTGGAAGAAGCGGTAGAGGGGGCGCCCCGAGACCGTGAGCTGCCTCGTTCCGTCCTTGCGCGTCGTCACGCCGAACGGCGCCGGGAGCCCGTAGCTGGAGCCCACGAGGACCGCAGGCCAGCGGGTCGCGCAGGCGTCGTAGCAGGTCGACGCGCTCGTCGTGTCGTTGTCGAACGTGTAGAGCGAGAGATTCGCCTCGGTCGCGTAGATCACGCCGAGCGACGAGGGGACGATCTCCACGCGGCACGGCACGGCGGTGAGCTCGTCGGCGCTGGACGACGTCGGATCGTCGGTGGTGGCCGCGCAGCCGGTGGCGAAGATCGTGAGCGTGACGGCGATGCCGAAGAGCGAGCGATGCATGGAAGGAGCTCCGTGGTTCGAACGTCCGCGTCGTCGCGTCGTTCGTGAGCGGCGGAGTAGCACCAGGCCCACCGCGCGTGAGGAGCGTCTCCGGCATCGATCGTTGCCGCGGAGGAAAGACGCGCGCGTCAGCGGCGGCGGAGCGCGAGGGGCGTGACGGTGACCGCGACATCGGCCGCGACCGGCGCGAACGCACGCGTCACCGTCGCGCGCGGCTCGTCCGCGATGATCGCGGTCGACGGGGAGAGCGCTTGCCCGTCGCCGAGGCTCCCGTCCTTCGCGAAGACCTTCATCGCGTAGAGCTCCGGATCGGCGCCCTCCACCGTCGCCGAGATCGCGGTGGCGAAGACGCCGCCGTCGTCGGTGAGCCGGATCGCGGGCGCGTGGATGGGCTTCGGCGTCGGGGAGGTCACGGCGTAGCTCTTGGCCCAGGCGAGGCTGCCCGCGCTGTCGAGGCCGGCGAGGACGAGGGCGTTCGGCGTCTCCGAGCTCGTCCGACCCATCGTCGCGCCGATGACGAGGCCCGTGGTCGGGAGCTCCGCTGCGCTCGCGACGACGAAGTACGACGTGACGCCGGCGCCGACGTTGGGATACCGCGCGAAGCCGAGCGCGCCGTCGCGACGCACCCGCGCGACGAGGCCGACGCCGTTCGCCGTGCCCAGCACCGTGACCCCACCGGAGGCGGACGGGATCACCGACGTCGGCTGCGTCGCGATGAGCTCGGGGCAGCTGAGGGCCATCGACGTGCTCGGCCGGTCCTCGCCGTCGAGGCGCATCACGAACGTCCACTCGAGCTCGCCCGGGCGCGCCACCTCGCCCACCAGCACGGGCTCCCCGTCTGCGATCGTGGCGGCGACGGGGAGCACGAGGCGCGAGCCTGGCTCCGTGATCGTGCGCGCGCGCGTCACGTCTCCGCGCTCGTCTACGCGGACGATCCACCCCAGCGTGTCCTCGCGGCAGCGTCCGAGCACGAGGTAGCCGCGATCGCCGTCCTTCACGATCTGCGACGGCACGGACGTACAGGTCGTCCCGAGGCGGTACGCGCGTGACCAGAGGAGCGTGCCAGCCTGCGTCGTCTTCGCGAGCACGAACGTCTCGGTGGACTCGGGCGCGAGGAGGGCGAGCATGCCTGCGTCCCCCGTGGGGGCGGTGGCGAGCGCGGCGAGCGAGCGCTCGGACGTCGTCACGGGCTCCGAGATCCACGTGAGGAGGCCGTCGTCGTCGATCTTGTGGAGCCCGCGCGCGTAGGTCCCCGTCGCGAGCCATCGGCCGTCGACGGTGCGCGCGAGCTCCGGGGCGGTCCACTTGCTCACGCCGAGGCCGGTGACGGGCAAGCCGTCGAGCGCGCCGCCCTGGAGTCGCTTCGCCCACGGGGTGAACGCGGGCGCCGCGAACGCGCGCGCCGTCGGGCCGCTGCCGGGCGGTCCAGGAGGATCGTCCGGGAGCGTGCACGTCCCCCGCGCTACCTCGCGGTCGACGATCGGAAGCCGACCCGTCGAGGCGTCCGCGAGCGTGACGTAGCCAAGGGCCGGGAGCTTGGGGCTCGTGATGCGGGCGCCGAGCTCGGCTTCCAGCGAGAACCCGAGCGTCCAGCACGGATCCGCGAGCGGCGACGCCTCGATGCGGGCGACGCCGTGCACCGTGGCGTACGGTCCCGCGACGCCGTAGAGCGAAGCGTTGAGGCGAGCGCCCACGGACGCCTCGGCCGTCGCGTGGAGGTCGAGGACAGGCTCGGTCGCCCGCGCGTCGAGCTCTTTCAGGCGCGGCCCGGTGACGACGGGCTTGCCCGCGGTCTTCGACGAGACCACGATCGAGACCTCGGCGTCCGCGCGCACGTTCGCGCCGACCTCGAAGCGCGCGGAGGCGCCGCCCTGGACCCGGGCGAGGACGTCGACGGACGGCGTGAACACGAGCGGACCGAGCGCGAACGGCGGAAGCGCGATCGCGCCGACGTCGAAGTCGCGCTCGTACGCGAGCGACGCCGCGCCGAGCGCCTTCACGTCGAGCGTCATGAACGGATCGGCGCGGAACGTGGACCTCGCCTCCGGGACGAGGTCCTGAAGGCGGCACGTCGGCTTGTCCCCGGTCACGATCTTCGCGAGCGAGGCGACGCACTCGACGACGACCGCGGGGAGACGATCGATGTCCCCCCAGTCGACGTCCACGGAGAGCGCGTAGGTGAAGCCGCCGCCGAGCGTGGCATCGAGCCGGATCTGATCGTTCTTCGTCTCGACGTCGCCGTCCCCGTCGAAGACGACGATCTCGTAGCGCTGCTTCCGGTCCGCCTTGCCGGAGGCGATCGTGAACTGCGGCCGGAGAGCGAGCGGCGACGACTCCGTGAGCGCGAACGAGCCGGTGTCGTCGAAGGGCTCGGCCTTGCGCTCGAGCTTCACGTGGAGCTTGCGGAACGCGAGCTCGAGCGGCGCGGACGCCGTCCGGAGCACGAGGCCGCCCGTGCGATCGACGGCCGTGACGACACGCAGGAGCCCGTTCGGCGTCTTCGCGGAGATCCCTCCGAGCAGGACGGCGCCGACGTCGACGTCCGCGAGCGCAAGCGGCTGGGACGCGAACGCGATCGTGCCGTCCGCGTCCGCGGTCGTGATCTGCGCGAGGTCGGCTTCGGTGAGGCGGATCGTGCTCTCGAAGAGCTCGTACGCGAGCTCGTCGGGCGGCGGGCCAGGGTCCGCGGGCGCCGGATCGCCGCTCGAGCCGCACGCGAGGAGGGGTGCGGCAAGGAGAAGCAGGAGACCGGCGCTGCGCATCGGGTTCACGAGAGCACGGACGGAGGTCGGGGCCGGGCCATTCGCGATGTCACCCCCCTGGGGGACATCCGGTTCCGGCGCGCGAAGGTGCTCGAAGGCGGCTTCCGAGATCTCGATCCGCGGGCCCGCTTCGCGAATCGCGCGGCCCGCGGTCGCACGGCGGGGGGGCTCGCCGGTGCGCAGGACGGGGAAAGCCGCGCAAACCCGAGGTCGAAGGCGGCCGCGGCCCTGCCGCTGGAAGCGGTACGGCGATTGCTCCCCATGGCGGGGATGACCCCGTTCGGCTTGCTGGCCTTCGTCGCCGTCCCGGTGCTCTACGGGGCACCCCCGGGGCCGAAGGTCGTCGCGCCGCCGCCGCGGCGGCCGCCCGCCATGACGGCCCCTTCACCGCCCCGGCGACCGCCGGCCGTGGTGCCGGCAGCGGCGAGGGGCACCGCGACCACGCGCTCGAAGGGCTCGCCGGCCAACGCACCGGTAGCCGAGTCGGCGAGCGAGATCGCGGCCGAAACGCCGACCGCACGCGCAGCTCGATGGACGGAGCTCGCCGCGAGCATCCACCCGGAACGCTGGTCGTCCCCGCGCATCGAGGTCTGGTCGGGCGACGTCACCGAGCCGGTCCGGATGTCGGGAACGACGGCCTCGAGGACGTACCACGAGGCCGCCGTCGATCACCCGCTGACGGCGCGCTTCACGTTTGCCGAGACGTGGAAGGGGCCGCTGCGCAAGGCCGCGACCATCAACCTGCTCATCCGCGAGCGAGGAGCAGGCACGGTCGTCGCCGAGATCGCGTCTTCGGGCAACGACACGCGCCTCGTGACCGCCGGCGCGACCAGGACCTTCAAGACCCAGCGTGAAGCGCTGCAGGCGTTCTTCCAGGGACAGCCCGGCTTCGCGAAGGCCAGCCGCGAGGCGCAGGCGAACGCGAGCCCCGTGAGCTACGAGTACTACTCGCTGCATCAGCACATGACCACGACGGCGCGGGCCGGAATCCTCCGGCCCGCCCTCGGTGATCCGAGCACGCTCGTCTACCAGGACAGCGGCGTCGACGCGGAAGTGCAGGTCCGACGGCTCGACCTCGGCAAGCTCCCGAGGTCGGTCACGCTGGCGCCAGGCGAGATCCTGGCCGTTCCGGGGCGGGCATCGTTGCCCGACGACAGTCGGTGGAACCGGACACCGCTCCTCACGAAGATCGGCGACGCCGCCGTGCCGGGCTCGAAGGCCTGGCCCGCGTACACGCTGTTCCGCCTCCCCGACCACCACGAGGACGCCACGTCCTTCGACGTCTTCGTCACGGGCGAGGACGGAAGGGCGCGCACGATCCGGGTCGAGCCGGCGCGCTAGGGCCCTGGTGTCCGGCGGTCCCAGGGGGGCCGCGTTCCCTCCGACTCGGCACCGCATCCCCCCGAAGAGCCGCGGAACCCGCGTGATCTCGGCTGGTACGTACGATGAAACGCCCACCGATCATGATCGCGCGTCGTCTTCGTCGGGGTGGGCTTCTCGGGGTGGCAGGTATCCTCGTCGTCGTCGCGGGGGCGCCGGGCTGCAGCACGAGCGAGGACGACGAAGGCAGCTCCGCGTCCGCCGCCTCGGCGACGATCAACGTCGTCGGCGCGAAGGTCGCGATCTGCGACGACGAAGCCGGCGGCTGCCCGAAGTGCGACGAGAAGATCGGTGACTACGAGCTCACCGCCGACGAGCGAGAGTCCTGCACGCTGAAGATCCTCCGCGGCGGCCTCAAGGACCGCGTGAACGCCGTCATCTCGCGCGCCGGTCGTCAGGGGTTCTTCCTCCGCACCTCGGGCGGCACGGGGGCGAAGTACAAGCTCGTGCGCATCAAGGTGCTCCCCGAGGTCGGCCAGGAGCAGAACGCGCGCAGCCAGTACACGAAGCTGTCGGGGAGCTTCACCGTCAACGAGGGCGCCGGCGCGTCGGGTGGCGTGAGCGTCTACTCGGTGTCGATGCCCGTGCGCTTCGCCTTCGAGTTCGAGGACACGACGGGGGACACGCCGCGCCAGGAAGTCTTCGTGATGCGGAACACGTACAACCTGACGCCGTTCTTCTACATGAACTCGGTGCTCGCCGTGAACCTCAGCGTCGGCGGGATCCTCTCGCAGTTCGGCGGAGGCCCCGTCGCGAGCGCGCTCCTCTCGGCGCTCGGCGGCAACGCGTCGCTCAAGGTCGACGCCGCGCACCAGGTGAAGTGGACGACGCCGGTCTGCGCCGACGCCTTCGACGGCTCGCCCCAGGAGCCTGCCCCGGTGCCAGCCGCCGCCCCCGCGTCCGGCGGGGCGCCCCCGAGCGCGCCGCGCGACACGTTGCGCGTCTTCGACAACGACTTCCTCGCGAACGTGCTCGTCCCCGCCTGCGAGCAGTACAAGAAGGACAACGGCGACGACGTGAGCTGCGACCTCGGCGCGCGCGAGTCGACGGGCTCGACGCAAACCATCCTCGAGCGCAACGCGAACCTGCTGAACCGGAAGATCCTCCCCGTCGCGGGCTGCACCGTCATCGAGCAGCCGCTCCTCTCGGCGAACACGTATCGGATGTCGTTCGTCGCCCCCAAGGCGTGGGGCTTCGAGTCGGGTCACGAGGCCTTCCTCTACGAGGCGAATCCACGCGCGAGTGACGTCTGGCATCGGCAGGACGAGATCCAGATCATCGGCGCCGACGGCGACCCCGGCGAGGCATGCGGGTCCGCGCGCCTCGCCGACGGCGAGATCTGCGTGCACGCCACGACGCAGAAGTCGCGCTTCGGGGGCGCCTGCGACGCGATCAACGGCTCGGGCCCGCGCACGTTCGGCATCAGCCAGAGCACGGGGACGTCCGAGGACGAGACGCTCCAGTTCCGCCTTCGCTGATCGTTCGAGCGCACCCGCGCGATCACCGCTTCGGATTCGCCGCGAAGAACGACCAGGCGACTTCGCTCGCCGAGAAGGTCGTGCTCTGCGGCCCGTCCGCGGGGCAGTCGACGACGCCGACCTTCGGCACACCGCCCGGCCAGCTGTGCCCGCCGCCCTCGACGGAGCAGAGGACGACCGGCGCCTGGCAGCCGTCGTAGGCGACGCACGATCCGTTCCCTTGCTGGAACGTCGGCTTCGAGGTCGCCGCGCAGCCGTTCCGCTGGCGCCAGCCCGCGAGCGTGTCGGGCACCGAGACGAACGCGACGCCGGCAGGGCCGCAGCCCACGCCTCCCGCGAAGGGGACGTGGCCGTCCATCGTCCCGTGGATCTGCATGACGGCCACGCTCTGGTCGGGCTGGCACGTGCCGACGCCGATCGTGCCGGCGACGGGCGCGACGGCGGCGAAGCGCGACGAGAGCTCGCACGCGAGGCGATGAGTCAGGATGGCGCCGTTCGACATGCCGGTGGCGAAGACGCGCTTCGTGTCGACGCAGAGCTCCTTCTCGAGCTGATCGAGGAGCTTGCCCACGAAGCCGACGTCGTCGACGTCGTCCTCGACGGCCTTGCCGCAACAGAGCCCGCCGTTCCACGTCTGCACGAGACCGGTGCCGTCGGGGTAGATCGTGAGGAAGCCCTCGCGCTCGGCGATCGGATCCATCTCGGCAGACTCGCCCTGCAGCTGAGCCCCGCTACCCGCGCCGCCGTGGAAGAGGAGGACGGCGGGCGCGGGCTTGCCGGCCGCGTAGCTCGCCGGTACGTGGACGCGGAAGGTGCGCTTCCTCCCGCCGAAGACGATGCTCCCCTCGGTCGTACCCGCCGGGTAGCGGCTCGCCGCGAGCATGCAGCCCGCGCTCGGCGAGGAGGTCGGCGGCGCGCTGGCGTCGGGGATCGGGGTCGACGTCCCTCCGTCCGGCGAGGGCGCGCCCGCGTCGAGCGCCGGAGGGACGGCGCTCGCGTCGGGCGTCGACGGGACGTCCGACGCGGAGGCGCCGCTGCACGCGGCGACGAGGACGGCGAGCGAAGCGAACGGGAAGCAGGCGAGGCGAAGGCGCATGCGATGCACGCAGCATACGGCGTTCCATCGCGACGGCGCGCGCGGATCGGCTTGTTTTCGCGCGGGTTCGTGACCTCGAAGGGGAACCCGGCGCGCACCGGTGGACGTCGGAGCGTCCCCCCGCACCGCCGTCATGGGCGCATCAGTGCTGCGACTGACACACGAGGCACGCGGCGCCGTCGGCCGTGCAGCCGTCCTTCGCGACGCAGGTGCCGAGCTTGCCGGGCGACACCTCGCACGTCTGCCCGAACTTCGCGCACCCCTCGGGGCCGGAGGGCGCCGGCTTCGCCCTCTCCTTGTCGGCCGGAGGGCAGCCGACGAGCGGAAGAGCGAGGAGGAGGGAGAACGCCTGAGAACGCATCTCAGCGCGACTCGACCGTCACCACCGTCTTCACCGAGCTCGCGATGAAGCATCCGCGGTGCGCGGCGGCGTGGAGCTCGGCGAGCTTCGTCGCGTCCACCGCCGCCTCGCCGCCGAAGGTCACCCGGGGCCTCAGCGTGACGCGTGTGACGGCGAGCCGGCCCTCCGTGTTCTTCTCGAGGACGCCCTCTGCGTCGTCCGTGTAGGCGTCGACGACGAGCCCCTTCTTCGCGCACACGGCGAGGAACGTCAGCATGTGACAGCTCGAGAGCGCCCCGACGAGCTGCTCCTCGGGGTTCGCCCGCGTCGCGTCGCCGCGGTACTCCGGCGCAGCCGAGGCTTCGAGGCGCGCGCCGCCGCCGAAGGTGAGGACGTGATCGCGCCCGTAGGTCTCGTACGCGAAGTCGGAGGTCGTTCGTTGCCAGGCGAGGGAGGTGTGGTGGAGGGACATGACGAGGGGCATCCTAGCCCCTCTGCTTCACTTCGACGGCTCCGCGTTCGCGCGCGCGTGTTAAGAGTGGTCGCGCATGGCAAGCATCTGGGCACGAAAGCCGATCGCGCATCTCCAAGCGGAAGCCGAGGGCACGGGGTCGGGACTGAAGCGCACGCTCGGGGCGGGGTCGCTCGTCGCGTTGGGGATCGGAGCCATCATCGGCGCCGGACTCTTCGTGCGGACGGCGGCGGCGGCGGCCACGAGCGCGGGGCCCTCCGTCACGCTCGGCTTCGTCGTCGCGGCGGTCGGCTGCGCGTTCGCCGGGCTCTGCTACGCGGAGCTCGCCTCGATGCTGCCGATCGCCGGCAGCGCGTACACGTACACGTACGCGACGATGGGCGAGCTCGTGGCGTGGATCATCGGGTGGGATCTCACGCTGGAGTACGCCCTCGGCGCGGCGACGGTGGCGATCGCGTGGAGCGAGTACCTGAACAAGCTCCTCGAGATCTTCGGCATCCACATCCCCTACGCGCTCTGCCACTCACCGTTCGAGGTGGACGTCGTCACGGGCGCGCACGGGATCGTGAACATCCCGGCGCTCGGCATCCTCGTCGTCCTGACGCTGCTGCTCGTCCGCGGGATCCACGAGTCCGCGGTCGTGAACTCGATCATCGTCTTCGTGAAGATCGCGATCGTCATCCTCATCATCGGGCTCGGCTGGCGGTTCATCGACCCGGCGAACCACACGCCCTACATCCCGCCGGCCTCCGAGTACACGGACAGGCAGGGCGTCACGCACGCGTACGGCGGCGCGATGGGCGTGCTCGGCGCGGCCGGGATCGTGTTCTTCGCCTTCATCGGGTTCGACGCCGTGTCGACCGCGGCGCAGGAGGCGAAGAATCCGAAGCGCGACATGCCGATCGCGATCCTCGGCTCGCTCGCGGTGTGCACCGTGCTCTACGTCCTCTTCGCCCACGTGCTCACCGGGCTCGCGCCGGTCGAGTTCTTCCGGACCACGGGCAGCGAGGCCTCCGTCGCGCAGGCGATCCAGCGCGCGATGCCGGGCTACGGCTGGCTCGCGAACTTCGTGACGGTGGCCATCCTCGGCGGCTTCTCCTCCGTCATCCTCGTCATGCTGCTCGGACAGTCGCGCGTCTTCTTCTCGATGAGCCGCGACGGGCTCGTACCGAAGATGTTCTCCGAGCTCCACCCGAGGTTCAAGACGCCGTACAAGTCGAACCTCCTCTTCCTCGTGTTCGTCGGCGCGTTCGCGGCGTTCGTCCCCGGCGACGTGGTCGGCGACATGACGAGCATCGGGACGCTCTTCGCGTTCATCCTCGTCTCGCTCGGCGTGTGGGTGATGCGCGTGAAGGAGCCACAGCTCGCGCGGCCGTTCCGCGTCCCTGCCGTGCCGCTCGTCTCGCTGTCCGGCGCAGTCCTGTGCACCGCGATGATCTTCGGCCTCGGCTGGCCGAACTGGCTGCGCCTCGGCGTGTGGCTCGCGATCGGGCTCGTCCTCTACGTCGCCTACGGGCGCACGCACTCGACGCTCCGTCGGGGCGAAGCCGCCTCGAGCGCCGCGCCCTAGCCGCGGCGGGCGCCCGCGCCGCAGCTTTCCGGCGGCGCTGTGATCACCCCTGATCGCGGCTCTCATGGAGCGCCGGTTCGCATGAGGCGATCGGAGCCGCGCGAGGCCTCTCCCGGAAATGCGGGAGCCTCGCCGGTGATCTCCGCGCGCGTGACGTGGGCACGCCGTCTGCCCCTGGGTGGGACATGGCCAGACTCCTGCTCGTCGCCTCCGTGCTCGCCTTCGTCGGTCTCGGCTGCGCGGCGCCGACGGCGGAGGACGGCTTCGCCGAAGAAGAAGAGGGCACGGACGAGAGCGCGGTCGTCTCGGGCGGAGGCGGCGCGTGCCCCGTCGACGCGCGCGTCTCGCAGGGCTTCCACGGCGGACACGACGGCGTCGACCTCGCGAACAAGATCGGAACGCCCATCTTCGCCGTCATGGCAGGCACGGTCACCGTCTCCGGCCCGGCGCAGGGCTACGGCCAGTGGATCCGCATCAAGCACGACGACGGCAGCATGACCGAGTACGGCCACATGTCGCGACGCTTCGTCCAGGCGGGAGCGCGCGTGAAGGCGGGCCAGAAGATCGCCGCCGTCGGATCGGAGGGGCGCTCGACCGGACCGCACCTCCACCTCCGGACCTACCGCAGCGCGAGCCGCGTCGGCTCGGGCAACGGGATGAACCCCGTCGAGTACCTCCGCGCGCGCGGCGTGTCGCTTCCCTGCAAGGCGAAGGGCGTCGTCGACACCACGCCCGCGCCCGCGCCCGAGGAGGTGGGCAACGACGGGGAGTCCGACGGGACCGTCACGGCGTGGAAGGCGGCGACGGTGCATGCGCGCGCCTCGACGAGCGCAGCGGTCGTCGGCAGGGTGTCGGCGAACGGCAAGCTCGACGCGAGCTGCTGGACCGAGGGCGACACAGTGTCGTCGTCGGGCTTCTCCCACGACAAGTGGGTGAAGGTCACGGTCGGCGGCAAGGAAGGCTTCGTGAGCGGCGTCTTCCTGAAGGGCGACGAGAGCGGCGACATCACGACCCCGTGCAGCGGCCGGTGACCGGAGACGACGGACTGCCCGCCGTAGTCAGCCCACCTTGCCGTCGGCGGCATCACGGGGTCGGGACGAGCTCGACGATGTGACCGCGGGACTCGTTCGCGACGAAGAGCGTCCCCTCCGGACCGACGCGGACGTCGCGGATGCGCCCCTCGCCCTCGAGGAGTCGCTCTTCGCCGACGACGCGGTCTCCGTCGATCGTCAGGCGCGCGAGGTGTGTCCCCGCCAGCGCCCCGACGAACAAGCTGCCCTTCCAGGCCGGCGCGCGGTCCGCCTCGTAGAACGCCATCCCGGACGGCGCGATGACCGGGTCCCAGTAGTAGACCGGCTGCTCGATCCCGGGCGCGGACGTGAGACCCGCGCCGACCGGGGTGCCGTCGTAGTCGATGCCGTAGGTCGTGAGCGGCCAGCCGTAGTCCTTGCCGGCGCGCGCGATGTTGAGCTCGTCGCCGCCGCGCGCCCCGTGCTCGACCGTCCAGAGCTCGCCGGTGAGAGGATTCAACGCCGCGGACTGGACGTTGCGATGGCCGAGCGACCAGATCTCCGGGAGCGCGCCCGCGCGATCGACGAACGGGTTGTCCGCCGGCGCCGTGCCGTCGGTGCGGATGCGCACGACCTTCCCGAGCGTGCCACCGAGATCGCGCGCGGCCTCCCGCTGGCTCCCGCGGTCGCCGAGCGTGACGAAGAGGTGACCCTCGCGCGAGACGACGATGCGCGAGCCGAAGTGCATGCCGGACGGAACCGTCGGCCTCTGCCGCCAGATCGTCTGGACGTCGGCGAGCTCTGCCGGCTCGTCACGGACGAGGCGCGCGCGCGCCACCGAGGTCCCGTTGCCGCCCGCGCGTGGCTCCGCGTAGCTGAGATAGAGGAGGCCGTTCGTCGCGAAGGCGGGATCGAGCGTCACGTCGAGGAGCCCCCCCTGCCCCGCCGCGTCGACCGCCGGTGCGCCCGCGACCGGCGCCGACGTCGTCCCGTCACGACGAAGGATCCGAAGGCGTCCGGGTCGCTCCGTGACGAGGAGCGCGCCGTCGGGGAGGAACGCGATAGACCACGGGCTCTGGAGGCCGGAGGCCACGATCCGCGTCGTGAACGGCACGTTGGCACGGCGTGACGGGGCCCGCGTCTGCCCCTCGAAGGCAGGCGCCTGGCCCGCCGCGTTCGGCGGCCGCGTCTCGACCGGCGGACCCGCGGGCGGGAGCGGCGGACGC